>JBKTBE010000063.1:0-11876 GCA_046883645.1 Collinsella sp. | reverse complement strand
CCCGCTACATCACCTCGGCCGACTTCTTCCACGGCACCCTCGAGCTCGTGGAGCCGGGCGTCCCCGTGTTCCTGTTCATGGGCGAGGACGAGAACCGCAAGCTCGACGAGCGCGCCCGCGCGTTCCTGACCCGCGGCGTGACCGGCGACACCGACATCAACATCATCGATACCGCCGAGTTCGCGATCCCCGGCCTTGACGACGAGTTCCGCGTCATCGTCTCCCCGTGGATCCTCTCCTCGCTGATCACCGATCGCCTTGCCGCTTACTACGAGACGGTCACCAAGCACAACCTCAACTACCGTCGCTACTATCACCAGTTCGACTACTAAGAGCAAATAACGTTTGTGTAATCGGGCCTCGCTCCTATATGGAACGGGGCCTCGCTTGGGTTGGAGAGTAATTATGAGCTATCCCCAGCTTGCCGTCATGAATATCAGCCATCGTTATTTTGACCTTGAGGAATTCTTTTCTTCGGCAGCGGCCTCGGGCTACACGTGTTGCGAGCTTTGGACCGGGGCGATGCATCTGTATGTCGATTGCCATGGATACGATTCGCTCGAGCAGGTGCAGGAGCTGTCACAGCGGTATGGGATTCGGATTGTGGGGCTTTGTCCCGAACAGAACAACCCCAAGCCGTGGAATATCGCGGCGCGCGGGAATGAGGCGCGCGCTCGCACGCTCGCGTACTTTAAGAACGTTGTGGATATCGCGGCGGAACTTGGAGCCGAGCAGGTCATGGTCTCGAGCGGCTGGGCATTTTTGAACGAGCCGATCGAGGACGCGTGGGGTCGCAGCGCCTCGATGCTGCGTGCGATTGCCGAGCATGCGGGAGAGCGCGGCGTGCGACTGGTGCTCGAGGCCCTACAGCCGGTTGAGTCGATGATCGTGAACTCGGCGGCCGACACGAAGCGCATGATCGAGGCAGTTGATCATCCGGCACTTAAGGCGTGTCTGGATTTGGGCGCTATGGCGGTGGCAGGGGATACCATCGACGATTATTTCGATCTGCTTGGCGATGATGTCGCCCACGTGCATTTTGTCGATGTTGCGGCAGATGGCACGACGCATCTTGCTTGGGGTGACGGCGACCGCGATATGCGCGCCGACCTGGATAGGCTGGTGGCGCGCGGCTATCGCGGAGTTGTTTCGGCCGAGACCTATGACGGGCGCTATTTCGCCGACCCCGCAGCTGCCGATGCGCAGGTAATGGCAGAGTATCGTCGTGCGATTGGCGCCTAGGCGGGTTTGGGTTGCGGCGATCTGCCCTATGTTTCCAAATGAATACGGCGTGAGCGGCTGCGATGGATTTTCCCCGCAAACACTCTAGTATGCTAAAGTACTCAGAAGACCGGCGGAGCTATGCCGGTCTTCTGCTCTATATGAAACACAGCATGAGGAGGCTCACCAGATGACGGCCACACCGTGGGGATTCCGGGACATATTGCCCGAGGAGGCTCAGGCGCGCGAAGAGATCGCATGTACGGTGAAGGGCTGCTTCAGGGAGCATCATTACCTTCCGGTCGAGACGCCGCTGCTCGAGGACAAGGGTTCGCTCGAGGAAGGCGGCCGCATTGCGGATACGCCGTTTAAGCTCTTTGATGACGACGGTCGCCTGCTGGTGGTCCGTCCCGACAACACGCTGCCCATCGTGCGTCTGGTCTCGACCCGCATGCGCGCGGCCGACCTGCCCCTGCGCCTTCGCTACGAAGCACCGGTGGTTCGCGAGTGCCAGCGCAATGCCGGCGGCTCGCGTCAGTTTACGCAACTGGGTTTTGAGCTTATCGGCGCGGGCGATATCGCGGGCGATGTCGAGATCGTCTCGCTCGTGGCCGAGGCCGCGCGCAAGCTGGCGCTGCCCGATGCGCGCATTATCGCAGGCAGTGTGCGTCCTTTTAAGGAATTGCTCGCGGTATGCGAGGATCGTGAACTGGCTGCCGAGGCCCTGCGCTGCGTGCATGCCAACGACTTTGTGGGCCTCGATGCCCGCGTGGCGGCAAGCGTCGAGTCCGATGCCGTCAAGGCCGCCATTAGCGAGCTGCCGCGTCTGCACGGCGGTGCCGAGGTGCTCGACCGTGTGGACGCGCTGCTGGAGGCCGCCGGTATCGTCGCGCCGCTGACGCGCGAGCTGCGTGCCCTGGTCAAGGGCCTGGCACCCGAGGACGCCCAGGTGCTGTCGTTCGACTTCTCTATCATGAACTCTTTCGATTACTACACGGGCCTGGTCTTTAAGGCCTATGCCGGCGGCTTGCCCGATCCCGTTGGCTCGGGCGGACGCTACGACTCCATCTTTACCGGCGCATTTGGTGACGGCATCGAGGTGCCGGCGGCGGGCTTTGCCTTTTCGCTCGAGCGTCTGGAGGCAGCGCACACCTCGGCCGAGGACGCCGCTTCCGACGGCGATCACGCCGTGGGCCGTGGCGCCGAGGGCCCGCTGCGCATTGCCGTGCCCAAGGGCTCGCTTAAGGCCGATACGCTCGACGTGCTCGAGGCAGCGGGCTTAGACGTCTCTGAACTGCGCGACCCCGGTCGTCACCTGATCGTGCGAGGTCGCGACGCGCGTGCCGGCGAGGGCGCGGTCGGCGATATCGAGTTTGTCATCGTGCGTCCCAGCGACGCACCCGCCTTTGTGGGCTGCGGCGGTGCCGATTGCGGTATCTGCGGTTGGGACTCGCTCATCGAGGCCGACCTCAACCTGCTGCAGCTGGTCGACCTGGGCTACGGCCTGTGCACGTTTATCGAGGCAGAGCCCGCGTGGCGCGCTGGCCAGGCCGAGCGCAACTACGCCCGCCGCGGGTCGCTTCGTGTGGCCACCAAGTACCCGCGCATCGCGAGCGCCTGGTATGCCGAGCGCGGCGTGAATGCCGATATCGTTTCGCTGCACGGCAATATCGAGCTGGGACCCATCGTCGGCATGACCGACCGCATCGTGGACATTACCGCCACGGGCGCCACCCTGCGCGACAACGACCTGGTCATCACCGGCCGCATCATGGACTGCACGGCCCGCTTCTTCGTCAACCCAGGTGCCGCGCGCCTGGATCCGCGCGTACGCAACTTGGCCGATCGCTTGGCAGCTGCTGTTAAGGACAAGCATTTTGAGCCCGTCGCGGGCTCGGCACAATAGCGCGAGCACGCACGGGCGCCCCCCATATCCGGGCTGCGGGTCGACTGGCGCCGCCGCCCGGCCTCTCGTTTTTCAAACGCAACCTCGACCGATAGGGGATACCGATATGAAGACCATCAAGCTTGCTCCCGGTGAGCGTCTCGTTACCAACCAGCTCAACCGCAAGGGCGTGCTGCCGCAAAACATCGTCGACGCCGCCCGTGATATCGTGGTCAACGTGCGCGCCAACGGCGATGCCGCGGTGCGCGATTACTGCCAGCGTTTTGACGGCGTTGAGCTGCAGAGCTTCCGCTTGCCGCAAGAGCAGATCGATGCCGCGCTCGAAGGTCTTGATCCGGCCTTTGTCGCCGCGCTCGAGAAGGCCGCGCGCCAGATTCGCGAGTTCCACCAGCGCGAGGTCGAGCAGAGCTGGTTTACCACGCGTGCGGACGGCACGATGCTCGGCGTTAAGGTGACCCCGCTCGCGGCGGCCGGCATCTATGTGCCGGGCGGTCGCGCGCAGTATCCCTCTACCGTGCTCATGAACGCCATTCCCGCCAAGGTCGCCGGCGTCAAGCGCGTGGTTATGGTGACCCCGCCGCAAAAAGACGGCCTGATCAGTCCCTACACGCTCGCCGCGGCAAAGCTCGGCGGCGTGGACGAGATCTATATGGTGGGCGGCGCTCAGGCCGTGGCCGCACTTGCGTATGGTACCGAGACCATTCCGCGCGTCGACAAAATCACCGGACCGGGTAACGCCTTTGTTGCCGCGGCCAAGCAGATCGTCTCGGGTGACGTGGGAATCGACATGGTCGCCGGTCCCTCCGAGGTCTGCGTGCTGGCCGACGCCACGGCCAAGCCTATGGTGGTCGCGGCAGACCTGATGGCCCAGGCCGAGCACGATCCGCTGGCAGCCTGCTATCTGGTGACTTGCGACGAGCAGTTTGCGCGCGAGGTCGAGGCTGGCATCGACATCCTGGTGGCGCAGTCGCCGCGTGCCGAGATCACGCGCGCTTCGCTCGACAACGAAGGCACCATCGTGGTGGCCGCCGACATGGCTGCCGCCGTCGAGGCCGTGAACACCGTGGCGCCCGAACACCTGGAGCTGCACTGCAAGGATGCAATGGGCCTGCTTGGCGGCATTCGCAACGCCGGCGCCATCTTTGTGGGCGCTTGGAGCTCCGAGCCGCTTGGCGATTATGTTGCCGGTCCCAACCACACGCTGCCGACCGGCGGCACGGCCATGTTCTCCAACCCGCTTTCGGTCGAAGAGTTCGTTAAGCGCTCGAGCGTCATTTGCTATACGCCCGAGGGTCTGCTCTCCGACGCTCCCGCTACGCAGCGCCTGGCCGAGGCCGAGGGCCTGTGGGCGCACGCGCTCTCTGCCGCCCTGCGTCGTCGCGTGCTGGAGCAGGGCGAGGATGCCGTGAGTGCCGAGTCGCTGGCTGCAGCCGACCTGACCAAGGTCGCCTGGCCGGGCGATACGACCGTGACGGTCGCCGAGGGCGTGGACCTGGCGGCTGCAGGCTCGGATAGCGCTGGCGCGACCGGCGAGGAGGCCTAATATGGCCGAGCTGACGCCCCGCATGAAGGAGCTCGTCCAGCCCTACTTGGCCGGCATTGAGCCCTATGATCCCAACTTTACGCCCACGCGCATCAACCTTTCGGCCAACGAGAACACCTATCCCGTGCCGGCCGGCGTGCGCGAGGCGATTGACGCGGCGCTCGCCGCTACGCCGCTCAACCGCTATCCCGATCCCATGTCCAACGACCTGCGCGACGAGCTGGCCGCTTGGCATGGCGTGACGCGCGAGAGCATCTGCGTGGGCAATGGCGGCGACGAGCTGCTCTATAACTATCTGCTGGCGTTTGGCGGCGCGGGGCGGACCCTGCTCAACTGCCCGCCGTGCTTTAGCGAGTACGCGTTCTTTGCGTCGCTCTGTCAGACCGAGGTGCGCGACGTGTGGCGTGATCCGGCGACCTTTGAGCTCGACCAGGCAGCCGTGCTCGCCGCGGCGCCGGAGTGCAACCTGGCCATCGTGACCTCGCCCAACAATCCCACGGGCGATGTGGCGCCGCTCGACTTTGTCGCGGCCCTGTGCGATGCGTGCCCCGGCATGGTAATGGTCGACGAGGCCTACGTTGAGTTTGCCGACGATTCGTTTGGCGCGGCCACCACGGCGCAAGGCCTTATCGCCGAGCATCCCAACCTGGTGATTCTGCACACGCTGTCCAAGGCGTTTGGCGCCGCCGGCACACGCCTGGGCTATGTGATCGCGGCGCCCGAGGTTATTGACGTGTTCGCGGCGATTCGCCAGATTTATTCGGTTAACGTTCTGAGCCAGGCCGCCGCGCTTGCCTGCGTGCGTGCCCGCGATGCGTACGCGCCCGTGGTGGCACAGGTTGCATCCGAGCGCGAGCGCGAGCTGTGCGCCCTGCGCGCAATGGCTGCCGAGGGTCTGCCCGTGGAGGCATGGCCGAGTGCGGCGAACTTTGTGCTCGTGCGCACGCCGCATGCCACGCACGTGCGCGAGCGTCTGCGCGACGAGTATTCGATTTTGGTGCGCGACTTTAGCTATGCGCCGGGGCTCGCGGACTGCCTACGTATTACCGTGGGTACCCCGCAGGAAAACGACGAGGTGCTGGCCGCGTTTGCCACGCTGGTGAAGGAGGAGATGTAGATGGACCGCTATGCTGAGGTAACCCGCAAGACGGGCGAGACCGACATTGTCGTAAAGCTCGACTTGGACGGATCTGGCGTGTGCGATATCTCGACCGGCGTGCCGTTTTTCGACCACATGCTCAACGCTTTTGGCCGCCATGGTCTGTTCGATCTGACGGTGCACGCGGTGGGCGACGTGGAGGTCGATGCGCACCACACCGTCGAGGACACGGGTATTGTGCTGGGCGAGGCGTTTTGCCAGGCGCTGGGCGACAAGGCGGGCATTACGCGCTTTGCCGACGCGGCGATCGCCATGGACGAGACGCTCGTGGTGGCTGCTGTTGATATTTCGGGCCGCGGGCAGGCCTACTGCGAGCTGCCCGTGCCGACCGAGCGCGTGGGCAGCTTCGATACCGAGCTGGCCGTCGAGTTCTTCTACGCCTTTGCGCGTGACGCCAAGCTCACGCTGCACGTGCGCGAGCTGGCGGGCGGCAACTCGCATCACATTATCGAGGCTGCCTTTAAGGCTGTGGGCCGCACGATGCGCCACGCCTGCGAGCTCGATCCCCGCGTGCAGGGCATCCCCAGCACCAAGGGATCGCTGTAACCTGCCAAAAAAGGGACAGGTTTATTTTGGCAGGTTTTGAAGGAGATAAGGGAGGGTCGCGTGGGCGAACCGAAGATCGTGGTGGTCGACTACCACAAGGGCAACTTGTCGAGCGTCGTGCGCGGGCTTGCGCGCGCCGGTGCCGCTGCCTGCACATCGGACGATCCGGAGCAGATCCGCAACGCCGACGGCCTGGTCATCCCGGGCGTGGGCGCGTTCTATGATGCGATTGCCTTTATGCGCCAGAGCGGCGAGGCGGACGCGGTACTCGATGCCGTTGCCGCCGGAACTCCGCTGCTCGGCATCTGCCTGGGCCTTCAGCTATTTTTTGAGCGCGGCAACGAGGGCGTGCCTGCGGACGAGGGTGCGGTTGCCGACGGCAACACCTCCGAGCAGGCCGGCGGCCCCTGGGTCGATGGCCTGGGTATTATGCGCGGCTCGTGCACACGCTTGGAGTCGAGCCGCCTGAAGGTGCCGCACGTGGGCTGGGACCAGGTGCACATGACGCCCGCCGGCGCGGCCGATCCGCTGCTTGCTGGTTTTGCCGAGGGTGCCAACATGTACTTCACCCACAGTTATGCGGTGGCCGACGACGCCGATGTGCTGGCGCGCACGCACTATACGCGGAGCTTCCCGTGCATCGTGCGCCATGGCAACGTGTGGGGCTGCCAGTTCCATCCCGAGAAATCCTCCGCGCTGGGTCAGCGCATCCTTAAGAACTTCGTCAACATCGTCGAGGAGGCTGGCCGATGATCCTGTTTCCCGCAATCGATCTGATCGGCGGCAAAGTCGTGCGCCTGGAGCGTGGCGACCGCAGCCGCTGCAAGGTATATTCCGACGACCCCGTGGCCGTTGCTCGCTCGTTTGCCGAGCAGGGCGCAAGCTGGGTGCACGTCGTCGACCTGTCCGCTGCCTTTGGCGAGGACGAGGACACATGCGCTGCCAACTCGGCGGCGATTAAGGCCATCTGCGGCGTCGACGGTCTGTCCGTGGACGTGGGCGGCGGCGTCCGCTCGCTCGCGCGCATCGACGAGTTGGCCGGCTACGGTGCGCGCCGCATCGCGCTGGGCACGGTGCTGGTGACCGAGCCGGGTTTTGCTGAGGTGGCAGCCCAAGGCTTTGGCGAGCTGCTCGTGGCCGACATCGCCGCTCGCGACGGCCAGGTCAAGGTGAACGGTTGGCGTGACGGCGCGGGCGTGGCGCTCGACGACGCCGTGGCGCAGCTTTCCGAGCTGGGCTTTAAGCATCTGGTGTATACCGACATCGCGCGTGATGGCATGCAGACGGGCATCGATGTGGCGGCGTATCGCCATGTGGCCGAGGTCGCGGGTTTTCCCGTCGTGGCTTCGGGCGGTATCTCGACGCTCGACGACATCCGTGCGCTTGCCGCGGTGGGCGGGGATGCCATCGAGGGTGCCATTACCGGTCGCGCGCTCTACGAGGGCAACTTTACGCTGGCCCAGGCGCTGGCCGCCGCCCGAGGGGAGGAGTAGCCTATGCTTACCAAACGCGTAATTCCCTGCCTGGACGTCAAGGACGGCCGTGTGGTCAAGGGCGTCAACTTTGTGAGCTTGCGCGATGCGGGCGATCCGGTGGAGCTGGCGCGCGCCTACGACCGCGAAGGTGCGGACGAGGTCGTATTTTTGGACATTACCGCGACGAGTGACAACCGTGTGACGACCATCGAGATGGCGGCGCACGCGGCCGAGGAGCTCGCTATTCCCTATACCGTGGGCGGCGGCTTTCGCGACTTGGCGGGCATGCGGACCATGGTTGCCGCCGGTGCCGACAAGGTGTCGCTCAACTCGGCGGCCGTGCGTGACCCGTCGCTGATTAGCCAGGCTGCCGCGGCTTTTGGCAGTCAGGCCGTGGTCGTGGCGATCGATGCCAAGCGCGTCGGTTTGCCCGGAGAGCCGGGTGCCGACAAGTGGGAGGTCTTTACCGCGGGAGGTCGCAACGCCACGGGTATCGACGCGGTGGCGTGGGCCGAGGAAGCGGCTCGTCGCGGCGCCGGCGAGATCTTGCTGACCAGTATGGATCGCGACGGCACCAAGGCCGGCTTTGACCTGGCGCTCACCCGTGCCGTGGCGCGCGCGGTGCCGATTCCGGTGATCGCAAGCGGCGGCGTGGGTACGCTCGAGCATTTTGCCGAGGGCGTGATCGAGGGCGAGGCCGACGCCGTGCTGGCGGCGAGCGTCTTTCACTTTGGGACGTTCAGCATTCGCCAGGTGAAGGAGTATATGGCGTCGCAGGGCATCCCTGTGAGGCTGGACTTTTAGCGCTGCGGCTTGCCCAGGCACCCGACCTTCTGGCTCCAACCCTCCTCGCGTACTTAAGTACGCGTCGTCGGGCTTGTCGCTCGGAATCTCGGGCACCTGGACAACCCTCGCCGACCTGTGGGATTTCGTTTGTTGCTTGGGAGAAATGATGACTGAGGTAATAGAAGCGTCTGATCTTACGTACGACGCCCGTGGGTTGATTCCTTGTGTGGTTCAGCAGTATGACACCGGCGAGGTGCTTATGGTTGCCTGGATGAACGAGGAGTCGGTGGGGCTGACGCTCAAGACCGGCACCACGTGGTTTTGGAGCCGCAGCCGCCAGGAGCTCTGGAACAAGGGCGCGACGAGCGGCAACATGCAGGCGGTCAAGGAGCTTTGGTCCGACTGCGATAGCGATACGCTGCTGGTCAAGGTCGACTCGCCGGGCCCGGCCTGCCATACCGGCAACCGTACCTGCTTCTTTAAGAAACTCGCGTAGGGCGGGCGCTCGATTAGACGCTCGGCCACCAGAAAGGATTGAACCATGGGTGTGCGCACCGCAAACGTTCAGGATGGAAATATCGGTGAGACGCTGACAGGTCTGGCCGAGGTGATTCACGGTCGTCGTGATGCATCGCCGCAGGAGAGCTATACCGCGCGTCTGCTGACCGACGTCGAGGACGAGCTGCTCAAGAAGCTTGCCGAGGAGGCAAGCGAGGTGATCATGGCCTGCAAGGATAACGATCACGATCATATCCGCTACGAGGCCGGCGACCTGGTCTACCACCTGCTCGTGACGCTCGAGCGCTACGGTATCACCCTCGACGAGTTGGCCGGCGAACTCAACGCCCGCCGCCACTAGTCATTGGGGACGTTCTTAAACGACTAGTCGTTTGGGACAGTCTTTGTTGGTGTAACGGGGTCATGGAAGTTGCGGTGAAATAGGGACTGTTTAAGCGCTTCATCAGGCAAAACAATCCCTATTCCACCGCAACTTATGAAGGGATGGCTAGTCGAGGGGTGTGGGTTCCCATTCGCCGTTGGGGTGGGGGATGTCGAAGGTTCGGTAGCCGCAGTCGTAAGCGTGGGCCTGGGCCTCGCGGATGTTCCAGCAGATGTCGCAGGCGCGGTGTGCGTCCGAGCCAAAGGTGATGGGTACCTCGGCGTGGGCGAAGCAACGCAATAGCCCGGTCGCGGGATAGTAATCGTCGAGCCCCTTGCGCGGCGCGGCGGTCGAGACCTCAACGCGGCGGCCCGTGTCGTGTGCACACTCTGCCATCTGCTTCCAGAGCGGTGCGGGGTCAAAATCGGGTGCAAAGCCTTCCTTCGAAAAGCGCATGACCAGGTCGGGATGAGCCATCACATCAAAGTTAAGCGGGCTTTCGCAGGCGCGGCACCAGTCATCGACATAGCGCTCCCACACGCCGCGCACGCCTAAGTTTTCCCAAACGTGCAGGTTGGTGTCGTCGTCGATCCAACCGCAGCACGAATCGGGCGTATCGGGACGAGCGACGTCCTCCGTTCCCGTCGTGCCCGCAGCGCCTGCCGCAATATCTCCTGGGTTGCCAATCCAATGCACACTGCCCAGGCGTACGACGGCGCCCTGGGACCAGCGCTCAACCAAAGGCTCGCAACCTTCGTACCAGTCGCATTCAAAGCCATAGATAAGCTCGAGTTCCGGCGCGATCTGCGCGGCGAGCTTGCGGGCGTCCTCAAATGCCAGGCGATGTGCCGGTAAGTCGCCCTCGACAACCTGCATTTCGCAGTTGGCGTCCATGCTGACGGGCAGGGTGAGGTGATCGGTCGAGACCATGACGCGGCAACCGGCCGCAGCAGCGGCGCGAACGTTGTCCTCAAACGAGGCATGTCCGTCCGAAAACGAGGTGTGGGTGTGGCAATCGACCAGCGGGCATGCGGGCATGGCGACTCCTTTGCATTTGGCGAATCCGCTCCATTGTAATGTTGCAGCTCTCAACACGCCGCGCGCGCCGGAGCTCGAAATCGATTGGAAAGGCTGCGCGGCGCGGCCTCGCTTGCTCCAATACATGTACATCAGCCTCCAAAAGCTGCAAATAATGACATGTTTGGCCGGGGCGGTGGAGTGTCGGTTTCTTGTCGACAAGGAAAATCGCGCTCATCACGCGCCGTCACACTCGCGCAGCCTGCGATGTGCTAGCGTTTGGGTGAACAAAACGAGCCCGCGCGGAAAGGATCCAGACCGTATGCAATGCGATAGCACATCCCCGCTGTCTCGCGAGACTGATGCGCCCGAAACTATCGTCAAACTGGAGTGCGACATCGATGATGCGTCGCCCGAGGTGCTTGCCTACGCTGCCGATTGCCTGCGCAAGGCCGGCGCCCGCGAGGTGCATTGGTTGCCGCTTTACTGCAAAAAGGGCCGCCCCGGCTGGCAGCTGCAGGTAATCTGCTCGCACGATGATATCGAGCGCCTGCAGACGATTATCTTTTTGGAGACCACGACCAACGCCATTCGTCGCCAGGTGATGGAACGCGTTTGCCTGCCACGCCGCTTTGAGCGCGTAACGACGCCATGGGGCGAGGTATCCGTTAAGGTGGCGACCCTGCCCGACGGCAGCGAGCGCGCGGCTCCCGAGTACGAGGATTGCGCCCGTCTTGCCCGCGAACATGGCGTGCCGCTCCAACGCGTGATGCAGGCGGCTCAGAGCGCGGCGCTGCGATTCGAGTAACACGGCAGATGGGCTCCGCATCCGCCGGACCCCGTATTCAGCCCCCATCAACCCCATTCGAAAGGATCTCCCCATGAAATACCTCATCGCCTCCGACATCCACGGCTCGGCATATTGGACCGAACGCCTTTGCGCCGCCATCGAGTCCGAGCAGCCCGATCGCATTGTGCTGCTGGGCGACCTGCTCTACCACGGCCCGCGTAACGACCTGCCGCGCGACTACGCTCCCAAGCGCGTGATTCCGCTGCTCAACGCCCTGGCCGACCGCATCATCGCGGTGCGCGGCAACTGCGACGCCGAGGTCGACCAGATGGTGCTCGACTTTCCCACCATGGCCGACTATGCCACGTTATTCGACGAGAACGGCCGCGAGCTGTTCCTGACGCACGGCCACGTTTTTGGCGCCGGTATGCACAACAGCGTCGACCACGCGCCCGCGCTGCCCGAGGGCTCCGCGCTCGTCTACGGTCACACGCACATCAAGGTCAACGAAGCGAGCGAGGAGCATCCTGGTCTGTGGCTCTTCAACCCCGGC
>JBKTBE010000062.1:0-12002 GCA_046883645.1 Collinsella sp. | reverse complement strand
CACCATTGTCGGCCTAATCCGCGGTCTTTCATGCAGCAGGGGCTCTCAATGTTTTATGTCCTGCTCATATCGTCTCTTCCGGCACAAAAGGAGCGTCCCCAAGTGACGCAAAAAGCCCGGGCCGAAGCACCGGGCTCGTTATGCAAGTTTGTATCCAATTAGAATATAGAGGAAGCCCTACAGCTCGAGTTCGTTGAGCCTGAGGATTGCCACGATATAGATCTTGAGCGCTTGCTTGAGTTGCTCTTCGTTGGCGCACTCGTTGGGGCCGTGCATCTGGCCGCCCCATGCGGGCAGCTCCAGGCCGGTCTCCTCGGGGCCAAACGACACGGCGCGGGCAAAGTTGCGCGCATACGTTCCGCCGCCCATGGCAAAGGGCTCAGCATGCTTGCCCGTAAACTCGTTATAGGTATCAATAAGCGCCTTCACGGCCGGATCGTCGGCAGAGACCGAGAACGGCACCTTCGCACGACCCACACGGCACGTCACGCCAAAACGGCCCACGAGCGGATCGAGCTGCTCGCGGATGGTATCGGCACTCGTGCTGTCGGGGAAGCGCACGTCGACGACCTGCTCAATATGGCCATCCGCCACGCGGATGACGCCAGCGTTGCAGGTAAGCGGGCCAAACGCCGGACTCGTCGCATCGATACCTAGGCCGCGGCCATAGGCATCCGCATGCACAAAGGCCAGGAACTTGACGAACTCGTGCTCGGCAGGCGTCAGCAGGCGCTCGTCGCGTGCACCAAACGCGTCTTCGGCCTCGCGCAGATACGACACGATCAGGCCGACGGCGTTGATGGTGCCCTCAGGCATCGAAGCGTGGCCACCAATACCGTGGGCGAAAATCTGCGCATGCCCGTTATCAAGCGCCGTGATCTCCAGGCGGTCGGCGTTCTCAACGGGCGCCGGCAGCTCATCGGCGGCAATCGCGAGCTCGCAGATGGACTGCGACGGAATGGCATTGCTCGCCTCGGAGCCGCTCCACGACACGATGCGCCCGCCGTCGATCTTGGGACTCACGAACGTCGCCCCAAACTGGCCCTTCTCGGCATTGCAGACCGGAAACTCGGCATCGGGCGTAAACAAAAAGTCGGGGTCTGCGTGGTTCTCCAGATAATGGTGAACGTCGGACATGCCCACTTCCTCATCGCAGCCCAGCAGCGCGCGGAAAGTATAGCGCGGGGTAATGCCGTGCTTGAGCAGATAGGCGCCGGCGTAGAGTGACAGCACCGCCGGACCCTTGTCGTCGATAACGCCGCGGCCGAGCAGCCAGCCCTCGCGACGCTCCAGCGCAAACGGGTCGGTGTTCCAGCCCGGGCCGGCGGGCACCACGTCCACGTGGCAGATGGTCGCGAGCTGCTTGTCGCCGCGGCCAGGGATATCGGCAATGCCAACATAGCCCTCGTCGTCGCTCGTCTGATAGCCAAGCTTCTGCGCGATGCCGAGCGCACAGTCGAGCGCGTCACGGACCGGGCGGCCAAACGGCGCGCCGGGCTCTGCATCGGCAGAAACTGCCACGGACGGATAGCTCACCAGCTGCTCGATATCAGCGACGACATCTTCCCAGACCTCGTCGACATACTCAGCGACGCTCTGCTCCACCTGATTCATAGACTGCCTCCTTACCAATGAGCGGCAAGCGTACCCGCCCCTCACATTTAGTTCCTAGATAGAGAAAAGTTTAGCAAGCTCGGCCACCGAGTGCACCACTGCATCGGCACCCGCCGCCTCATGCTCACCCGGCGCCGCCGCGCCCGAATAGATGCCGATGCACGGCACGCCCATCGCGTGCGCGCCCTCCACATCGTTAAAGCGATCGCCGATCATCACGGCATCGTCCGCCGTCGCGCCGAGCGCCGCCAGGGCATCGCGAACCGAATCGGCCTTGGTCTCGCGCCCCTGCGGAGGATTCATGCCAACCACGGCTTCGAACTGAGAAAGACCAAGCTCATGCACCATGTCGATGCATTTGGCCTCCATGCGTGACGTCGCCACGGCCATACGCTTGCCCCGGGCGGCCAACTCATCCAGCAGCTCGGGAATCCCATCGAACACGGGGTACTCCTCCGGTCCCAGCTCATCAAAAAAGGCGCGGTACTCGTCGGCCACCACAAGCGACTCCTCGCGGGAAAAGCCGTAAAAGTCGTGAAAGCTCTTCCACAGGGGCGGCCCGATCATGTGGCGCAGATCACCCATCTGCGTCTCCGAAAACCCGCGCGCGGCCAACGTCTTGCGCGTCGAGGTCATCACCGCTCGACCCGTATCTGCCACCGTGCCATCGAAATCAAACAGCACGACCGGCCGCTTGCATATCTCCAGCGCCTCCATCGGCATCCCTCTTCCCCAGTTGACGATTTCCACACCGACACTTCAAACTGTTGACTATTCAACAATTGAACCTATAAATGTGGAACGACTCCACTATACTTGTCGCACTTTGCTCTCAGAAGGCGGCGCTGCCGCGCCCCAACGAAAGGTGCAATTATGTCTTTTGCCATCATAACCGACTCCACGTCGGACATCTCCCCCGCCCGCGCCCAAGAGCTCGGCATTTACGTCATTCCGCTGCATGTGATTATCGAAGGCGAGGACCTGCTCGACCAGGTACAGATCACCGCCCAGGAGTACGTCGCCCGCATGGCCGGCTCCGAGCAGCTGCCGCATACCTCGCAGCCGAGTGCCGGCGAGTTCAAGGCGCTGTTTGACCGCGTGCGCGCCGATGGCCACGACAGCGCGATCTTTATCTCGCTGTGCAGCGAGTGGTCCGCCTGCTATTCCAATGCATGCCTGGTCGCCGAGACCCACGAGCTCGACGTGCGCTGCATCGATTCGCGCACCGGCTCGGGTGCCGAGGGCCTGCTGGTGGAGTACGCGCTCGCCATGCGCGAGGACGGCCGCAGCCTGGACGAGACCGAGGCACAGATCCGCGCGACCCTGCCCGACGCCCACCTGCTGCTGATTCCCCGAACGCTCGAGAACCTGGTCAAAAACGGCCGCGCCCCCAAGCTCGCCGGCCAGCTGACGCAGATGCTCAACATTCGCCTGGCCGTTTCGCCGGAGTGGCAGTCGGGCGAGATCAAGGCCATCAAAAAGGGCCGCGGCGCCAAGCGCATCGTCGCCAACACCATGGCAGACTGCCTCGCGTTTTTGGACGAGCACCCGGGCTCAAGCGTGCGCGTGCTCACGACCGGCGCCGCCGAGGAGCAGGAGCTCGTCAACCAGGCGCTCGCGGGCCAGAACTACGTAGACGCCGGCACCGGCCCCATCGGGTGCACCATCGCCACCCACGTAGGCGTCGACGCCATCGCCATCAGCTACTGCCCCCGCTACCAGCCCACCCGCTAGGAGCACTTTCATCACTTGCGGTGGAATAGGGACTGTTTTTAGCTCATCAGCCGCCAATCAAACCCTATTCCACCGCAACTTTTTTGCTGCGCCATCCATATGCAAGATATGCTGGCGATCGGCGCATTCCCAGCTGTTTGAGGGAGCTTCGACTAGCCCCCGACGATACCCAGTGGGCAAAAAATGGCAAATATGAGTACTGTCACAATTTTAGTAACAGCAAAATCTTGCTGAAATTGCCCGCTTTCACCGATTTCAAGCGCCATAAAGTACCGAATCGTCGTGGTAAGGGGGTTGGATATATCAAATCGCAGCCAATTGGTCTTAAATACTTTCCAAATGATATGGTACTAACCAAACAACAGTACTCATATTTGCCATTTTTTGCCCACCGGGTCCGAATGAAGCCCGCTCTGTATGCCTCCGGCTACCCACATGACCGCAAATCCTGGTTATCAAGGGCCGTCGCGCGCTTTGACATCGACCGAAAGCCGCTCGCGGAATAATCCCTCGCCATTAGCGAACTTGAATCGAAATTAGATATCCCAAAAAGCCGCAATGCCGTACCCTCGTCTCAACAACTCCAGTACAAGGACGGCATTCAAATGGGCAACACCATGCATCAATACGCCCTCTTTGGGACCGCACAATTTAAATACGATCAGACGATCGCGCACACCTCGGACCCACACCGACAAATCGTCATTTGCAACAACGGTTCAGACGTACGCTACGCCACACTTGAAGAGTGGGAAGAAGCTGGCGCTTTGTTCGATGAACGAGCGCGAATCGAGGGCATCGTCACCAGCGCGAGCCCAGCACGTGACAAACTCGAGCTCTTTCGCAGTCTCTTTACCGGACGTAAAGATGTTTACGCTCATGGATATCGCAGAAAAGACGGAGGTATCGGCTATACGCCCGCTTGCGCAAACGAGTGGAAGTCGGGAATTTGCCCCAAAGCAGCCCATCAAAGAGTCAAATGCGCAGAATGCGGCAATCGCATCTTCCCCGAATTAAGCGATGCCGCAATCATTGCTCACTTTAAAGGCAACGATGACCGATTCCGTGACGTCCTCGGGCAATATGTGCTCGACAGGAACTGCAACACGAAAGCTCTCGTCATCGATTTTGACAAAGCGGACTGGAAAGAGGCAACAAATGCCGTACGGCTTGTTACAAAACGACGGGGCATTAACGCCGCCGTTGAGCGCTCAAGGTCCGGCAACGGCGCACACATCTGGTTTTTCTTCCTCGAGCCAATCGACGCAAAGGCTGCCAGAGAGTTTGGAAGTTACCTCATAACCGAAGCCGCGGCGCTTAATAAAACAATCACGTTCGAGGCCTTTGATCGAATGCTCCCCGCTCAGGTCACTATCCCCGATGGAGGCTTTGGAAACCTCATCGCACTTCCCTTTCAAGGCAAGGCACAACGTGAAGGAAACAGCGTATTTGTAGACGAGCAATTCGAGCCCTTTCCCGACCAATGGCTCTACCTGTCCCAAATCCAGCTGATTCCGCGCTCGACGGTGCATAATTTGATCGAGGCAACTGGAAACAACCCACACGGGCTAGCAACAGTTGCGGTGGCAAACAAAACCAAACGATATGCCCAAAAACCACGAAAGCGGCTACCGCTCACATCGCGAGACTTTCCCTCATCGCTGCCCGTCACACAAGCCGATATGCTGTACATCCCCGAGAAGTCTCTGAGTCCAGCGGCTCAAATGGAAATCCGCGGGCTCGCAACATTCGCCAACCCGGAATTCTTCCGCGCGCAATCTATGCATCAATCAGTATTCGGTAAACCGCGGCTCATAGACCTCAGTGAGCTTAGAGGCGGCTGCGTCGCGATTCCCAGAGGCTGCAAAACCAAGCTTGAGCAGCTGCTCCAAGAAACCGGCGTTACTGCCCACTATTTAGACGAACGCCAATCCGATAATCAAATTGTGATGACATTTAAAGGCGCCCTTCGCCCTGAACAGCAAATCGCCGCTGACCAGATGCTCTCGTACGAAGATGGAATCATGTCCGCGCCGACGGGCTTCGGTAAAACCGTCATCGGGGCTTATCTTATTGCCGCCATTGGTCTTCCAACGCTCGTCATCGTTCCCAAGACTGCACTCATAACCCAATGGAAATCCCAGCTCGAGCGATTTATCGACATTACGGACAACAGAGAACCCGTCCGAACCCCAAAAGGACGAATCAGCAAGAGGCAGCCTCCGATCATCGGGCAAATTGGAGGAGGCAAGACCGCCGTAAGTGGCCTCATCGACGTCGCTTCATTTCAATCGCTGTCTGGCAAAGACCGCCAAACCGGAGAGCCAATAGTTAAGGACCTTGTTCGCAATTACGGCCTCATTATCTGCGACGAATGCCACCATGCCGCCGCGCCGCAGCTCGAGCTTGTTCTCAAGTCTGCCCCGGCCAAATACGTATACGGCCTTTCCGCAACGCCCGAGCGCTCCGACGGTCTTACGCGGGCACTCTCCATGCTCTGCGGACCGCTTCGCTATGTCATCGATCCAAAAACGCAAGCGATCCAGCAGGGCATCCAGCGCATCGTACGGCCTCGTTTTACCGGAATTCGACTACCGGCCTACGAGCCCGGTGCAAGCTTCAATCAGATTCTCGACCTTCTGTGCGCGCATGCAGCTAGAAACAAACTAATTGTCGACGATGCCCTCGAAGCCGCATCAAGCGGTCGACACCCACTTGTGCTTTCAAAAAGGAAAAAGCATGCCGAGGAGCTTTGCAGGCTCCTTCGCGACCGCGGACACGAGCCCATCCTCCTCACCGGGGAAATCGATGCTAAAGAGAGGAAGGCGATACTGAGCAAGCTTCCCGGCTTTGAGCACGAGTGCAGAATCATCGTTGACACCGAAAGCCTTCTGAGCGAGGGGTTCGACCTTGCATATCTCGACAACTTGTTTATTGCGACGCCGATAGCCTGGGATGGCAGCGTAACGCAACAGGCAGGAAGGCTGCATAGAAATTACGACGGCAAACAGCGGGTTGAGATATTCGACTACGTTGATTTGTCGATACCCATGCTCGCCCGCATGTACCAGAAGAGACTCAAGACGTACGCCAAGCTTGGGTACGAAGTCTACGTGACCGGAAGCGGCGAGCAGCCCGATCAAAACATTCTCATAGAGCCGGCGAATGCCGTAGAGACATTGGTTGAAGACATCGTCGACGCCGCCAAGAGCATCTTCATTGCCGCGCCCTACGTATCTGCCGCCTGCCTTGCAAAGCTCGGCGATGCAATCAAAGGCGCCGCTGCCCGAGGGATTGCCCTTGAGATTTACCTTGCCTCGACTCCGCGTGAAGATGCAAAAGAGACTTTGGCCGAAATGAACGTCGAGTATGCCATCAGAGCAGAAGGACGTTTGTGTGCAGCGATAATTGACGAAGAAACTGTCTGGTACGGAACGATCCCGCTGCTAGCTTTCCCAAAGAACGAAGACTGCAGCATCAGGTTCAAAAACAGCGAGATCGCAGCGGAGCTCTTAGACGAAGTCAGCCACAAGGGAAAGCCAGATGCCGCGTCAACAGACGGAACATCTCCATCACTTGCGGTGAAATAGGGACTGTTTTTGGCTTATAAGCCGCAAATCAATCCCTATTTCACCGCAACTTAGAAGTGAGTGGCTAGCTCAGTGGGCCCTGAAATAACTCTTGATGCGAACCCATTCTTACCAGTCGAATCACCGGATTGGTTTTATGCGGCAGGTAGAGAACGACCACGTCGACCAGGCCATCGGATAGGTGGAAATCGATGTGGCCGTTGTAGTTTCCGCCCGGGTTTGAGAGCTCGTGGGCGCCATACTCCGCCGGAAGTGACCCATGAGCCACAAGCTCTGCAACCGCCGCTTTAAACTCACTTTTTAGCTGCGGATGCATGCGCATCGTTCGTTTGTAGTCCACCTTAAATTGAGCCTCGACTTTAATCTCGAACATCGCTATTCCTCATCGAGGAATGACATAAGCTCATCAGCGTTATTGAATGACGGGCTATCGTCCGGCAAAATCCCCAACTCATGAGCCTCGGCGATCACCATGGCACGCCTCGTCGCCTCGCTGGGCACCTCCGCCCTTCCTACAATCTCAAAAGGAATCTTTCGTTGATTTACCAGCTGCCGAACGGCAAGATTGAGATAGGAATTGAGGCTGAGGCCGACCGAATCCAAGAACTCAGTCGCCTGTTCCTTGAGCCCCTCTTCGATGCGAACCGTCGTAGGCTTAACCGTTGCAGTAGACATACGCGACCTCCTCGCCCTCGTCTTTTACACCAGTATACCCAATATAAATGGCAATCTGATGTTAGATAACATCAGATTGCCATGCGTATTCATGTCGCGTGAGCACGATTGATCTACATCAGCCCGCTCAGGGCAATGTCGACGGCCTCGTTGAGGTCGTCGGTGATGTGCACGAGCTCGGGATCGAGCGGGCTGATCATACCGGCGTCCAGCACCGGACCGTTAAGCCAGTCGAATAGGCCCTGCCAGTACTCGCTGCCTACCAGCACAAGCGGCATGCGCTTGACCTTGTGCGTTTGCACCAGCGTGAGCACCTCGAACATCTCGTCGAGCGTACCAAAACCACCGGGAAACACAATGGCACCCGAGCTGTATTTGACGAACATGGTCTTGCGCACAAAGAAGTAGCGGAAGTCCATACCGAGGTTCACATATTTGTTGAGCCCCTGCTCGTGCGGCAATTCAATGCCCAGGCCAACTGACTTGCCGTTGACACTCGCCGCTCCCCTGTTGGCCGCTTCCATGATGCCGGGGCCGCCACCGGTGATAACCGCCACGCCGCGCTGAGCAATCTTACGGCCGACGGTGCGCGCCGCCTTGTAGAGCGGATCGGTCTTGGGCGTGCGGGCGCTGCCGAAGATGGTCACTGCGGGTCCGAGCTCGGCCAGCGCGCCAAAACCATCGACAAACTCGGCCTGGATGCGCAGCACGCGCCACGGATCGGCATGCAGCCAGTCGGTCGACTCCTCGGGCGCCAGCAGGTTGGCGTAGGTGTTGTCCTTAGGAATCATGGGGCCGCGCATGACCACGGGGCCGCGGCGGTACGTCTCGTCGTAGGCAGGCTCGCCCTCGACGTTCTCATTCTTAATCATGGGTACTCCTATCGAGAAAAAGAAAGGCTCTGTTAGACCAGGATTGACATGCCGACCTGCCGGCTAACTCGCCGTCTCCCCGTCGGGCGCCGGCATCTTGACCCTCATCTCGAACGGCATCCCGCCCTCCCGGACGAGCGCCCTGAGGAACGCGTTGACGGCGGTGGACATGGACAGGCCGAGCTCGTCCAGGATGGCCGTGGCCTCCTTCTTGACCTCCGGGTCGATGCGGATCGTCGTGGCCGGCATGTTCGACGGCATGGCCTCACCCCTCCTCGTGTATCGCGGTGCGACCATTCTACCGCCTCTATGCGGCGGGCGCGGCCCAGTAGTCCATGTAGGGCGGCTCCACGTTGAACATGTCGCGGACGCGGCTCCTGCAGACGCCGTGCGCGAGCTGCCGCGCGACCGTGCGCCCGGCGGCGCCGGAATCGGTCGCCATGAAGGTTCGGCACCACCTGAACCAGGCGAGGTAGGCATCGAGGTGCTTCGTCGACACGCCCTTGAACGGCTCCATGAAGGCGCCGAGGAGCGAGTGGACGGTGTTGATCCGGTTGATGGTTCCCCCGGAGCGGTCCTTGGGGTCGTAGGCCGCGTGCGCGGCGACCTCGAGTTCCGCGAGGACATTGACGTAGACGGCCGCCCTGTCGGTCGCGACGACCGAGCCGGCCGCGATGCGGCCCCTCAGCGCGTCCATGGCGCGCTCCCTCGAAAGGGCGCCCCGCCCCGTGACCTCGAGGAACGTCTCGTTCGAGTCGTTCACGCCGGTCATGACGCAGATCCGCTCGCGCGACAGCCCGCGCCTGTGCACCTGCTTGCCGCGGTGCCGGGAGGGGCGCGGCATCGTGAACGACCCCTTCGCGTGGTTGCCCTTGAACGACTCGGGGAAGTAGGTCTCGTCGAGCTCGCAGCCGCAGCCCCGCTCGACCCTGAACGAGGGGGAGTAGGCCGAGAGGCACTCGATCAGCCTGTGGCGCATGGTGTAGGCGGTCTTGAGGCAGACGCGGCAGCGCCTCGCGCACTCGCGCAGGGGCAGCATGAGCACGAAGCACTCGGCGTAGGCCATCCAGGTCTCCTTCGGGAGCCTGCTCGTCCCCAGGATGCGCTCGCTGCCCATGCCGAAGGTCCTGCCGCAGCCCCGGCAGAGGTAGCGCTGCTCGCCGTTCTTCGATTTGCCCTTCTTCACGACCGCGGCGGACCCGCAGCGCGGGCAGCGTTCGATTTCGCAGGCGGAGCCGGCCGCGTCGTCGAACGCCGCCGCGCGGATCACGTCCCTGACGGACTCGATAGCGCGGCGGCGCTCGGTCTTGCTGAGGTTCGCCATGCCCTTCTTGAAGTTGAGGACCAGGTCTTCGGCGTTCATGCTGCCCCCATCATCGCGGTCTACGGGGTCAAAGATATGGCACCGTGGGGACACATGTATGTCAATCCTGGTCTAACAGAGCCAAAAGAAAAGCGGGCGGGGTCGACGCCATGCGCCAAACACCCGCCCGAACATCAACTATTCGGTATGGTACCCACGATGCATCAAGTGCTTGCAAGCTATCGGTCAGCGGTCGCGCAGCCGGTATCAGCAAATGTGACGAGCGGTTGCCGCTCAGCCTTTGCCATTGCCCACGCTCTGCAAGCGTGTCTGTCGCCCTTAGTAATCCACCGCGGCAGGGCTATTCATCCAGTCGCTCACAAACGCACCGTAACGGCCCTCGATAATGGCCTGGCGAGCACGCTGCATAAGGTTGAGCAGGTAGTAGATGTTGTGCATCGACAGCAAAATGCCGCCGAGCATCTCCTTCTGCGTGACCATGTGACGGATGAGCGCGCGGCTGTAACCGCCCGTGCACACCGGACAGGTGCAGGTGGGATCGATGGGACCATCGTCGTGCGCAAAACGCGCGTTGCGGAAGTTGAGGCGACCCTCGCTGGAGAACGCCGTGCCCATGCGGCCGGTGCGCGTCGGCAGCACGCAGTCGAACATGTCGATGCCCACACCCACACCGCGCACGAGGGTGGTGGGGTTGCCGACGCCCATCAGGTAGCGCGGCTTGTGCTTGGGCATGTACTCGCTTACGAGCGGTGCCAAGGTCTCGAACATGGTCTCGTGGTCCTCGCCCACCGAGTAGCCGCCAATGCCGTAACCGGGGAAGTCGCCGCACTCCTCCAGATGACGCAGCGAGCGCAGGCGCAGGTCCAGGTGCATGCCGCCCTGAACGATGCCAAAGAGCGCCTGGTCATCGCGGGTATGCGCCTTATAACAGCGCTCGGCCCACATGCTCGACAGCTCCACGGCGCGCTCAACGTAAGCGCGCGTGGCGGGATAGCCCGGGCACTGGTCGAGCTGCATGCAGATGTCGGAGCCGAGCTTCATGGCGATTTCCATGTTGTCCTCGGGCGTCCAGAACACATGGCGGCCGTCGTAATCGTTGACGATAAAGCGCACGCCCTCGTCAGTGAGCTTGACGGCATCGTTGTGGCTGAAGACCTGGAAACCGCCCGAGTCGGTGAGGATAGGGCCGTGCCAGTTCATAAACTTGTGCAGGCCGCCCAGCTCGGCGATGGTGTCCTCGCCGGGACGCATGGACAGGTGGTAGGTGTTGGCAAGCACGATCTGGGCGCCGAGCTGCTTGACCGTCTCGGTAGGAATGCCCTTGACGTTTGCCTTGGTGCCCACGGGCATAAAGATTGGCGTCTCGATGTCGCCGTGCGGGGTGTGCAGCACGCCGGCGCGCGCATGCGTCGTCGGGTCCTCTGCGATCAGGTCGAATTTAAAAAGGCTCTGGTCCATAAACTGGAACTCCTTGGTTGCGGTTCATACGCAAACCATTATACGGGCAACCCGCAAGAAGCACCGACTCGACAGAAACTGATGCATTAAACGACCAGTCGTTGGGGACGTTCTTAAACGACTAGTCGTCGGGGACAATCTTCAGCGCCATCTTGCAAAGGAATGTCCCAATCTGCCGACACTTAGGGACTGTCCCCAAGTGCCGGCAAGAGCGTCCCTTTCGACTAGTCATTTAAGAACGTCCATTACAGTCGAAATTGTCAGCCCGGGACCGTCTCGGGCTACGATTGAGGCGCGCCCAGAACGGGCCGCCGACCGGGCGCCCGCGCACGGCCGAACGTCCCTGCCCCCGAGAGGGCCAGTTGGGTGCTGCCGGCGCGGGACGCGCCGCCCCCGACGGCTGATAGGAAAGTGCCGGGCAGGCGCCGCGGCTGGTAATGTGAGTGCCGAGGGGGAGGCCATCCGGTCGAACGACTACCGGAAGGATACCACCGTGAAAGCGCCATCCACCAGACCCGCGGCCGTTCTCGGCCTGGACGTCGGCAAGTCGTCGCACTGGGCCTGCCTGGTCGACCGCGACGGGGAGGTGCTGGCCAGCGCCCCCGTCCGCAACAGGGAGGCCGAGCTCGACGCGCTGTTCGCCTCCGCGCCCGCCGGCACGCTCGTCGTCGTCGACCAGTTCCGCAACATAGGGTCCCTCGCCGTGAGGCGGGCCCGCGCCGCGGGGCTCGGGGT
>JBKTBE010000061.1:0-12062 GCA_046883645.1 Collinsella sp. | reverse complement strand
CGATGCGCTCAGCGGTGGCCTTCTTGCCGTCAAGAAGGACCTTGTTGATGAGCTGAGTCACCAGGCGGTTGTTGTAAACGGCGTCAGGCTGAACCTCACGACGATTAGCTGCTGCACGACGCGGCATGTGAAATCTCCTTAAGTGTCTACCGTGCGGCGCTTAGGCGGCACACGGCGAAAGTATCAAAACGTTATCTGGCTTATTTAGCCTTAGGGCGCTTAGCACCGTACTTGGAACGGGCCTGCATACGGTTCTGGACCGGAGCAGCGTCGTAGGCGCCACGGATGACGTGATAACGGACACCAGGGAGGTCACGGACACGACCGCCGCGGACGAGCACGATGGAGTGCTCCTGCAGGTTGTGGCCCTCACCCGGGATGTAAGCAGTAACTTCGATGCCGTTGACAAGGCGAACACGGGCAACCTTACGAAGAGCCGAGTTCGGCTTCTTGGGGCTCGTGGTGAAGACGCGGGTGCACACGCCGCGCTTCTGGGAGTTGTGCTGCAGAGCAGCGTTCTTGGACTTCTTGGGCACGGAACGACGGCCCTGGCGAACCAGCTGGTTAATAGTAGGCAAAGCGTACTCCTTCTCGAATGATTCCAGCTTTCTGTAAAGTGCAACGGCTTGAATCGAGGGGTCAGCATCCCCCTACGAAACACGCAGTTCGATAGGATACGTGGCGTTAGCTGTGCCGTCAACAGACCACGCCGCCGGGCGTATCCCAAAATGAGCATATTTCCGCAAAGCCTACACAAAAGGAATCCCCTTCTGTGCGCGGGGGCGGCCGCCCGGACCGGGAATCCGATGCGCTCGTCGGGGCAACGTTACCTGCCAAAAAAGGACAGGTTTATTTTGGTCGGTTTTATCTGGGGAAACGTCGCGCTCCAGCGGTAATCTGCTCTCATCTGTCGCATGGAAATCGGCGGCGTTTCCATTTAACGCAAAAGAGGCCGCTTCCCCTAGTAGGAAGCGGCCTCAGACCTTACGAATAGACGATAGTAAAGGACTCTTCCGTTTCGGTCTCTCCTGTTGACGTGCACCTCGTGCCCTCAAGCGTTACTGAGACCACTTGGTCGACATCAATCAACTTCGTTGGCACCCAGATGTTCTCTCCGCTATTGCGCGTATAAGAAAAATATAAGTTGAACGCCCCTGCGTCGTCACCTTCGATAATCTGCTCCGATCCATCCTTGTAGGTAACCGTCAACTTCTTCGTGACTGCGTCAATGCCCAAATCATCGATGTGTGTCTGGATAGAAAACGGGCTGATCTCGAGAGGCGAGTCATCGGAGCGGAGTTCCTTTGTATCGACGTACGCTCCAACGCTAAACTCGGGCGTCGATGCCTCGAACGGCTTCGCATCCTCGCCTTCGCCCTCGGTCCACGAGATATTCCAGGTGACCGCATGTTGAAAACCTCGCTCGCGATCCATAGAAGCAAAGTACATCGTGCCATTAATGACAGTATCGCTTGATGTGTCCTTATCAATGGTGCAGCGTGTGTCAGCCCATTCCTCGCCGAAGTTCATGCCGGGCGTGCCGATGCCTTGTTCTTCTTCACCATAGAGAACAAGTTCGCCAGTCTCTGCTGCCGGCTTGTAGTAGTTAACACCATTTGGATTGGATAGCGTAAACGTCACAGCACCGCAGCCGTTTTGGTCGATTGCCATCTCATGGATATCGAGCGTATAGCCGTTGCCCTCGACGGACAGATTAACCTCCTGGACTGCACCCTCCAGGCTTTGGGGCGCGATGCCATCACCAAACTCTCTGGTGTAGGTATATTTAGTCCCCGATGAGCCGCCGTTTGTCCAGGTAATGGAATCCCCGTTGCCGTGGTTTCCCCAGGCTGAGGCAAAATAGCTGGAATTGATAACGGCGTAGGCGACCCCTCCGGTCGCCAACACTCCGACAAGACACCCGATAACCGCAACATAGAGGGGCTTAGCATGACCCCTTTTGCGAAGCGGCTCGCCTTCAGCTGCATTAAGAACGCGATCGGCAAGATCGCTATCGGCTTGGATGGACTCGAAGGCCTGCTTGATTTGATTAGATTTCACGGTCGCCCTCCTCTAGGATGAATTTGAGCTTCGATCGACCGCGAGCTAAACG
The DNA here is from genome assembly GCA_046883645.1 of Collinsella sp. Taxonomy (GTDB): domain Bacteria; phylum Actinomycetota; class Coriobacteriia; order Coriobacteriales; family Coriobacteriaceae; genus Collinsella. The sequence continues at coordinate 9,949 of JBKTBE010000061.1, read as the reverse complement.
CGTTCGAACGGTCGCGGCTGGCACATGCAGTAACTCGGCAATCTCTGAGGTCGAAAAACCCAGATAGTAATAGAGCACGATGGGGACGCGGAATCGCTCCGGAAGTCGCATAACGTCTGACAGGACCACCTTGGTCTCCTCCTGCGCCGTCGAAAGCGAATCGGCCAGGTTCTCAATATCCTCCACACGCCTCCATGGCTTTCGAAAGAGCGATTTGCATTCATTGATCGTGACCCGGATAAGCCAGCGACGAAGATGCTCCCAACTCTCAAATTGCGTATCGCTTTTGAGCAGCTTAAGAAAGACATCCTGGGCAACATCGTCGGCGTCGGCACAATCGCGCAGGTACGTCAATGCGATCCGAAACACGACATCCCGGTGATCTTCGACCGCCTGTCTAAATGCCCGTTCTTCCATAATCACCTCCCGGTGACGTTAATGATTCTTGATGAGGCCCTCACCATAGATACGCTTTGACCGAACGGAATGTTTCAAATTCAAGCATGAATAACCCACCAAAATAAACCTGTCCCTTTTTGGCAAAAGGAATCCCCTTCTGCGCGCGGGGGCAGATTCCCAGAACGGGCCGCCCGCTGTTTAAGTTTGCTGCTCTACAGTCCTGCGCAAGACGGAAAGCACATTAAGTGCTTTCCTTTGCGTGCGGAACTCGCGACAAACTTAACCCCCGCCCTCAGCCCCGGAGACCCTCCCTGCCGTCACTTTGTCCAAACAGTTCTTGCTCCTCGCCGCTTCCGCGGCTCGAGGTCCCCGTTCTCCGCGGTGGGATTGGTCTGATTATTCTTGTTGAAACTCGGCCTTTGGCTCATAAAAAACGGGAGATGCGGTTTTACATCCCCCGTTTTTGTTGCGGTTAGTCTAGGTCAATAAACTTAGTGCTTAGGATCTTGCCGTCTTTTACTAGCATTCTGGCCATGGTGGGGCCTCGGGTGCCTCTGGGGTAGCTGGCGCTGCCCGGGTTGAGGACTAAGCAACGGCCCACTTGGGCTTCTTTGGTTACGTGGGTATGGCCGTTGATGGCTACGTCTACGGATCCCACCGGAAGGTCTTCGCGGTAGTGGGCTACGGCGAACTTGAGGCCTTCGTAGGTAAAGAGCGCAAGACGGTCTACATCGGGGCCGTAGTCGCGGTAGTAATCGTTGTTGCCCAGTACGGCCCGAACGGGGGCGATGGTGCATAGGTGCTCGTAGTCCATCTCTGACGTGAGGTCGCCGGCGTGGATGATCAGGTCTGCGCCCTCAAGCTCATCCAAGAGCGCAGGCGATAAATAGCCGTGGGTGTCCGAGATGATGTCGATACGCTTGGCGCTTGCACTGTTCATGGGATCCCTTCCGCAAAAAACGATTCGGCAGATACATACAAAAAGGCCCCACGGCTCCGCAGACGATGGGTCTACAGGGCTGCGGGGCCAGTGTGCTAGAGACTCAGAGCCTTCTTGAGCGGCACGACGCGGCGGCGCGAAACCGGCACGCGTTCGTCGACGCCCGTAATGCCCAGCTGGATGGCGCCCGAGGGCACCGTCTCCACATCCGTGACGCACGCCAAGTTGACGATATAGCGGCGGTGAACACGGAAGAAGCCAAAGTCGCAGAGTTTGGCCTCAAACTGCGCCAGCGAGGTCGTCGACAAAAAGCGATCATCGACGGTATAGATGCAGGAGTAATCGTCCTTGGCCATGATAAAGCGAATGTCGTCCACGGGAATGAGCACCTTGCGGCCGCCCTTTTCCACCGGGATACGCTCGATGGTCACCTTGCTGTCCGTAACCGGCTTGGTGCGTTGCATGACCTTCTCGATCGCGCGATCCAAGCGAGCTTCCTCGACCGGCTTCATCAGATAATCGACGGCATCCACGTCGAATGCCTCGACCGCATGGTCACTATACGCAGTCACAAACACGATCGCCGGCGGATTTTTGAGCTTATGCAGCGCCTCGGCAAGTTGCAGGCCCGAGGCACCGGGCATCGAGATATCGAGAAACACGACATCCACGCGACTTTCCATAAGCATCTCGATGGCGGAGCGGACGCTCGACGCCTCCGTGATCGTGCCGATCTTGCCCGTTTGCTCGAGCAGGAAGCGAAGCTCCGAGCGAGCCGGCGCCTCATCATCCACAATCATCGCACGCAGCATAGGGATAAAACCTTTCGTCAACTAACTACGCCGGGCATCCGTCGCATGACGTTGAGCCCGTAGCCTTTTATTTTACTCTTGAATGTCGAAGATGCTCTCTGACAAATCAAGATGAAGGAGCACTTTGGTGCCCTTGCCCGGCGCCGATTCGACACGCGTATAGGAGTGCGGCCCATAAAAGCGATGGATGCGCTCCGAAATATTGTGCATGGCCACACCGGCGCCGCCACCCTGGGGAGAGCTGGCGTCGGGACGGGCAGAACGCTCGTCAAACAGTCTGGCGGCGGTACCCTCATCCATGCCCACGCCATTATCGGCCACGGCAATCAAGATTGCATCCTCGCCGTCTTGGTGAACGGTCACGTCGATCCTCAGGGCGTCGTCATCGCCCATACCATGACGCACGGCGTTCTCGACAATCGGCTGGATCACGAACGCCGGCACCAGCGTATCTTCCACGTCCTCGGACACATCGAACGTCGCAAGCACGCGGTCCTCGCCAAAGCGGGCCTTCTCAAAGGTAAGGTAGCGCTTGGTCTGTGCGACCTCGCGCGAGACCGGAATGAGCGATCCCGAGTTGTCGAGCGTGGCACGATAGAACGATGAGAACTCACGAAGCAGTTCGCGGGCCCGCAGCGGGTCGGTGCGCGTAAACGATGCAATGGTGTTCAGCGTGTTGAACAGGAAGTGCGGGTTAATCTGCGCCTGCAGCGCACGCACCTCGGCGCGCGCTGTGAGTTCCTTTTGCACCTCGAGCTCGTGGATGGCGAGCTGCGTGGACAAGATCTCGGCAAAGCCCGAGGCAAGCGCGTACTGGGTACGGTCGACGGCGCGCGGGGTCTTGTAGTAGAACTTGAGCGTGCCGACGGTACGATCGCCCACCTTGATGGGGGCGATAATGCCGGCGGGGACTTGGTTGTGCGAGCCGTCCGAGCCCACGACATCCACCATACGGTTGAACGACTGCACGATGCCATGTTCGATAACGTAGCGTGTGGCAAGCGTGTGGATGGGCGAATCTGGCAGTAGCTTTTCCTCAAACTCGCCCACGCAGGCAAGCACGTTGCTCTCATCGGTGATGGCAACGGTCATGGCACGCGTCTCGGGCAGGATACGCCGGCACACCAAAAGCGCCGACTCCTGCGTCAGACCGCCCTTAATGTCCTCGAGCATGGCCGAGGCCACCGAGAGCGTCTCCTCGGTGTACTGGGAGCGCACCGAATCGGGATTGAGCGTCAAAAAGATAAAGATGCACAGAAAGATGCACAGCAGCGCGCAGGCAATCACCGTGGCGATCGGCTCGATACCGGTCGCCAAGGCAAAAATAAAGTACACCAGCACGCAAATGGCGCAGGCAACGGCAATGATGCGAAAGATTGATATTGAACTATCGCGCTGGGCGCGGCGGTCGATCATTCGGCCCCCTCCAGGATACTGATCAGTTGTGCGTCACGCCAAAGCCCGTCCATGATCTTGGGCCAAAAGCTCTGGAAACGTAGGTAGCTTGCAGCGTTTTGGCGCGCATAGGCCTTTGCCTCGCCGATACCATGGCGCCAAATGCGCAGGTAGCCCTCATGCTCGCGGGTAAACACGCTGCGGACCATAGCGGTCTTGCGTACGCGGTCGTCGAGCTCGCGCGAAATCCACGGGCCCGGGTAGGGCATGAGCGATGCCGCCGTAACGGGAATGAGCTCTTTTTGATGCGCGGCGAATGTCAACTTGGCCCGTTCGTAGTACCAACGGTATACATCCTGCATAAAGCGCGGTGAGCGCTTTTCGGACTCCGGAGGCAGATGGCGCACGGTCCACTCGTTATCGAACCACACGTCATAGCCGAACATGCGCATGTTAAAGAGGTAATCCAAGTCCTCGCCGCGGGTGATAAACGGGTCAAAGGCCACACGCGTAAAGGCGCGGGCGTGCAGGGCCATCAGGCCGCCGCACACGTAGTTGGAGCGCGAGATGCGGGTGCCCGAGAGCGCCTTTTTCATCCAACGGTTGAACTCGATGCGCTTGGTCCACCAACGATGGCAGATGCCCGCCTTGTCCGTGGGAGCCAGCGGCGAGCCGTCGCGATCGTAGAAATAGCCGCTCTTGACCAAGATCGGCAAGCCCTGACGTGTCTGCTGCCCCAACGCATAGGTCGCGCGCTTCATAAAGTCGGCGTCGATGACAGTCTCATCGTCATCCAAAAAGATAACCGCGTCATGCCCCAGCACCGCAGCACAGGCCAGCCCCATGTTGCGGATGGCACCGTAGCCTCGCAGGCTCACGCACTCGCCCGAACCCTTGGGCGCGATCTGAGCAACCCGGTCTGCGATGCGCGAGGCCTGGGTGTTGGTGACGACGGTGACCTTGAGCGTGGGATGCGCGTCGACAATCTCGTGTACGCGCAGCGACACATCGGCTGTGGCAGAAACGGGACAGACCACCAAAAGGAGATAAGGGATGCCGCACCGGCTCGCGAGCCAGGCAGCGAACAGCCCGGGATTGTCGGCGTTGAGCCGCGTCGAATGGGCGGAGGCAGCGTCATCGCCCGCCCAATACGTTGGAATCACGACTGTGGCGTTCATGCCTTACCCTCCCTGCAACACAAAAACGGGACGCCGCCAAACACAGGCGACGCCCCGCGACCTAGCTGATTCCATCATACCCACTTGGGCAAATCATTGCTCGCAAGTCGCAATGTTTATTGCGGATAACCCCAAAAGAGTACCGTGGACAGGCACAATAGCCGCTCGCTCCTATGCGGCATGCTCTGCCGCCCGAGTCATGCGGGACAGGCGGACCAGCAGCATAAAGCCAACGACCAGCAGCACACCAATGGAAAGGACGCCCAGCGACGGGTTGCCGGTCAGCGAGGTGACGACCGACACCAGGAAGGTGCCCATAACGCTTGCATAACGACCAAAGATGTCAAAGAAGCCGTAGTACTCGTTGGACTTTTCCTTGGGGATAATGCGGCCAAAGTAGCTACGGCTGAGCGCCTGCACGCCGCCCTGGAACAGGCCGACCATAATGGCAAGCACCCAGAATTCGAAGGCGGTCTTTAGGAAGAACGCGGCAAACAGCACAATGCCCATGTAGGCGGCGACGGCCACCAGGATCATGTTGAGCGTGCCCACGCGTCCGGCGAGCTTGCCGTAGATGATGGCGGACGGAAAGGCCACGAACTGCGTAACGAGCAGCGCCAGCACCAACTGCGTCGAATCGATGCCCAAAGCCGAGCCGTAGCTGGTTGCCATGGAAATGACCGTGTGCACGCCGTCGATGTAGAAGAAGAACGCGACCATGTAGACCAGCACGGTCTTGTTGTGGGCGATCTCGCGCATGGTGTGTCCGACCTCGGAGAACACACCGCCCACGATGTGGCCGATGGTGTCCTCGGGACCGCGCTCGCGACCGTACTTTTGCTTATAGGTGCGAATGAGCGGCAGAGTAAAGATGAGCCACCAGGCGCCAGTGATGATAAACGACAGACGCGTTGCCAGCATGGTGGGGACGCCAAGAGCGGGGCCGCCCATGATGAGCGCCAGGCAGATGACGAACGGCACGGTGGAACCGATATAGCCCCAGGCATAGCCCGAGCTGGACACGGCGTCCATGCGCTCGTCGGTGGTAATGTCGGGCAGCATGGCGTCGTAGAACGTCATAGAAGAGTTAAGGCCGATGGTGCACAGCACGTACACGGTCAAAAATGCCATGGCGGACATTGGGATAGCCTGCGCCAGGCAAAGCACCAGGCCCGTGAGGAAGAAGCCCAAGAAGAACTTGATCTTGTTGCCGGCGTAGTCGGCAAGCGCGCCCAGAATGGGCATGAGCATGGCGATGACCAGCGAGGCGATCGTCTGCGCATTGCCCCAGGCGACCACCAGGTCGGCCGAGGAAGCGCCGGTATTGATGGCGTTAAAGTAAATGGGCACCACCGAGGTATTGAGCAGCACAAGGGCCGAATTGCCCACATCATACATAACCCAGTTACGCTCGAGCTTGGTGTATTTCATGGACAGGGACCCTTCGTATTCGCCCGATATGCAGTTAGTTCATCGTACCCCAATTGTCCAGAACCGCCGGTAAGGATTCGGCAAAGGGGCACGCACGGACCCTATTCCTCGCGGTCGAACTCCTCATCGGCATTGAGCACGCGACCGCTGTAGTTGACGTGACTGGTCACGGCATCCATGTCACCAGTCTCGATAAAACGTGCGACCGTGCACTCGTAATCGACCAGCGCGCGATCAAAGACCTCGGGGAAACTCTCGTTCGAGACCTCGTCGGTAAAGGGATTCTTCCATGTCAGATGGCCCAGGTTACCGGTGCGCTCGGGCAGCTCCGTCGTCACGCGATGGGCAAGGCCGTCGAGCAGCGAGTAATCGTGCACCAAGCCCTCAACCAGCGAGATCGCGCGCGTCTTTGCGGAGCCGGCCGGCTCAATCGCGCGGTAAAGTCGCTGCATATTGGCAACGGCAGCACCGTACTCCCCCGCCGGAATGTCAATGCCGTACACGCGTCCGGCAAGATAGCTCATCAGCACGCCAGCCACGCGATTGATGCGATCGGTGGTGACGATCTCGCCCGCCGGCGGGTAATCGTCAACCGTAGCGCCATCGCGTTTAAGCTGCAGCATCAGCACATCCAGGTCGCTCTCGATCACGGCATGGACCTGACTGCTCGAATCCTCAAGCTCTGAATCGGACTCCACGATGCCAAACTGCTGCTCATAGACAAAGGGATGGGCGTTGCGGTCGAGCACGTAATGAGACAGCAGGCCCAGCGCAAAGGCACGACCCAAGCTGGCGTCGCGCGGCAGCAGATGCGACACGCCGTCGCGCAGGCACGCGAACTGGCGAGACATGCGCGACCGATGCATGACCTGCGCCAGCAGCGTGCAGTCGGAAACACGCGGTGTCAGAATGTGAAAGAAAAACGGGTCGGGGCCTTGGTTGCCCAAGATAAAGGCAATGCGCTCTTCATCGGACGTGATGACGCCCTGCGGAAGACGGTCGATGCTTTCCTCGCCAAACAGATGATGGGTGATAAGCGCGGGCATAATGATCCTTTCGATTTCATTCGATGCCACCCATTATGCCCACCGCGCGCCCATGCCAAACCTGCGATGGTAAACGACGGCACGCAGACCGTCTACGCAAGCCCCAAGTGTGCTTTAACCTCGGCGGCACGACGACGGGACACCGGCACCGTCGAGCTCACGCGGTCAAGCCTGAGCTCCATCAACCCCGTGGAGCCAATCTCAACATTGTGCACGTCTTCCAAATTGACCAGATAGCTGCGATGAACGCGAATAAAGCCCTCGGAGACCAAGCGACGCTCGAGCGAAGAGATCGACTCATTGATCAGGTACGTTCCCTCGGCGCAGATGGCATTGCAAAAATCGGCACGCGCCTCAAAGTAGCAGACGTCTGCGGCGGGAATGAACACCTTTTTGCCCCCGCGGTCCACCGTCAGACGCAAAGGCTGGCGCGGAGCGTGGATAACACGACGGACACCCAAGGCTGCCTCGATCTTGTCGAGTGCCTTTGACAGGCGTGCGTCCTCGACCGGCTTGACGACATAATCGACGGCATCGAGGTTATAGGCATCAGCCGCATACTCGGCAAACGCCGTCACAAACACAACCACCGGCGGCGTCTTTAGGTTCTGCAGCGTCTCGGCAAGCTCAATTCCCGAGCGACCGGGCATGGTAATGTCTAAAAACAGCACGTCGGGCTTGTTCGACAGAATCGACTCCACGGCTTCGGTGACATTGCCCGCCTCGGCAATCTGGCCCACACGCGTATCCTTTTCCAACAGATAGCGTAGCTCAGCCCTAATGGGAGGTTCGTCATCAACCACCAAGATGTTCCAGCCTTCGGACATATGTGCTTCCCCTCTTTTTCTCTCAATCCAACCGCGTGCTACGCCGTCAACGGCGCGGGCTCATGCGGCTCGCCGTTCAGCTCGACGATGACCTGCGTTCCCACGCCCTCCTGGGACTTCACGCGCATGCCGGAATCTTCTCCGTAAAAGAAATGGATGCGCTGAAGCACGTTGAAGAGCGCCAGGCCGCAACCTCGCTTGACGGAGCCGTCGGCGGTAATGCTCTCGGGCTCCTCCAGGCGATGTTGTTCAAACAGATGCGCGCAGACCTCTTCGCTCATACCGATGCCATCGTCCTCGACGATGATCTCCAAACCGTCATCGGTCTCGAAAGCCCTAACATGAATAGAAAGCGGCTCGGTCTCGCGCTGCGCATGCTTGATGCAGTTTTCGAGCAACGGCTGCAAGATAAACGGCGGCACCATGCAATCGCGCACCTCAAAGTCGATATCGACCGAGACGCGCAGACGGCCGTCGCCATAACGAGCCTGCATAAGATTGATATAGCGAGTGCCCTGTTCCACCTCGTGCTCGAGCGTGGTGAGCGTATCGGAATCAGAAAGCGTCTGACGATAGTAGTTGGAGAAGTCGATCAGCAGCGACCTGGCCTTGTCCGGCTCGGTACGTACGAGTGACACGATGGTGCTGATGGTGTTAAACAGAAAATGAGGATCGACCTGCGATTGCAAGGCGCGCAGCTCCACGCGGGCCGTAAGCTCGTCCTGGCGCTCAAGCTCAAAGCTCGCAAGCTGCGTGGAAATGAGGTCGGCAAAGCCCGAGGCAAGCGCCGTCTGGCGCATATCGATGCTGCTCAGATGGGGATAATACAGCTCGAGCGTGCCCACGCAATGCCCGCGCACGGTAAGCGGCGCGACAATACCGGCGCGCAGGCGCGGAAAGTAGCCACCCGTCTCGGTCGAGGCATCGCGCGAGAACACGCTTTGCTCACCGCTGTTGATCACGTTGAGCGTAGTCCGCAGCACCACCGGGGTGCCCGCGGGGCATTTTGCCGAGTCCTCGCCCCAGCTTGCCAACACCTGCTTGCCGTCGGTAAAGCAGATGGCAGAGGCGATAGTTTCGGACAGGATGATCTTAGAGGCGCCCAGGGCAGCTTCGGGCGTAAGGCCGCGCGACGTGTAGGCGAATATTTTTGAAGCGATGGCGAGCGTGCGGTCGGTTGCGCTCGATGTGAGGTCGTCGGGAACGACAAAGATGTACGAGAAGAAGAAGCACAGCATGACCAAGCCGGCAATGACGACAACGGCCGGAACGGGATTGGGATTATCGGTTAGATCCCAGATGAGCAGCAGGATAAGCAGCGGAACGACAATACCGAGCAAGATGGCTTGAACCACATGCTGAGCGGTACGAAAGACCTTGGTAGAGTTGTAGCTCTTGCCCAGAATCAGCCTATTGAGATCCACCGTCATCTCCTTCTTACCGACGCACCCCATAGCAATAAAGAGGGCCGCAAGCGACCCTCTCCATTGCATTATGCAATCAAATACTGTGTTTTACATCAAGCCATCGATGAACGGTAGCTTAGGCGCTGTACTTGTTTGCCTCGCCGAAGGTGCCGCCCTCGACAATCCAGCCGTCCTTCATGATGACGTCCATGTTGTCGGTGTTGAGCACGTGGATGTCGGCGGCGACGTCACCGTTGACGACCAGCAGGTCGGCGCACTTGCCGGCCTCGATGGACCCGGTCTCGTCCTCGATGTGGCACATCTTGGCACCGTTGAGGGTGGCGCAGGTGATGGTCTCGACCGGAGTGAAGCCGATCTTGTCGACGAACTCGTACATCTCCTCGATGGAGCAGGTGCCGTACGGGGTGACGAAGGAGAAGGAGTCGGAGCCGATCGTCATGACGACGCCGCGCTTCTTGGCCTCGCGCAGGCAGTCGTAGTTGCGCTGGAGCTCC
>JBKTBE010000003.1:0-66995 GCA_046883645.1 Collinsella sp. | reverse complement strand
GGGCGAGATCGCGGTGCGCCGTCTGGTGGGCAACATCCGCAATCCCAAGAGCTATACCTGCAAAACGGCCGTCTCGACCTATTTTGTCGAGCGCCAGAGCGTGCGCGAGCTCTAGGCAGAACGGCGCTTGATGAGCGATGCCCCCAGCTCGATCTTGAGCGGGTGGTGTTCGGCCTCGTCGATAATCTCGACGAGGCGCCGTGCGGCGATGGCGCCCATATACTCTGAAGGAACATTGAGCGTGGTCAGTTGTGGCTGCACGTAGGTTCCGCCGGCGTTGTTGTCGAAGCCGACGATGCGTACGTCATCGGGCACGCGATAACCACGCTCGATAAAGGCCTTCATGGCCCCAATAGCTATATCGTCAAAGACAGCGACGTAGTTTTGGGCGAGGGGTTCGCCCGAATCAATAATGTCGAGCATGCCGGCGTATGCCTCGTCTGGAGCGACGGCGAGCTCGTGGACGGTGCCGCACTTTTCCGAGCCCGATAGCTGACCGATGGCGTGCTCGTAGGCGAAGCGTCGTTCGGTGAAGTTGCCCACGGTAACGGGCGTCGTTAACAGCCCGGGGACAGATCCATACTTCGAATGCAGGTACTGCACGGCTAGCATCATGCTGGCAGCGTTGTCGATCTTGACCGTATCGACCCCAGCGCTCATGCATGAGTCCAACAGCAGCAGGGGACAGTCCAGCGATGCAAACGGCATAAAATCCGACTCGAACATCTCAGTTGCAAGGATGATGACACCATCGTATTGTGCTTCGGCGATGTCGGCGATCTGTTGCTGAGTGTTTTCGAACGTCGAGTAGTTCACCAGCGAAAACGAGAATCCCGCGTGTCTAAGGGTGCCCTCGACTCCGGCGAGCATATCGGCGAAGAAGGGGGTCGTAAAGATGCGGCGCCGGTTAAAGGCAACTAAGGCAACGGTTCCGCTCTTTTGGCGCTCGAACTTAATCTTGCTAAAGTCGTAACCTAGAGCTTCGGCGGTGCTAAGTACCAGCTGCCGTGTTTTTTCGCTTACGCCGCGTCGATTGTTAAGTGCAAGGGAAACGGCCGCTGCCGAAATTCCCAGCTGGTCAGCGATCTGTTTTGCAGTAACGGCCATGGTGTTTCCTAACGTTTGTGAACTTACCATGAGCTTAACACCAGGCTGTTTATTAAGCTAAATATTTAGTAATTCAACTTAAGAATCAATAGAAGTTAAGTAGCGCCCCCAGTAGAGTTTGTCTCAGCAAACGCAACAACAAGGGGGACGAGATGATCAGCGGTATTTTCGAAATGCCCATTACGGATGAGAGTTATCCGTTTTCGAGCGCCGAGCGCTACTGTCATCTGAGCGTAAAGGATTACGTCGAGCGCGAGTATCGCGTTTACGGTACCGCCAACGTGTATCGCACCGCCGACGAAGACGGCGGCGTGGAGGTCAAGACTGCCGACGCTCCTTATTCCAATCGGATCGTTGTTCGTGCTCCGAAAGATCCGGCGCAAGCGAGTGGCAATGTGGTCGTGGAGATCATCAATCCCACATCGTTTATGGAAATCGAGCGCATGTGGATTCTGGGTCACGGCGAGTTTGTGCGCTCTGGGGATATCTATGTGGGCATTACCAGCAAGCCCAACACCATCGCTAAGCTCAAGGAATTCAATCCCGATCGCTATGCCTTCATGAGCTGGGCAAACCCAACTCCCGAGCGGCCCTTTGACTTTGATCCGGAACAGCTCGTACGCGGCGGCGCGCTTCCCGACATGGACATCTCCTACGAGACTGGCCTGTTTTGGGATATGCTGACCGATCTTGCGTGGCTCTTGCGCGGAGACTCCGACCTTAACCCGATCCGCGACTATCCTCGCCAGGCAATTTGCCTTACAGGATGGTCTCAGTCCGGCGCCTATCTGTTCCGCTACCTTAACAGTTTTGCCTATCGCGAGGAGGTGCGCCGTGACGGCCGCGTGTTTGACGGATACCTGTCTGGCGGCGGCATCCATTCGATGTGCATTCCTGTCAACCAGTATGAATGCTGCCGGGAATACGCACACCATCTACTGCGTGTGGAGCACGTCGAGGAGCCGTTTATCGCCCTTCAGACCGAAAGCGAGAACGGTCGCTTTGAGAGTTGGCGCACGCTTATGCCCGATAGCGACGATCCCGATTTTAAGTACCGGCTGTACGAGGTGACGGGTGCTTCCCACGATACGCAGTGGAGTTACGTCGACTATTACCAAGACGACGAGGATCTTAAGCGTATCGACCATCTGCCGGTGTATGTCGGTAAGCATGCCGAGGCAAACGCCTATCCGTCGCAGTATCTGTTCCATGCTGCATTCCGTAACCTGTTCCGCTGGGTCCGTACGGGTGCGGCTCCGGCAACCTGTCCACGCATTGAGCTGGACGCGAGCGGCGAGAACGTAAAGGATGCCCTGGGAAATACCAAGGGCGGACTTCGCACCTGCCTGCTCGAGCATCCGTTTGCCCGCTACTCCAACACGAGCTTGGTGGAGCCGGGGCAGGGCACGGTCGATAAGACGAGCGATAAGGACGGGCTGTTTGGCCACATGGAGTCGTTCTCGGCATCGATGCTCAAAGAGCTGTACGGGTCGCTCGAAAACTATCGCGCTCTATGTGAGCGCGATACGGCGATCGAGGTGTCACAAGGCTTTATTTGTGCCGAAGATGCCCAGGCGATCGTTGACTTTGCCATGGCATCCGCCCGTGAGCGAGGACTGAACTAGCAAGACTAAGACCAGAGAGGGGTCTGCAATGGATATGACGTTGAATCAAGATGCCGTTGCCGAGATTTGGCGACCGGTTGTTCTGACGTTTGAGAGCGCCTGTTCGTTCGATAACCCGTTTTTGGATGTTGAGATTTGGGCGGAGTTCACCGGCTCGAGTGGCAGGGTAATTCGCCGCGAGGCCTACTGGGATGGTGGGCGTACCTACTGCGTGTCGTTTGCCCCGACCGAGCTGGGTGCCTGGAACTATGTTATCGAGGCTCCCGAGCAGACCGGTCTTAATGGCTGCACGGGCCGCGTCGAGGCCGTGCCGTACGCGGGCGACCTCGATCTGTATCGCCACGGTTTTATCCGCGTTGCAGACGATTCGCGCATGTTTGCCTATTCAGATGGTACGCCGTTCTTTTGGCTGGGCGATACCCATTGGGAGTTTGCCTACCGTGAGAGCTGGGATGCGTCGAACCACCCCGGCATGACGAGTCAATTTCGCGGTATGGTCGACCTACGTGCCGAGCAGGGCTTTACCGTCTATCAGACCAACCTGCGCTCTGACATGGGCGCAGGAGATCGCTATTGGATTGACGGTGGCATGGCCAAGGGCGTGGAAGATGTGCCTAATGTGGCCTTCTACCAGCGGGAGCTCGACCGCCGCATGGCCTATATTGCCGATGCGGGCTTAGTGAACGCACTTGGGCAAGCGTGGGCGTTTGCCATTCTCGGCGAGCATGCCGTGGAACACCAAAAGCACCTCGCCCGCTACCTGGTGGCGCGCTACGGTGCATATCCGATGGTGTGGACGCTTGCCGGCGAGGTTGCCGGATACCGCAAAGAAGGTCGAGCCGCCATGCTTGACGGCTGGCGTGAGGTCGCCTTGGAGATTGAGGCACGCGACGGCTATGGTCATCTGGCGACGGCGCACTATACCAACGAGCGCCCCTTTGCCGATTACTACCAGGATGAACCCTGGATGGACTTTACGCTCAACCAGGCCGGTCACGGCGATTACCTCATCAAGGCAAGCGACTACTTTGACTATCTGGCAGCTCATGACGACAAGCCCTTCGTTGAGGGCGAGGCGCTCTACGAGTTTTGCTCGACGCTCGAGGAGATGGGTACGCGCCTGTGCACCGCAGACATGCTGCGCCGCGTGGCGTATATCTGCATGCAGGCCGGCGGCGCCGGCTATACCTACGGAGCCCAGGGAATCTGGGACAACGTGTGGGAAAGCCCTGAGGAGCTCGACCCCTTTATGGCGATCTTCAACCGCTTTGGCATTACTTGGGCCCAGGCGGTAGACGGAGAAGGTGCGGTCCAGATGGGCTACATGCGTTCCTTCTACGAAGACAATCACTTCTGGGAGCTCGCTCCCTACGAAACGACCGATGCGGGCAATCTGTTTGCCAACAAGGCTCCGCTGGCAACCGCCAACCAGGACCTTTCGCGCATCGTCGCGTACTTTGGCGATACCGTGCGCCAAAAGCTTGCTATCGAGGGTGTGCCGACGGGCGCTGCCTATGCAAGCCGATGGTTTAACCCTCGCACGGGCGCATACCGTGACGGCGAGGACGCCCTTGCCGTCACGGACAGCATTACCCTGCCTGACAAACCCGGGGTTGGGGATTGGCTCCTCGTCCTCGAGCTCAAGGCGTAACCATATTTCCATTGGTCATAGGCGGGAAAGAGTCGGCCGCAATTTCCCGTTTGACAGCTAGATGAATCGTTTAGAGAGGATCAGTGAACACAAAAATGAGCGTTCTCGATTCGATGCAGGGCTTCCTCGAGAAGCACGTGGGCCCCATTGCCCACAAAGTGAGTAGCTTTAACGTCGTAAAGGGCCTTATGTCCGGCATGATGGCGACCATGCCCGTTACGCTGGGCGTGGCGCTGCTCTCCATTATCAACGGGCTGCCGATCCCGCCGCTGCAGGCGTTCCTTGCCAGCACCGGCATGTCGGCGACGATTACCGACGTACTGGTCGTTACCATGAACCTCGGCGCCGTCTACATGTGCGCCTCGGTCTCGTACTCCTACGGCAAGGTGCTCGGGAACAAAGGCCTTACGTCGACGGTTGCGGCTATTGGCGTTTTGCTCCTGCTGATTCCTCTTGGCCATGCCGAGGACGGCTCGACGTTTATCGTGACCCGTTATCTGGGCAGCTCGGGTCTGTTCGTTGCGCTGCTCGTGGCGTTGATCGTGCCGAAGGCGCTTAACTTCCTTATGAAGCATATCGCCATCCCCATGCCCGATTCCGTCCCTCAGTTCGTTAACGATTCGCTATCTCCGATGTTCTGCGCCATCGTTATCTTCACCACGGCCGCGCTGCTTAAGTGGGGTATGGGCCTGACGAGCTATGGCGATGTCTTTAACCTCATCAACAGCACCATTGCCACTCCCGTTATGTTCCTGGGCTCCAGCCCCTGGGCCGTTGTCATTTACTTTACGCTGTGCAACCTGCTGTTCTTCTTTGGTATCCACCCCAGCGTCCTGATGGGCGTGTACATGCCGGTTATCCAGGCCTGCGCTCTTGCCAACACCGAGGCATTCGTTGCCGGCCAGCCACTGCCGTACCTGTCGTTCATCATCATGTTCTCTGTCGGTTCTGTTGACGCCCTTGGCATGGAGCTTGCGCTGCTCACGGCCAAGTCCGAGCGCTACAAGGCCCTCTCCAAGATTGCCCTGGTGCCCGCACTCTTCAGCATCTCCGAGCCCATCATCTTCGGTACGCCCATTGCCATGAACCCTTATATGTTCATCCCCTACATCCTGCTCAAGCCCGTGGCCTGCATTGCTGCCGCCGTCGGCCTGATGCTCGGTCTGGGCAATGCATTTAACCCGACCATTTCCATGCCGTTTGTCGTGCCGCTGCCCATCAGCAACTTCTTTACGGGCGGCATTGGCCTGGTCGCAATCGTCCTCGCCGCAATCCTGCTGGTCGGACTGCTGTTTATCCCGTTCGTCAAGATGGCCGATAAGGAGGCACTGGCCGAGGAAGCTGCTGCAAAGGCTTCTGCCGAGTAGGTCATTGTCCACAAGTTCGAAGGTTCGGCCGATCGCGTTGATCGCCGAAACATATAAGTCCCTGTGAGGGGTTACAGGAAAGGAACTGCAATGAAAAACATCGTTCTTATGTGCGCTGGCGGCATGTCCACGAGCATCATCATGAAGAACATCAAGAAGGCCGCCGACGCCGAGGGCCTGGAGTGCGAGGTGTCCGCTCACGCCGTCAACGAGGCTGCCACCATTGGCCGCAATGCCGACTGCATTCTGCTTGGGCCGCAGGTTGGCTATGCCAAGGATGAAGTTTGCGCCGCATGCCCCGGGGTTCCGGTCGGCGTAATTCCCATGACCACCTACGGCATGATGGACGGCGTCAAGGCTCTGGCTCAGGCCAAGGAACTGATGGGGCTGTAAGTATGACGGCAGAAGAGATTCAGCTTCAGAGTTTTCAGATCATTGCAGGCGTCGGTTGCGCGCGCAGCTGCTATATCGATGCGATTCATCTAGCTCGTGACGGCAAGTTCGAAGAGGCCGAGGCAAAGATCACGGAAGGCCAGCAGCACTATGCCGAGGGCCACGCTGCCCATGGTGGCCTTGTCCAGCAGACTGCCGCCGGCGAGAACCTGAGCATCGATCTTTTGGTCGTCCATGCCGAGGATCAGCTGATGAGCGCCGAGGGCTTTGGCATCCTTGCCAAGGAGTTCGTGGACGTCTATCGCAAGATGGGCGCGTAGCCGCTGGCCCTGTTGCCGGGCTGTCGCCGCGGGCGGTGCTCTCGCGGCGATGGACGGCATTGGTTCCGTTTACATACTTGTGTGGACAGAGAGGGTCCTTTGGGGCCCTCTTTTTTTGTTCCCCCTGTATGTTCAGAACGTTTACATACCGTTTAGGCTGATTTCTCTACCGTTTACAGGTATTTCGCGCTAAACTAATAAACAAAAGAGTAAAACATTTAGTAAACAGAACAAAACGAAACATGCGTCTGTTTACTGAACATGTGACTAGGGGAGGACGTACATGGATAAGATCAAGCTCGGTTTTGTGCCTACGCGCCGCAGCATCTTTAGCGCGCCGGACGCGATCAAGTATCGTGGTCTGACGGCTGACCGTCTGCGCGAGATCGGCGTCGACATCGTTGATATCGACGACATCAACGACGAGGGCCTGCTGTTCGACGACAGCCATATCGAGCCTATCGTCAAGAAGTTCCGCGCCGAGGGCGTCGACGGCATCATGCTGTGCCACGCCAACTTTGGTACCGAGTACGTCTGCGCCCGCCTTGCCCGCGAGCTCGGTCTGCCCGTGCTGCTGTGGGGCCCGCGCGACGAGCGCCCCGAGCCCGACGGCACCCGCCTGCGCGACAGCCAGTGCGGCCTGTTCGCCACCGGCAAGGTCCTGCGCCGCTTCCAGGTCCCCTTCACCTACATGACCAACTGCCGCCTGACTGATCCCGAGTTCGAGCGCGGCGTCTGGGACTTCCTGGCCGTGTGCAACGTCGTTAAGACCTTCAAGCACACCCGCATCCTGCAGATGGCCACCCGCCCGTTCGACTTCTGGTCGACCATGTGCAACGAGGGCGAGCTGCTCGAGAAGTTCAACATCCAGCTTTCGCCCATCCCCATGACCGAGCTTGTTCAGGCCGTGCGCGACGCCCAGGCCGACGAGCAAGCCATGGCCGCCATGCTCGCCCACATCGCCGACAGCTTTGAGATCTGCATCCCCGAGGACAAGGTCCCCGCGGTCGCAGGACTCGCCATCGCCATGAAGCGTCTGGTCGAGAAGTACGGCTGCAACGCCGGCGCCATCCAGTGCTGGAACGCCCTGCAGGACGAGCTGGGCATTATGCCCTGCGCCGCCAACGCCATCCTCAACGAGATGGGTATCCCCGTCGTCTGCGAGACCGACATCCACGGCGCCATCACCGCGCTCATGGTCGAGGCCGCCGATCTTGGCCGTCACCGCGGCATGTTCGCCGACTGGACCGTCCGCCATCCTGACAACGAGAACGGCGAGCTGTTGCAGCACTGCGGCCCCTGGCCCTGCAGCTGCGCGGCCGTCAAGCCCAAGCTCACCTATCCGCTGGCCTTCGATCACCCCGGCGCGCTGACGGCCGAGGCCAAGCACGGCGACCTCACCCTTGCCCGCTTTGACGGCGACAACGGCGAGTACTCGCTGCTGCTGGGCAATGCCCGCGGCATCGACGGCCCGGCCGGTATGGGCACCTACCTGTGGGTCGAGGTCGAGAACCTCAAGCGCCTCGAGGCAAAGATCGTCGAGGGCCCCTACATCCACCACTGCGTGGCCATCCACGCCAACGTGGTGCCGGTGCTCTACGAGGCATGCAAGTACATCGGCATCCAGCCCGACCTGTACGACCCCATCGAAGAAGACGTCAAAGCCTACCTGCGAGGAGAGTAGAAATGGCAACTATCGAAGAGCTTGAGTCCCTGCGCTGGGACCTCCGCCGCGATTGCGTCGACATCATCATGGCCGGCGCCGGCGGCCACATCGGCGGCGACATGTCGGTGATCGACGCCCTCATGACCCTCTACGCCAACCATCTGAACATTTCGCCCGAGACCGTCGACGATCCCAACCGCGATCGCTTCGTGCTCTCCAAGGGCCACGCCATGGAGGCCTACTACGCGGTGCTGTGTCACGAGGGCTACCTGGACCTCGACGACGTCAAGGCCCGCTTCTCCAAGTTCGGCAGCCCCTACATCGGCCATCCCAACAACAAGCTCAAGGGCATCGAGATGAACTCCGGTTCGCTCGGCCACGGCCTGCCCGTGGCGGTGGGCATGGCACTTGCCGGCAAGATGGACGGTCGCGACTACCGCGTCTACACCATCATGGGCGACGGCGAGCTTGCCGAGGGCTCGGTCTGGGAGGGCGCCATGAGTGGCGGCAACTACCAGCTCGATAACCTGTGCGCGCTCGTGGACCGCAACCGTCTGCAGATCAGCGGCAGCACCGAGGACGTCATGAAGCAGGACTCGCAGGAGGAGCGCTGGGCCGCCTTCGGTTGGAACGTGCTGTCCATTCCGGGCAACGACGTCCAGGCCATCGACGCCGCGCTGACGCTTGCGGCCGAGACCAAGGGTAAGCCCACGGTCATCATCCTCAACACGGTGAAGGGCTACGGCTCGCCCGTCATGGAGGACAAGGCCGGCTGGCATCACCACCTGCCCAACGACGAGGAATATGCCCAGATCATCGCCGATTTCGCTGCCCATAAGGAGGCCATCAATGGCTAACAAGATCGCCAACCGCAAGGTTATCTGCGACACGCTGCTCGAGGCCGCCGAGACCGATAAGGACATCGTCGTCCTGTGCTCCGACTCCCGCGGCTCCGCATCGCTCACGCCGTTCTTCGATCAGTATCCCCAGCAGTCCGTTGAGGTCGGCATCGCCGAGCAGGACCTGGTGAGCATCGCCGCCGGCATGGCTTCGTGCGGCAAGAAGGCCTGGGCCGCCTCGCCGGCGTCCTTTGTGACCACGCGTTCGTATGAGCAGTGCAAGGTCGACGTTTCGTACTCCAACACCAACGTCAAGCTCATCGGCATCTCGGGCGGCGTGTCCTACGGCGCCCTGGGTATGAGCCACCATTCCGCTCAGGATATCGCCGCCATGAGCGCGATCCCCAACATGCGAGTGTATCTGCCGAGCGACCGCTTCCAGACCGCCGAGCTCGTGCGCGCCTTGGTCGCCGACAACAAGCCGGCCTACATCCGCGTGGGCCGCAACCCGGTCGAGGACGTGTACGCCGAGGATGAGTGCCCGTTCGAGATGGACCGCGCTACCTGGGTGCGCCGCGGCACCGATGTGACGATCGTCGCCACCGGCGAGATGGTCCGCCACGCCGTGGACGCCGCCGACCTGCTGGCCGAGCGGGGTATTTCGGCAACGGTGCTCGACATGTACTGCGTCAAGCCGCTCGACGCCGAGGCCGTGATCGAGGCCGCCAGTGCCACGCGCGCCGTCGTGACAGTCGAGGAGCACAGCCCCTTCGGCGGTCTGGGTTCCATGGTCGCGCAGGTCGTGGGCGAGCATTGTCCGCGTCCGGTCAAGTGCCTGAGCCTGCCCGACGCGCCGGTCATCACCGGCACCTCGCCCGAGGTCTTCGCACACTACGGCCTCACCGGCGAAGGCATTGCCAAGACGGTCGCCGACTTCCTCGGCAACTAGTAGAAACAGACGCTGCGCGGCCGCCAAGCACCGCACCTTGCCGTTCAAACCGTCGCTTGCGTACACAAAGTACGCGGCGCTCCTCTTTCACGGCAATCTGCGGCACTTGGCGGTCGCTCGCTCCTTGTCCGCCAGGCTGTCTTTGATTTGGCGGAAGGAATGGGAGAGTACATGAGCAAATACATCATCGGAATCGATCAGTCCACGCAGGGCAC
Source organism: Collinsella sp. (assembly GCA_046883645.1). Taxonomy (GTDB): domain Bacteria; phylum Actinomycetota; class Coriobacteriia; order Coriobacteriales; family Coriobacteriaceae; genus Collinsella. Next base: position 56,863 of record JBKTBE010000003.1, on the reverse strand, counting down.
CAAGGCGCTGCTGGTGGACGAGGGCGGCCATCTGATTCATCGTGCCGACCGCGCACACCGCCAGATCGTCAACGAGGCCGGCTGGGTGAGCCATGATCCGGCCGAGATCGCGGCCAACGTTCTGGCCGTGGCGCGCGCCGTGGTGGAGGAGACCGGGGTCGACCCGGCCGATGTCGCCGGCATTGGCATTTCCAACCAGCGTGAGACCACCGTTGCCTGGAACCGTGCGACGGGCGAGCCGCTGTGCGACGCCGTGGTGTGGCAGTGTGCCCGCGCCCGTGAGCTGTGTGACGAGCTGGCCGCCCGCGAGGGCGTGACCGAGCTGGTGCGCGACACAACGGGCCTGGTGCTTTCGCCCTACTATCCGGCGGGCAAGATGGCTTGGATCCTTGCGAACGTTCCGGCGGCTGCCGAGGCCGCGGCGTCGGGTGAGCTGTGTCTGGGCACCATCGATGCCTGGGTGGTCTGGACGCTCACGGGCGGCGCGGAGTTTCGCTGTGACTGGTCCAATGCCAGCCGCACGCAGCTCTTCGACCTGCGCCGTGGCTGCTGGAGCGAGCCGGTGTGCGAGGCCTTTGGCATCGATCCGGCCTGCCTGCCGCAGGTGACCGACTCCGACGGTCTGTTTGGCACAACGGACTTGGGCGGCTTTTTGCCCGCGCCCGTGCCGGTACACGGCGTGCTGGGCGACAGCCATGCGGCCCTGTTTGCGCAGGGTTGCCACAGCCGCGGCATGGCCAAAGCGACCTATGGCACCGGCAGCTCGGTCATGATGAACGTCGGCAACGAGTTTGTCGCCAGCTCGCACGGGCTTTCGAGCTCGCTTGCGTGGCGTATGGATGGCGTGACCGAGTATGTACTCGAGGGCAACGTGAGCTACGCCGGCGCCGTCAAGACCTGGCTGCGCGACGACCTGGAGCTCATCAACAACCCCGAGGAGGTCACCGACCTGTGCTACGCCGCCAACCCGGCGAGCCATGTCTACTTTGTGCCGGCGTTTACCGGCCTGGGTGCGCCGCACTGGGCAAGTGATGCCGAGGGATGCGTTTTTGGCATGACACGCACCACGGGTCGCGCGGAGTTCGTAAAGGCTGCCGACGAGTCGATCGCCTATCAGATCTTTGACGTCATTGATGCGATGGTCGAGGATTCGGGCGCGGCACTTGCCGAGCTTCGTGTTGACGGCGGCCCCACGCGCGATGCGTACCTGATGCAGTTTGAGAGCGACCTGGTGGGCTCGCCCATCCGCATCGCGAGCAACGACGAGATGAGCGGCCTGGGCGCGGCTTGGGCCTGCGGCATTGCGCTGGGCATGTACACGCGCGACGTGGTCGACGTCTACGGTGCCCGCGGCATCGTGGAGCCTGCCATGCCCGCCGACGAGCGAGACAAAAAGATCGCCGGCTGGCGCCATGCAGTGGCCGCGACTATCTCGTACACCGCCTAGCATGATTTTTCTGGGACGGGGATCAAATAATCATCGGTCCTCGTCCCAGGCGGCTAATTTGGGACGGGGCTTTTTTGACTGGTATGATTGGCGTGACCATTCGAACCAGCTAAAAGAGCCCCGTCCCAAATTGACTATCGAGAGGATCTGCCATGGAGCGCATTGCGAGCTTTTCTGTCGATCATCTGCTGCTTGAGCCCGGCGTATACGTGAGTCGCATCGACCGCGATTCGGCGACCGGCGCTGCCGTCACCACCTTTGACCTGCGTCTGACCACGCCCAATAAAGAGCCGGTCATGAACACGGCCGAGTGCCATACCATCGAGCACCTGGGCGCGACGTTTCTGCGTAATCACGCCGAGTGGTCGAGCCGAATCGTCTACTTTGGCCCCATGGGCTGCCGCACGGGCTTTTACCTGGTCGTGTTTGGCGAGGTGACGAGCGAGGAGATCCTGCCGCTCGTGCGCGAGCTCTTTGAGTTCGTCGCCGACTTTGAGGGCGATGTCCCCGGTGCCGCTCCCGAGGAGTGCGGCAACTACCTGGACCAGAACCTTCCCATGGCAAACTGGCTCGCGCGCCGCTACCTCGACCGCGACCTGGCCGATATCGACGAGAAGCACCTGCACTACCAGCAGGCGTAAGGATTGCCTTCTGCTTCTAAACCGTTCACATGGAGATATCGACCGTTTAACTGTTTAGTAATGTTTACACGAGGTCATTTACGGTGTTTCGCTTAAACTGGCAACCAGAGTGATATTCAGGCAAGGCTCCTGAAGCAGCATCTGTCGACATTGATTGTCGGATTCTGCTTCGGGAGCCTTGTTTTGTTTAAGGGGGACACATGGAAATCGTTAAACGAATTAACACCAGCGCTGTCCTCTGCATCGACGGAAATGGCAGGCAGCTGGTGGCATTCGGGCGTGGCCTGGGGTTTAAGGACGTTGGCGATGAATTACCGCTCTCGGAGATTCAACGAACGTTCTATAACGTTAGTTCCCGCTACATCGCTCTCATTGATGAAGTCTCGGATGAACTTCTCGAGCTGACCTCGGATGTTATTGATATGTCGACAGGACTGCTTCCCTATGAAGTAAGCCCTAATTTGCCGTTTATTCTTGCGGACCATATCGCGTATGCAATTAAGCGCAAGGAGCAAAACATTGTTGTCCATATGCCCTTGTCTTTTGATGTTCGCCAACAATATCCCGTCGAATTCAAAATCGGCGAGTACGCGCTTCGAATAATCAGGAAACGTCTCAATGTTAGGCTTCCCGCTCATGAGACAGTTGGAATTGCCATGGCGTTTATCAATAACATGGCCGATTCGGATTCATGTGAGCTGGCTGAAGAGTTTGACACGGACGTTTACGATCGCGTTCTCGAAGAATCAACTATTGCTGTTGAAAGACGGCTTGGTATTCAAGTTGATCGGGAGGGCTTCGATTATGCAAGGTTCGCAACCCACCTTCAGTACCTATTCAATAGGTTGAACTCTGGCGAAAGTATCGTAAGCGACAACCGCAAGATGTATCTCTCGCTCAAAGATGAATATCCGGTGGCATCGGCGTGCGCCGATGACATCGCTTCTGTTCTCAGCCGGCTGACGGGCCAAGAACTTATAGACGAAGAAAGACTCTATCTGATGATGCATATCAATCGAATCGCATCGAAAGCTAGGTAATTGGTCGGCGAAGGCGCGCGCTTTGCCGATGGTTACATATAAAACACAACATGGGAGAAATGGTATTTATGGCAGATACAACCAAGCTCGCTGCCGAGATTCTCGAGATGGTGGGCGGTGCAGAAAACGTTACATTTGTAGCCCACTGCATGACTCGTTTAAGGTTCAATCTTAAGGACGAAAGCATCGTAGATGATGCAAAAGTCAAGGCAATCGATGGTGTGATCGATATTCGCCATTCAGCAGGGCAATACCAAGTGATTGTGGGGCCCAAGGTCGATAAGGTCTACGAAATCGTTGCAAAGGAAACCGGGGTTGACACCGGGAAGTCCGCGGCAGATGAAGGCGAGACCAAAGGTTTTCTGGGAAAGCTGATGAAGCTGATCAGCGGCATCATGATGCCCGTTCTTCCCGCCTTGATTGCATGCGGAATGATAAACGCCGTCCTTAGTATCCTGACGACGGCAGGTGTCGTTTCCGCTGAGAGCGGAATTTATACCCTGCTGTACGGCATGGGAAACGCCAGCATGTATTTCTTGCCCGTTCTCGTCGGATCGTCTGCGGCCAAATTCTTTGGAATCGATCAATATATCGGTGCGGTGCTCGGTGCAATCCTGCTTTACCCGACTTTTGTTGCCGCAGCTGGAGCTGGTGATGCGCTGGATTTGTTCGGCATGAAGTTCACGATGGCGAGCTATGCCTCGACGGTGTTTCCCGCTATCGTGGCGGCTTGGTTCGCATCCGTTCTTTATAAGTGGCTGCGTGCGGTTCTTCCCGATGCTTTGGCATTTGCACTCGTTCCGTTCCTGACAGTTGCTATTGCTGCCCCCATCTCGCTTCTTGTGGTTGGCCCGGTTATCCAACAGGCGAGCTCCTTGCTTGCGACTGCCGTACTGGCGGTCTATCAGTTCAGCCCCATTCTTTGCGGCGTTATTCTTGGACCGATATTTGGCCTCGTCATGATTCCTCTTGGACTCCATTGGGCCCTCATTGTGATCTCCATCAACAATATTATGACCGTCGGTTCCGACCCTATCCTTGGACTTCTTTGCGGTAGCATGGGTGTCGTCGGCGCTTGCTTGGCGTTTGCTTTCCGCTCGAAGGATCCGAGCGAAAAGAGCCTTGGATTCAGCTGTGCCATTACGAGCCTGTGCGGAATTACAGAACCTGCCCTGTACGGCATAGTTTTGGAGCACAAGAAGATCATCGTCGCTTCCATGATTTCTGGTGCAATTAGCGCTGTTATCCCGGCTATCTTCAATACCCGCACGTTCGTTATGACGTCGAGTGGTATTTTCAGCTTCCCCGGCTACATGAATCCTTCCGGTGATATGAGCAGCCTTATTGGTGCGATCCTTTGCAATGTCGTTGGTTTTATTCTTACCTTCGTCCTCGTCTACATCATGTATCGCCCTGATGCAGACACGTCGGCGGAATAGACAATTATTCGGAATGTAAGCTGCTGAAAACCCCGCGGCAGATTGCATATGGTGGACTTGCGATTGATCTGCGCGAGCCCACCTCGTTTTTGGAGTGACTGGTTATGACAATTACTGCCGATATGACATTTGGAGAAATCGCACTTCTTCCTGAGTTCGCTGGGTTCGGTGAGCATCTCATGCTTTGCCGACCTTCAACTTGGGAGCGCATGTGGAATAAGCCCATCGCGGCCCATTTGAATTCCGACACTAATCCGTATGAAGTTACTCGTGTTCTGCGCGGGTTGAATCGGATTGTTGAGCTTGCGGATGACGGGAGGCAGGTTGCATACGATATTTGGGATGAAGCCGATTGTATTCGCGATCCGACCCGGCGCAACGCAAAGCTGTTTTTCTTTCCGGGGCGACCGGGGGCGCCATTCGTTATCGCGATTTCGGGTGGGGGCTATCAGAGCGTTTGTCACCAAATGGAAGGTTTTCCCGTTGCTCCCGAGCTCAACGATGCGGGCTATAACGTGTTTGTGTTGTCATACAGGGTGAGGGTCGAGCCGCTGATGCCGCGTCCGATCGATGACCTTAATCGCGCAGTCCGTTTTGTCCTCGAGAATTCAACGCGATTTAATGTGGACAAAAAATATGCGGTTATCGGTTTTTCCGCTGGCGCGCATTTGACCGCCGAGTGGGGGACGGATAACAAGGGGTTTGCATCTTACGGATGCGAGCCGCCAAAAGCTTTGGTTCTGTGTTACGCCCCGATTGACCTTCATGAGTCCGAATGTGCGTCAGACCATAGATTTCTTGATTCGGTGTGCGGTGGAGCTGGGCACGATGCGATTGATGATTTCTGCATTGATCAACATGTGTGGGAACGGTATCCGCCGACATATCTTTGGCAATGCGCCGACGATGATGTCGTATCGCCCGGCAATCTCGGAAAGATGGTTGACGCACTGGATGCGGCTGGGGTGCACCACGAGGAGATTGTGTATCCAGAAGGAGGACATGCGTTAATGAAACCTCATGCGCCGGAAACTGATCACTGGTGCTCGGGTGTCATTGAGTTCCTTAAGGGCTATCTCGGCTAAGTAAAATACACGCCGCCCTTTTGCCCATGTGACTCTGGTGCGTGTTGTTTGCGGTATTGACTCCATCAAAAGACGGCTAATGTTCTAGAATGTTTATATAGTCACATTTACGAACAGGAGCGAACATGCATATCTACTCTGTTACCGATTCCGAGTTCAAGTCCTACGGCCGCGTGTGGGACGACGTACCCTCCAGCCTGACAGCTCCGCTTGTCGAGGCACTTTCCGCCACGCCCATTCCCGAGGGTAGCAAGTATGTGGCCTCCGCGCCCGAGCTGGAACAGGTCGAAGGTGCCGACACGCTCGGTCTGCTCATGTACGGCGGCCGCCCCTTCCAGCTGGGCTGGTGCAACGGCCGTAACACGAAGCTCAACTGCCTGGAGTATCACCGCGCCAGCGAGTTCAACCTGGGCGCCCGCGATTTTATCCTGCTGCTGGCCAAGCGCGAGCAGATCGTCGACGGCAAGCTCGATACCGCGCAGGTCAAGGCCTTCCGCGCGCCGGCCGGCACGCTCGTCGAGGTCTACGCCACGACGCTGCACTACACGCCGTGCATGGTCGACGACGGTGGCTTCCAGGTAATGGTAGCGCTGCCCGCCGGCACCAATGGTCCGCGTCCCGAGGCCGCTGCCAACATGTCCGCCGCCGGCGACAGCTACTGCTACTGGAAGGCCGACAAGTGGGTCCTCTGCCACGCCGATAGTCCCAAAGCAGCCGAGGGCGGCTACGTAGGCCTAACCGGCAAAAACCTCGACATCACCTGCGACTAGCGCTTCGTCTCAATCCTGTAACATCTAGCAGCCAAAATCGTCTCTACCTGTTACAGAACGAGACAAACTGCAGGGGGCTGCCCGAAAATCTCAATCTGTAACACTAGGCTCGGTTTTGACGGTCTAACTGTTACAGACCGAGACAAACCGGTCAAAAACATCACAAAGGTGCCTGTCCCCTTCGTGGTGGTTTTCCTACAGCTGACTGCGCAGGTAGTCAGCCATATAAGGAACAGCGAAGCGCACGTACCCGCGGCGGGCCTGTTCGATTACGCCGGCGTCGATAAGGCGCCGGCGATACTTTTGTGCGTAGTCGGGTGTGACCGACATGCGCTCGGCTACATCAGAAATGCGCGACACGGTGTCTTCGTCATCCGCCATTGCGGCAAGAAACGCAACGTCTTGGTCCGAGAGCGCGGCGAGCGTCGTCTCGCACACATCGTTTTCGAAATCGACCTTTGATGCCTCGATGGCTCCGTCGACTAGCTTTCGTGTTGCGCGTTCTCCTGCCTGGCAACGATTGGCGATGTTGTAACCGATGAGCTGCAACATGTAGGGCGAGCCCTGGGTTGCGCGAGCGGCATCTAGTCGAAGATCGCTTGGGATATCAAGGTCGAGTTCTTCGAAAGCCCGCTGGTAATAGGTGTCGACGTCTCCGACTGAAAGCGGTTCGAGTGTGACTTTGCGAGCGCGGTTGAGAAACGTCAGCACGCGGTCATTGAGCGTCGCCGAGACCGCTCCCGGAAGGCCCGCCATAACGAGTGCGACGTTGAGTCTCTCGCCGACGAGTTCTTGATAAGCGGTGACGAGTTGTCTGATCTCGGGCGAATTAGCCTGAAGCTCATCGATGAGGATGAGGATGCCATGTCCTTGCTCGGTTAGTTTGCGCGCCAGTTGCGTGAGCTTGAACTGGAAACTCTTGGTTTCCTGCACATCGCGCGTGAACTCAAGGCCGGCTGAGAAACCGAAGACGCTCAGGCTGCCGCCCGTGAGTTTAGGGAGATGGCGTTTGTTGGCATAGGGCTCGCCCGCCTCTTGGATTTTTTCAACAATGCGCTCGAGCATGTCCTCGGAGGCAACGGTGGGCGTGGCGACGACGAAGCCAAGCTTGCGAGCGCGATCGGCGAGCTCCCACAGGAGAACCGTCTTGCCGCTTCCTCGCTGGCCGAGCATGAGCATGGCGCGGTCTCGATTGCCCGGCTCCTGTTCAAGGCCGGAGATGAATGTTGAAATTACATTTCCTCGCCCAACGAGATAGGATGGGCGATTTCCAAATGAAGGGGAGAAGATGGTTTCAGTCATAAGTCTCCTTTCCTTTTTTTCCTATTTTTTCCTTTTTTTCCTATTCAGTCAAATTGACTACTGGTCGAGGGCGGCTTCAGGGGGGGGCTCATCGAAAAGAACCTCGACATCAACGAAGACCGGGACCTTCTGTCTCGTTCTGTAACATCTAGCAGGCTAAATCGTCTTTTCCTGTTACAGAACGAGACAAACTGCAGGGGGCTGCCCGAAAATCTCGATCTGTAACACCAGGCTCGGTTTTAACGGTCTAACTGTTACAGATTGAGACAAACCGGCGGAGCGGACTATCTCTCGGGTCCAAACCACCACAAAGGTGCCTGTCCTCTTTTTGGTGGTTGGGTATCAGAAAGTGTCAGGCTCGGGCGGCTGCTGGGCGCCTGCGTGCGAAAAGAAGTGTCGACCTGCGTTGTTGTCGTTGGGTGGCGCCCCGTTTACGGGGATACTGAAACCACGACAAGCAGCGTATGAAAGGATCGATGCATGGCTTTCCGTAATGACTTCCTGTGGGGCGGCGCGACGGCTGCCAACCAGTGCGAGGGTGCCTACGACGTGGACGGTCGCGGCTTGGCTAACGTGGACGTGGCGCCGCACGGCGCTGAGCGCTACGCGGTGGTCTCCGGCCAGCGTAAGATGCTCGACTTCGAGGATGGCTACTACTATCCCGCGCAGACCGGCATCGATTTCTACCATCACTACAAGGAGGACATCGCCCTCTTCGCCGAGATGGGCTTTAAGACCTTCCGCATGAGCCTGGCATGGACCCGCATCTTCCCCAACGGTGACGAGGCTGAGCCCAACGAGGCCGGCCTGGCTTTCTATGAAGATGTGTTCCGCGAGTGCCAAAAGTACGGCATCGAGCCGCTCGTGACCATCACGCACTTCGACTGCCCGATTCACCTCATCAAGGAATACGGCGGCTGGCGCAACCGCAAGCTCATCGACTTCTACAAGAACCTTGCGACTACGATCTTCACCCGCTACAAGGGCCTGGTGAAGTATTGGCTCACCTTTAACGAGATCAACATGATCCTGCACCTGCCGTTTATGGGTGCCGGCCTGGTTTTTGAGGAGGGCGAGAACAGGGAGGCCGTCGAGTATCTGGCCGCCCACAACGAGCTCGTCGCCAGCGCTTGGGCCACCAAGATCGCCCACGAGATCGACCCCGAGGTTAAGATTGGCTGCATGCTCGCTGCCGGCACCTACTACCCCTACAGCTGTCGCCCGGGCGATGTGCGCCAGGCCCAGCTCGACAACCAGGACAACTACTTCTTCGTCGACGTCCAGAGCCGTGGCTATTACCCGGCCTATGCCGTCAAGAAGCTCGAGCGCTTGGGCATCGATGTGGGCATGACCGACGAGGACCGCGAGATCCTGGCCGACAACACCGTCGACTTCATCAGCTTTAGCTACTACAGCACCCGCTGCTCCGCGGGCGCTGACAATCCCGACGTCGAGAAGACCCAGGGCAACGCCTTCGCCGGTGCCAAGAACCCCTACCTGCAGCAGAGCCAGTGGGGCTGGGCCATCGATCCGCTAGGCTTCCGCATTACCCTCAACGACCTGTACGACCGCTATCAGAAGCCTCTGTTTGTGGTCGAGAATGGCCTGGGCGCCAAGGACGTTGTCGAGGAGGACGGCTCCATCAACGACGATTACCGTATCGACTACCTGCGCCAGCACATCGCCGCGATGCGCGACGCGGTGACCGAGGACGGCGTCGACCTGTTGGGCTACACCACCTGGGGTCCGATCGACCTGGTCTCGGCCGGCACGGGTGAGATGTCCAAGCGCTACGGCTTCATCTACGTCGACCGTGACGACGCCGGCAACGGTACCCTCAAGCGCTCCAAGAAGAAGAGCTTCGACTGGTACAAGCGCGTCATTGCTTCGAATGGCGAGGACCTGTCCTAAGGGCACCGAGCCCCCAACCTCATAGTCTCCTAACCAAAGCGCCCGGCGAGTAGTTTGTGCTTGCCGGGCGCTTTGCCGTCCGCGGATTTTGGGACATGCGGCCCGTTTTTTGAGCCCGCCTGTCGGTACACTAAAAGCACTATGGGTACCCGCGAGCGACATATCGGCCATGCGGCCGCCCGATCCGCGCCGGTGGCGGATCCCAGGGGCGGCAGGCTCTTCGCCATGCCGCGATTCCTCGTTGGCATAACGCACCTGGTGTACCGTCGCCGCGCCTTCGTCATTGCCGGCGTCATAACCGCACTGTTTCTTCTGCTTTTGGCGGTCTTGCCGGCGTTATTCGCTTCCGACCCCAAGCTCTCCAACACCGTGCCCATCTATAGCGAGGTGTCCAAAGAGGTCGTGGACGGGCTTATCCATTCGAGCTCGATTCCGCTGCTTGTCGCTGCCGTCGCGTTCTCAATCTGGGGCGTGCTGGTCTACCTGCGCTGTCTGGACTATGTGCTGCGCCGACGCCTCGTTGCCGTTGCCACCATTAGCGCCCTGTGGATGATCGAGGTCATCCTCAAGTACAAGTCGTTCACGCCGTTCTATGCCACCGTGCTGTGGTACCTGTACTACGTGCCCATGACGCTCATTCCGCTCCTCTACCAGCTGTGCGGCCTGCGCCTTGCGGGGTTGGAACAACATCGTGCGGGTCGCCGCTACCGTACGGCCTTGTGGATCGCGGCCATCCTGCTTATTGGGTTTGTGCTCACCAACGATTTTCACCAACAGGTCTTTCATTTCGATCGCTCGAGCGAAACCTGGAGCAACGATTACACGTACGGCTGGGGCTATTTTGCCGTTCTGATATGGACGGCCTTTAACTTCGTGACCTTTTTCATTTTGGTGGGTCGGTCCTCGTCCTATCGTATCCAACGTTTTTCGGGCACGGCGGCACTCGTGCTGCTGGGCGGCGCGTTCTTTGCCATTTCGTACGCCCTGCGCGTGCCTTGGGCATGGAAGCTCAACTTTTCGCTCGTCTATTGCGTGCTGTGCGTGGTGACGCTCGAGATTTGCCTCGATTGCGGCGTCATTCCGTCGTACCACGGCATTGCCAACATTTTCGACACCCTGCCGCTCGATCTTAAGGTTATAACGCGCGACCTGCAGGAAGTCTATGCCACGCCGGTATCAAAGCCGATTCCGGCGGGTGTGCGCGAAGAGCTGCGCGCTCAGGAGCACGGGCATGCCCACGCCTTTACCGTGGCGTCCGATCCCGATGTGATGTACCGCGCCTTCCCACTGCTAGGCGGATCGGCATTGCTCGCCCAAGACGTATCGGAGCTCAACGAGCTCAATCGCGAGCTGGCGTACCGGCGCATGGAATTGCAGCGCCAAAACGAGCTACTTACGGCCGACTACGATCTTAAGACGCATCTTGCCGACCAGGAGGCCGAGGCCTTGCTGGTCAAAGATGTCGACCAGGCGCTTGCCCGCGCGCTCGATGAGATGTATGGGCTGCTGGGCTCGCTGCCGCCGTTAACCGATGAGGCATCCTCGCATGAGCGCTATCGCATGCTGCAATGTGCCAAGATGCTCGTTGCCTATTGCAAACGCAAGGGCTCGCTCACGTTGGCGCAGCATGGGGAAAGCGGATTTGACCGCAATCGTATCCAACTCATTGCCAACGAGCTGGCAAGTGACTTGCGCACCATCGATGTCGACTGCGCTTCGATCATCGCCATACGGCGTCCGATGCATGCCAGTACGGTAAGCGCGCTGTACGACTGCGTGTATGACTTTGCGTTTTTCGCCTACACCATCGATCATCCGGCACTCATGTACCATCTGAGCGAACACGATTCGTGCAGCGTGGAGCTGCGTGCCACACTCTTTTCCAACGACGCGGAAGACTTGTCGCAGACGCCCGCCGCGCACGAGCTCGAGGTCGCACTGCAGGGGCGTAACGTGGCGTATCGTCTTGAGGGCGAGGCCGGTCAGCTGCGTATGATCGTGCTGATGCCGCGGGCGGGTGAGTGATGATGCAGATGCCGCTTATCCTTCCCCAGATTGTTGCGCTCGATGTGCTCTTTGCCCTGGTGGCGTGCTTACAGACCATCCACCTTCCGCTGATAGCATCGCGTCGTTCGTCTTACAACCGCAAGGTGATCTGTGCCTACGAGGCGAGCCTTGTGCTGCACTTGATTATCTCGGCTGTCATCTTGTTCGCGTCGAGCGGGTCGTATCTGGTGGCGCCGCTCTATGTCGTCGCCGAGGCGGCGGGCGCGCTGCTATGGCTCAACGCCGCGATTGTCGCCTATGGCGTGGTCCTTATGGTGCATTATCGCCGTCCCGTTATGATGGCTGAGCTGCTGCTTGTTGCCGCCGTGACGCCGCCGGTTGTTTGCGTCATGGGCTCGACATGGCCTGCAGTCCTTATCGCGGAGGGCGCGTTCTTCCTGTTCCGCTCCATCGCGGCGCTTTTGATGGACGTGCGCAACCGCCAGGAGGACACCACGGCGTTTTCGACAATCGAGACCATTAACGTGATCCCCGTCGGCATTCTGTATCTGGATTCGAAAGGCCGCCCGTTGCTCATGAACCGCTGCATGCGCAGGAACCTCGTGGAGCTTCACATGCCCACCGACCTGCACGACATGAGCGATACGTGGAACGGCCTTCGAAAACTCAGTGCGCAGATGCCCGAGAGCAGCAAAAATCGCGTTCGAATCGACCTGGACCGCTTTGGGGAGTCGCGTGCGGTGGTCGAGGTTTCCTCCTCCGAGATTCGTCTGTTCGCATGTGATGAGGTTATGGTTTCGGGCCGTCCCTTTGAGCGCATTATTGGCTTGGACGTGACGGAGTACGCGCATGCCCACGACCGTCTGGCGCAGGCCAATCACCTGCTTGAGCTTGCGGGTCAAGAGCTCCAGGCCCAGATCGAAGAAGTCAAAAAGGTTGCCGACAATGCGGCCTACCTGCGCATGCGTGCCCGCGTGCACGATGTGATCGGCCAGCGCCTGTCCATCCTTCATCGATATCTGGAAGAGGGGCGTCTGGATGACGAGTCGCTCGAGCAGATTGACCCGCTGCTGCGCTCGATTGCCGCCGACCTGCGTAGCGGTGGCGCTAGCGAGCCTGCGGAGCAGCTCGGCGATATCGTTCATGCCTTTGGCCTGGTGAGCGTTCAGATCGATGTAGATGGATCGCTTCCGGACGATGCTCACGTCGCTGCCGCCTTTTTGCAGATTATCCGCGAGGCATCGACCAATGCCACCAAGCATGCGCAGGCCCACCAAGTCCAGGTGCGCCTGTGGCGGGAGGGGTCGGATGGCGGCGCCATTGCACACATGACGGTCTCAAACGACGGCGCGCCTGCCCCCGTATCGTATCGCGAGGGAACGGGTTTTCCAGGTATGAGGCATGTCGCGCAAAATCTGGGCGGCAGCCTGGAGGTCCATGCCGCCCCGCCCTTTACGCTTACGGTATCCATTCCGCTGAACTCCAACGCAACGGTCCAAAGGAGAAGCTCATGATTCGTATCCTTATCGTCGAAGACCAGGCCATCCTGCGCGAGAGCCTCGCGCGCTCCGTTGGGGACCAGCCCGACATGACCGTTGTTGCCGCCATCGCCGATGCCTCAGATGCCTTGGACGTCGCGCTCAAGGAGCATCCGGACATGATTTTGATGGACGTGTGCACCGAGCACGATTCCAACGGCATCGTGGCGGCGGCGCGCATCAAAGAGCAGCTGCCCGAGTGCCGCGTCATTATCATGACGGGCATGCCCGAGATTACGTTTGTGGATCAGGCGCGCGAGGCAGGCGTCGACAGCTTTGTGTACAAGAACGTCGGCATCGATGAGCTCTTTGCCGTGATGCGCTCCACGCTGGCGGGCTATTGCACGTTTCCCAAGCCGCCCGAAAGCATCTTTTCGGGCACGGCGGCGCTCGACGACGTTGAGTTGTCGATTTTGCGCCTTGCCTGCGAAGGCAAGAGCCGTCGCGAGATCGCGGCCGAGTTGTTTATGAGCGAGGGCACCATCAAGCGCCGCATCTCGGAGATTCTCAACAAGACCGGCTACGACAACATCATGCGCCTGGCCGTGCACGCGGTAACGGAGGGCAGCATTGTTCCCAACATGGAGCGCTAACGCTCGTTACCTATCGGCACAAAGCGACGGGGCCGCAGGATTATCTCCTGCGGCCCCGTCTGGCATGTGCGCGGATGTGTCCGCCAACCCGCGGCTGTCGTGGTCTGCCGTTACGCGATGGTTGCGCTGTAGGAGGCGACATCCTCGTAGGAATCGGTCAGGTAGGCGTCGATGCCGATGGTCGTGTTGACCAGGTCGTCGAGGCTATCGAGCTCGCCGCTCGAGAACGTGAATTCCTCGGTGGCGTTGGTGCCGGGCATCAGGTGAGCCGAGAACCAGGGTTCCTTCATGGTGCCGTTGACGTTGGTCTTACCGCTGGGGGCGTAGAAGGTCAGGTCCTTGTCGCTCTTGTTGGTGATGTTGACGACAAAGCCGATATCGCCCCAGTCGTCCTTGAACTTCTCGGTGATGGTGATGGTGCACAGATCGTCATCGGCGACGGTGACGGCGGGGGAGATTTCGACGCGCTGGACGTCGTCGTCTTCGACGGCCTCATCGATCTCCTCTTCCTTTTCGGCCGCCTCGCGATCCTTCTTCACCGTGCCGGACAGATCCTTGTCGGACTTGGTGAAGACAAGATTGCCGTCATCCTCTTCGAGGATGAGTTTGCCGTCCTTGAGCTTCATGTCGTGCGACTCGTCTTCGGCGGTGATCGTTACGGTGGTGGCGTCCTTTGCCTCCCATTTAAGGTCGACAACCTCAAGGAACAGATCGAGGGCGCCTGTACCGTCCTCGTCGAGAATCAGGACGCAGTGGACACCCCAATCCTCGAGCATCTTCATGTACTCATCGGTCAGCTCTTCGCCATCCACGGTTCCACCCGAGAGTTCCCAGCTGCCGACGAAGTCGGCCTTGGGGTCTTTGGCGCCGCCGCTGCAGCCCGTCAGGGCAAAGGCGAGCGCCAGGACGCATGTCAGGAATGCGAGCACGGACTTTTTGAACGTTGTCTTCATGGTGTCCTCCTTAATCGAACGAAACCCATAGAAGCAGGAGCGGGAGCGGCGGATCCCCCGCCAATTACCAGATAGAGGGACTAGGGCCTGGGCGTTCCGCAGTTGCTGCAGAACTTGCCGCCGTTTTCGCTGCCGCAGTTGGGGCAGAACCACTTGGCAGGAGCCGGGGCGGGCGCGGGGCTACCGCACTCCGAGCAGAACTTGCCGGTGTTGGTGGCGCCGCAGCTGCAGGTCCACGTGCCGGCCGCGGGCGCGGCGGCAGGCGCCGGAGCGGGCGCCGGGGCGGGTGCCGGCTGCGGTGAGGCCTGCTGCTGTGCCTGGCCGGCGGCAAACAGCTGACTGGCGTTCATGCCGCCCATGCCGCCTGCCATGCCCATGCCCATAAAGCCGGCCATCGCGCCGTTGGGGTTGGCCGCCGCCGCGCGCATCGCGTCGCTCTGGGCGCTGGCGATGTTGGCGGCTGCCATGGTGTGATCGCGCATGACCGCGGCCTTCTGCAGGTCCTTGATCATCTGCTCGTCTTCTTGCGAAGCGGCGATGGAGTTGACGCCAAAGCTCACGATCTCGACGCCGCGCAGGTCACGCCAGTCGGCGGAGAGGACCTCGTTGAGCGCGCGGGCGAGCTCGGTGGTGTGGCCGGGGATGGCGCTGTAGCGGATGCCCATCTCCGAGATCTTGGCAAAGGCGGGCTGCAGGGCGGTGAGCAGCTCGGACTTAAGCTGGCTATCGATCTTGTCGCGCGTGTAGCTATCGGTCACGTTGCCGCACACATTGGTGTAGAACAGCAACGGGTTGGTGATGCGGTACGAATACTCGCCGTTGCAGCGCACGGAGATGTCGACGTCCAGGCCAATATTGTTGTCGACCACGCGGAAGGGCACGGGCGAGGCGGTGCCGTACTTGTTGCCGATAATCTCCTTGGTGTTAATGAAGTAGACGCGCTGGTCCTTGCCCGCGTCGCCGCCGAAGGTGAAGCGGCTGCCGATATTGGCGAAGGTCTCCTTGATGGAATCGCCCAGGTTGCCGCTAAAGACGCTCGGCTCGCTGCCGGTATCGAAGACGAACTCGCCGGGCTCCAGCGCGACTTCGATGATCTTGCCGTTTTGCACCACGAGCATGCCCTGGCCGTCGTTGACGGCGATGACGGAGCCGTTGGAGATGACGTTGTCCTCGCCATGCGTGTTGGAGCTGCGGCCGCCGGTGCGCTTAACGCCCTTGCAGGCCAAGACGTCAGCGGGCATCGATTCGCAGTAGATAAATTCCTTCCACTGGTCGGCCATGACGCCGCCGGCAGCTCCCAATCCAGCTTTCAAGAGTCCCATGGTGATCTTCCTTTCTCGTCAAAGTCCGGGTGGTGTTGATCGGGTTACTTAGTCGTCCTTGTCGTCCTTCATGACAACGGTGGTCTCGGTGTGGCTGAAGGTGTCGTGCTTCTCGACCAGGTTGAGCTCACCGCAGTACTCGTCGGCGTGGGTTGCCTCGTTGGCTGTCTTGAGCTGGCCTACCAGCAACACGTCTCCGATGATCACGATGATTAGCGGCGCCACGATGTTAATGAGGATGCCCTCGATATCAAAGCTGAGGTAATCCGGGTCGAAGGCGTATTCGCCCATAAAGAGAATCTGGGAGAGGATAAATCCGATCACAAAGAACAGCAGCGAGGCGATAATGAGCTTGGGCTTGGAGCAGGGGAGCTCGCCGACCATGCGGCCGGTCTGGCCGTTCATGGCAAACAGATAGCTCTTGCCATTCCATGAGGTTGAGAGCATCCAGACGGGGAACAGCGCGTAGTCGCTGTCTTCCCAGGTGTAGTCGAGTTGCTTGCTCTCGACCGAGGCATCATCGTACTCGTCAATGACGGTCTCGCGCAGGGCCGAGATCGTGCTCTCTTCCATGCGGCGCTCGGCACGGGCCTTGCAAGTCTCGCAGTCCTCGTCGTAGCGGTTGGCGATGTAGCCGGGCATGTAGGCGACCGAGAACGGGCGCAACGCGTCGTAGTCAAACGGTTCGATGGCGTCCATGTGGCCGTCGGGCATCTTGGACGATCCGTCGACGGGCACGCGCTCAAACGAGATATTGCCTTTGCGGTAGGCATCGTAGTGGTCGGTGGTCGTGACGGTACGGTCGGATTCCTCGGTCACGGTCTCGTTGGTTGCGTCAAAGTGCACTTCGCCGTCCACGCGGGCGCCGTAGAGCCAAAACGGCACGTAGACGCCTTGGACTTCGTCGATGTGGTTGCCGGTGACAAAGCTCTTGGGCAGCAGGATCTTGCCCTTGTAGTGCTCCTTGAGCGCGGCCAAGACATCGTCGCGACCGAGCTTAAACGGAATCACCAGGTCGGGGGAGAAGTCGCCCGAGAGCTGACCGGGTGCCACGGCGGGGTTGCCACAGTACGGGCAGGTGGAGACGGCGACGGTGCCGTCCGAGATCAGCTCGGCGCCACACGACGAGCAGATATAGCCGGCGTTTTGGGCCAGTTCCTGCACCGCATCGTCGGATGCGGGCTTGGATGTTGCGGCTGCCGCATCGGCTTTGGCATCTGCCTTGTCCTGGCGCTCGCGATAGAGAGCCTCGACCTCTTCGACTTCAAAGCGCGAGTCGCAGTAGTCGCAGACGAGCTTTTGCTCGGCGCTGGCAAAATGCAGCGGGCCGCCACACGCGGGGCACTGATAGTTAACGCTTTCGAAGGCCATGATCGGTCCTTTCCGTGCCGAGGGCTATGCGCCGATGGCGCCGCCGCAGTATTCGCAGCGCCCACTGGCATCGGGAATGGTGGTGGCGCCGCAGAAGGGGCAGGTCACCGCGGTCTTGGGGGCCTTGGCGGCAACGACGCTGTCGCGCGTCTCCTGACGCAGCTGCATCAGCGCGTCGCGGACTTCGGTTGCCTGACGCTTGGCCTCGCGGTACTCGATGGATCCGCGCTGCTCGATGGTTGAGTCGTTCACGCGCAGGTCAATCTCGGTAAAGTACGGCGTGTTGACGTGGATGGTCAGATTGAAGTCGTAATCCAGGTCGTAGCGCGGCGGGTCATAACTCTCACGCTCGCCGTCCTTGGTCTCGCGATAGATCTCGGTGCGGTGCTCATCGATGTCCATGTCGCAGCCGAGTACCTGCGAAAACTCGATGATGTCGGGATTGGCGTCGCGCCAGCGCGTCTGCGAGGTAATGATCAGCAGGCCCGCGTCCTCGTCGAGCATAATATTGGTGCGCCCGGCCGAGAGCGTGCGCGTGGGGTTGAACGATGCCAGGCGCTCGGCATTGGCCTCGCGATAGGCGAGCTGCTCGCGAATGTCGTCCGCGGTGCTAGAGCGATAGCCTCCAAAGAAGGGAGAGAGCTTGCCGACGCACTCTTTGCACAGGTAGCCTTCGTTGATCTTGGTCTTACCTAGAAGTCCCAGCTCGGTACCGCAAATCGCGCACTCTTTCTTCTCGAACATCTTGTCAAAGAAGCCCATGGTTGCCTCCCATCAACAGGTAGCGTGTGTCACTTTTGATGATGGGGGAGCGCACGATCTTTCACGATACCCAGACGGCTCAAGAGGTCTCCACAACTGGGACACATGGCCCATTTTTCATCCCCAAATAACTTGCGGTGAAATAGTTCCTAAATGGCGGCCTTAGAAGGCCAAACAGGAACTATTCCACCGCAACTTCTGGGTAGTCATCGGGGACGTTCTTAAATGAGTGGCAGTTGGGGGCACTCCATGTCGAATGTGGGTGTCGCCGCTTACTACGCGACGGTGATGGCGACTTGGGCGTAGCGGGTGCAGGGGCGCTCGGCATGCGTTTGCACGGTAAGGGTGAGCACGAAGCGGTCACCGGACTGCGCGTCGGCGGGTGCGGTGAACGTGGCGTCCGCCGCGCATTCCTGCCACAGCGACAGGTCTTGGGCGCCTGCATAGCTCGATGGCCCCATGGCGACATCCCAATGCGCGTCGAAGCCCCTGCCATCGGGGTCGACGATGGACGCTGCAAGGTCAATGCACTCGCCGACCGCGGCGTTTGTGTCGCTCGTGATCTCGGTAACATACGCCGGATGCGAGCAGGATGCCGGATCATGGGCACACCATTGCGCGCGGACGGCAAAGTCTTCCTGGTAGGCGCGCAGATAGGGGTTGGGGTTGCCGTCCACCGGCGTACCTATGGCAGCAAAACCGGCAGGCGCATCTGAGTCGGGATGCCCGTCAAGGAACATGCGGCCGAGCAACGTGTCAAAGTCGCGGTTATCGATGCCGCGCAGGCCAAACGGCAGCAGCGGAATATAGGTCATCGAGTCGCCCTCGGCCATAAAATCGCCGCGCTCAAATTGCATCGCGGGCATGCCTTCTAAGCCCCAATCCAAGCGGGCATGCTTGCCAAACTGGAACCTCTCGGGCTCGTTTTCGTACACCTTGCCATCGCCATAGAGCATATAGCGCGCCATAAGGGGACCGTTGCCCTGCGTGAGATTTTGCTCGGGCCAGGGAGCCTGAAAGAGCGGCAGCGTATCGGGCTGAGCCATCTTGGCATCGACATAGCCGCCATACATATAGGGCACACACCAAAAGATGAGATCGGGGAAGAGCTCATGCCCATGGTCGAGCCAAGAATTGTCCTGCCCCACGCCATCGGCAACGCCCATCACGCGCACCTTCCGATAGACCCGCTGCTGCACGGCAGACCATTCGGGCGTGGCGCGATAGCGCTCGGCGATGCTCATGAGGGCACGAACGATGGTGTTCATGCCACCCCAGCTGAGCAGCCATAACGTACGCGGATCATCATCCAAAATCGCCTGCGCAATTACGCGAGACCCTTCAGTTTCCGCAGTTACATCACCCTCAAAGGCAACATTTCCCACAAAGGTGCGCTCGATCATCTGGGCAGGCGTGGGAAACGGCGGCTCACCGGCAGCGGCCGCATTTGCCTGCAACTGCGGCCAAGCCTGGGCATACTCATTGCTCCAGAGGCTCTCGATCCAATGCTCAGGAAACGGTCGATACTCACGAAGCTCCCCAGCAAGCGGATCAGGCTCATGAGGCACCACAGCCCACTCATAAGAGCGGCGCCCTTTGGTCCGCCAATGCGAATTCACCTCGCCGAGCGTATGAACCCCATCCCCAAGAAAGTGATACTGCGAAGCCGTATACACCACAGCCTGGACATCAAGCAAGTTGAGATACAGAGCCAAATGAACGAGCGAGTTCATATCATCGACTTCCATATCAGTAGTAACAATCACCCGAGTTAAATCGCGAGTCATAAGAAAGCTCCAACCAAAATCATTTCAGCCAGTTACGCGCAAGGCAAGACGGGACCCCCGCCCTCATCGCCACCGACCCGGCGGCCCGCCGGAAGCGCTCGTCCAGGGTCTACAGCAACGTCAACGCAGCGGGGACCGGGGCTTAGTTTTGCAAACATTCCGCAGGGGGCATGGTCCGGCGCAGCGCGAAGCGCAAAGCGCCGAACCATGCATGCCCGAGGACGTTTGCAGAGGTAAACCCCGGTGCCCGCGAAGGGATGGATTACCTATTGACCCTGGCCGACCACTCCCAGCAGCCCACCGGCTCGCCGTCGATGAGTACGTTGCCCCCGTCGAAGTCTTGATAACACAGGTCGTTGAATTGGTGGATCCACACGCCATGGTTGAACGTCTTCTTGGGCGAGCCGTCGGCCTCGCGGTAGCGCCCGGTCAGGTCCTCGACATGGCTAAAGTAGGTGAGATGCACGTTGGCGCCGGCAGCGCGCAGGCGAGCCGTGAGCGGCAGCACGGTCTCCTGCGGTATCACGAGCTCATCGCCCTTGGAGTGCGTAAACCACAGCGGTGTCTTGGCAAGGGCAGCAACGTCCTCGTCCGTGGCGTTGTACCACGGCGCGCAGCAGGGAAGGCCCGCGGCGAAGAACTCGGGGTAGTCGGCGCACAGGCGCAGCGTCATAAAGCCGCCGTTGGAAAGGCCAGCGACCACGATGCGGTCGGTGTCGACGCGGTCGGCATGCTCGGCGACAAACTCGTCGATGAGCGCCTTAATGACGGGGGAGTAGATGCTCTGGTTGGAGTGGCCGAGCTGCTCAGTGCCGTTGTCCATCCAAAACGTGGGCGACTGCGGCACGAGAACCCAGGCAAAGCCGCCAAAGTAGCGTTGGATCTGCGCCTGGCTGATGGCCGTCACGCGGTTGCCGATATAAGCGCGCGTGGCGCCCTCGCCTTGCGTAGCGCCCTTGCCCTCGCCAGCGCCGTGCAGGTACACCACGAGCGGGGCCTTCTGGGGCACGACTGTCGTTTCGGGCGCGAAGGGGTTGAAGCAGGCGGAGTCCTCGGCCTTAAAGCTGGGCTCAAAGAAGCCGTACTCGAGCGCGATGCCGTTGACGGCGGTCTTTTGCGTGGCATTGCTCCAGCCCTTGAGCGCGGGACAGATGTCGCCGCGGCAGGTGTCAAAGACCAGGCCGCAGGCTGGATCGTCACCGTCATTGCCGGGAAGGGCCGCGAGCTGCGTGATGCGCAGCTGGTCGTCGAGCAAGCGCGAGCCCATCACGCTGCCCTCGATCTTCTTGGTCAGGCGCTGCTCGGCGATCTCGAGCGCCACATGGGTGCCAAAGGCGAGCTTGCGTCCGCACTCATCGCACGGATAGGCGGCGAGGACGTCGACATAGCCTACGGAAGGTGCGGCGTGGTCGGCGCCGCGCTCTTTGCGCATCAGGATCTCGCCCGTGCGTTCATGGCGCTCTACATATATATGGAAGGTGCGCGCATCGATATCGTTGGCGCGAACGGTGCACGGCAGGTCGAGCACGACTTTGCTGATCCAGGGGCCAAAGTCTCCCAGCGTGGTGACGGTTGCGTAGGTGCACGATTTGAGTTCCATGAGCTGCCTCCTCTGCGCCGCGAGTGGTAAACATCAGCGGCAATACAATCTAAACATGTTTAGTGTAATGCAGAATTACAGAACAAGCAGATGAACTCGGTAAACGGTCTAAATGAACACTCAACAAACTACTAAACAATCGTTTAACACTATCTATCAGGGCTTTTGTTGATGAGTAAACATAGTGCAGAGGCGTCAATCAAAGTAAAAGACCACGTAAATAGCCATATAGCGATAAAGCGACAAATAGGCAATCCCCTGCCATTCAATTACGTTCACCCCCGATTTCCTACCGTTCACCGGACTGTAGACGGCAAAATTGCCACAAATTAGGGTCTCCGTGTAAACTAAAGCTCGTAAACGTTCAGTAAACACATTGTTTACGACAGCGTATCCAAGGGTTTGGCAACCGTAAGGGGTTATAGTCGCCGAGCCAAAGGCGTGCCTACGCCCAAACGAGTAGGCACACGATGATATGGGGAGGGGTCCCATGGCAGTAGATAACAAGCAGATTGCCACCGATGTCCTCGAGCTCGTGGGCGGTGCGGAAAACGTCACCGTCGCCACCAACTGCATGACGCGCCTGCGTCTGACGCTCAAGGACAACAACAAGGCCGACGTGGAGAAGATCAAGAAGGTCAAGGGTGTTCTGGGTTGCCAGTTCGCCGGCAGCCAGCTCCAGGTCATCATCGGCCAGAACGTGCCCAAGGTGCTTGCCGAGTTCGTCGCCATGTCCGGCGTCAAGCAGGGTGCCGCGGTCGACGAGAACCTCGACGCTCCCAAGGAGAAGTTCGAGCTCAAGAACCTGCCGAACATCATCCTCGACTATCTGTCGGGCTCCATGACCCAGCTGATCCCGCTGCTTATGGCCGGCGGTCTGTTCCGCACCATCGCTGCGGTCCTCGGCCCCACCATGCTTGGCGTTCTCTCCGACACCGATCCGACCTACACGTTCCTCTACACCACCCTGTACGAGGCCACGTTTACCTTTATCCCCATCTACCTGGGCTATGCCGCTGCTAAGAAGCTCGGCGCCTCCCCGGTTCTGGGCATGCTCCTCGGCGGCGCCCTCATGGCCCCGTCCGTCGTGAGTGTCGCGACCCAGGATGGCGGCGGAATCATCTCCGTCTACGGCATTCAGATCGCCGCTGCCAACTATCAGCAGTCCGTCCTGCCGATTATCCTTTCGGTGCCTGTCCTCTACTTCGTCGAGAAGTTCTTTAAGAAGGTCATGCCCGACGTGCTCTCCACGGTCTTCACGCCGTTCTGCACCATGATCGTTACCATCCCCATCGCCTTCATCGTCCTCGCCCCGCTCGGCAACGAGATCGGCAGCCTCATCGCTAACGCCCTCTTCGGTCTCGCTGACATGGGTGGCATCGGTATCCTGCTCGTCATGGCCGTCCTCGGCGCCTTCTGGCAGCTCTTCGTGGTCTGCGGTATGCACATGCCCGTCATCCTGCTCGCTCAGGTTCAGATCATCGCTGCCGGCTACGATCCCTTCGTCTTCGTTTCCACCAACTGCGCTATGGCCGCTGTCTGGGGCTGCGCCTTCGGTGCCTTCCTCAAGATGAAGAACCCCGACGAGAAGGGTCTTGCCCTGGGCTACGTCATCTCCGCCATCGCCGGCGGCGTCACCGAGCCCGCACTCTTCGGTATCCTCATGCGCTTCCGTCGCACCATGTTCGGTATGTTCATCGGCGGTGCCATCGGCGCTGTGTTCTCCGGCCTCATGGGCGTTACCTATTACCTCGCTGGCGGTGCCTCCAACTTCCTGGTCTTCACCAACTACCTGCAGGGTGGCCAGATGAACACCGTCTGGGCTATCGTCGGTATGGCAATCTCCTTTGTCATCGCCGCTGCCGTCGTCTTCGTCGCCGGCTTCTCCAAGGAGGAGCTCGCCGAGATGGAGGCCTAAGGCCAAGCCATTCGGTCGCATACGACCTTACCTACACGACAGGGCCCCGTCAGGCGCAAGCCCGGCGGGGCCCTTCTTGCAAGGTAGACTGGAGTGGGCAAGTGGTGTCCGCCCGCAGGGGTTTGTTAAACGGCGGGGGCTTTCGCATCAGGGGTTACCGCGAAAGCTTCTGCCGGTTCGCAATTCCTTTATCGAGCGAAAGGACATGCAGATGAGTTTGGGAAAACTGACCGTCAACGGTCGTCATGACGGTTTTTTGTGCGAGGGCAAGCCGTTCTTTTGGTTTGCCGATACGTGCTGGAGTGCGTTTACCAGCATCCCCGAGGCCGACTGGGACTACTATCTGACCCGCCGCGCCGAGCAGGGCATGAACGTGCTGCAGATTAACACGCTGCCGCAGTGGGATCGCTGCTGCCCCGATCTGGGCATTTGGCCCTATGCCAGCGAGGATGGCGTGCGCTTTGATTGGTCTCAACCCAACCAGGCGTATTGGGATCGCGCCGCCGCCATGTGCCGCGCTGCCGTCGAGCACGGCATTCGTCCGGCGCTCGTGCTCATGTGGTGCAACTACGTGCCCGGTACCTGGGGCGCTAAGATTGCCGAGCGTTGCGGTGCCGAGGTTATGCCGCGCGAGGAGGTCCGTGCCCACGTTGCCCGCGTCGTCGAGAACCTGGGCGAGTTCGACCCCGTCTATGTGGTGACGGGCGATACCGACTTTACCAGCGACGAGGCGATCGCCTATTACGAGGATGCCCTCGACGAAGTTGTCCAGCGCGCGCCCGAAGCGTTGCGCACCATGCATATCAACCGCGGCAACCGCACCATTCCGTTGCAGTACCTGGACCGCCTGGACTTCTACATGTTCCAGCCCGGCCACAACTACGAGGGCCAGCCCGAGGCCTGGCGCCTGCCGCAGGACTTTATCGCCAACTATCCCAAAAAGCCGATGGTCAACTCCGAGCCCTGTTACGAGCAGATGGGCGCCTCGCGCAACGTGTACTGGCGGTTCACCGCGCAGGACTGCCGCGCGAGCGTGTGGTCGTCGATCCTCGCCGGCGCCAGTGCAGGTGTGACCTATGGCGCGCACGGCGTTTGGAACTGGCAGACCAGCAAGAGCCAGGGCTCGGTGCTGGGCGAGGGCTTCGATATGCCGTTCCGCTGGCAGGAGTGCCTGCAGTTTGCGGGCGTTTGGGACTTTGGCGCGATCGAGCATGTGCTTGCCGGCCTGGGCGCTACGGCTGGCGATGACGCACTTGCCGTGGTTCCGGCGCAGGAGCTGCTCGATGACGCGCGCGAGGCCATTCGTGTGGCGCGCGTTGGCGATCGCGTCGTCACGTACCTGCCGCGTACCACGGCGCTCAAGTTTAAGCTCGACGGTGCGCGCGACTGGACGGCGACGGTCCTCGACATGGAGGACAAGCGCATCGCCAAGCTGCCCGTCCGCGACAACGGTGACGGCACCGTGCGCGTGGCCCAGCATCCCTTTGAGCGCGACGCGCTGCTCGTGGTCTCGCCGGCGCGTTAAGGAAAACGGAATAACGCAAGAGAAAAGGCCCGGGTGGTAGCCCGGGCCTTTTTGTATCGACACAGCCGTTGCGGTTGGTAATGGCGATTGCATACCGCCGCTCTTAACGGTAGCCCTCCCAGAGGGGAAGGGGAAAGAGGATGTCCTCGAACTTAGACCACTCGGCGGGATAGTCGATCTCGTCGGGTCGCGCCACCCAACGGCCTTCCAATCCGTACATCGCCGCCAGCGCGCACGAGATGGCTTCGGTGGCGTCGATTCCCTCGGGAACGCTCCAGTTAACATCGGGCTCGGGCTCGATAACTCCGCGCGAGCGGTCGTTGAAATACTCGTGCAGGGGGCTCTCCGTGCTCATGGCCTCGGTATTGAGCATCTGGAAGAGCATGACGAGCTCGGGCTGACTGTTGTTCTCCGCCACGAGCAGACGGCAGTATTCGGGAATCTTGGGGCTCTGGCCCTCAAATGCCCCGCCAGGATGAAAGAGGGAGAGATAGTCGTCTAAGGTTGAGCTGCGATCGTAATAGCGACGGATCACCTCGACCAAAAGCCCGTGCTTGCTGCCCACGTAGTGCAGCACGCCCGCCTGGGTGATGCCCACCTCGTCGGCTACCGCCTGGAGCGACATGCCGTTAAAGCCGCGCGCGTTGATAAGCCGCACGGCCGCCGAAACAATCTGGTCAAGGCGTTCCTGCGCCGCAGCGCTGCGTTTCTTTGCCGCGGGTGTGGGAGTTTTCTGAGTGTCCATATAAATCGCGCTGCCTTATTTAGGGCGGCTCGAGTATTGCCGCCAAATGCCTTTTGTATACCCCCATAGCTTACCTCAGCCGTTCAGCGGTTCAAAACAACCGTTTACCGCTCTTATAGGTTACTAAGTACTTAGTAAGCGTACTATACAGGTCGTGGAGTTACTTACTAGTTAGTAAGTAACAACTCAACAGACGCTCGCGAGCAGCCGTACCCCATTCCACGGCCGCCGCATCCAGCGGGTTTGACCCCTTGACCCTTGGTGCACGAGCGCCCTCGCGCATTCCATCACAGAGAGGATCTATTCCATGGCAAATCAAACCGCCGCGGCGATTGACGAGAACGCCATCGCCCCCGATACCGGAAAGCCCATGACCAAAACCGAGACATGGCGCTTTATGATCGGCTTTATCATCTTCGGAATCATGTGGATGATGTCGGGAACAATCGGCTCCAACGTCTTGTTCCCCGAGCGTTTTAACGGCCTTAATATTGGCCAGCCCGAGGCAATTCTCGCGGCGATGAACTCGGTCGGTTCGATCTTCGCCCTGTTCTCAAATCTCGTTTTCGGCGCGCTTTCCGACCACTGCCACAGCCGCTTTGGCAAGCGCACGCCGTTTATCGTTCTCGGCGGTTTTATCTGCGGCTGTGCTTTCTGGAGCACTTCGGTCGCGACCACACTTCCCATGATCGTCGCCTCCTGGTGCGTGCTGCAGATTGGCCTCAACTGCATGCTTGCCCCTGCTGTTGCCGTGCTTTCCGACCGCATCCCGCTTAGCAAGCGCGGCACGCTCTCCGCATTCTATGGCGGCGGCGCAACGGCCGGCCAGTCGATTGGCACCATCATCGGTACGCAGTTCCTCTCCAACCCAGTTCCTGGCTTTATCATCGGCACGGTCTCTTGGTTGCTGACCGGCATCCTCGCCGTCATCATTTGGCCGCGCGAGAAGTCTGCCGCTCTTGACGAGGGCGAGCAGTCTGAGAAGCTCAATCTCAAGTCGCTGCTGCTCATGTTCGTTCCGCCCACCAAGAACTGCCGCGACTTTTATCTGGCGCTCTTTGGCCGTCTGCTCCTCATCTTCGGTTACTTCTGCATCAACGGCTATCAGCTCTATATCCTCGAGAAGTACATCGGTCTTCCCGCGGCAGAAGCCGGCGCAGTTCTTTCGAGTATGTCCGTCGTGATCATGGTCGTGTCGCTTGTCGCCTCGCTTACCTCGGGCGCCATCTCCGACAAGATCGGCCGCCGCAAGCCTATCATCCTCGTCGCAACGATTATGATGTGTATCGGTATCGCCCTGCCCTGGCTACTTAAGTCCGTTATCGGCATGTACGGATTTGCTCTGCTCGCCGGACTTGGCTACGGTATCTACTCTTCCGTGGACCAGGCGCTCAATGTCGATGTTCTGCCCGATAAGGAGAACGCCGGCAAGGACCTGGGCATCCTCAATATCGCCAACACCATCGGTCAGATCCTTGGTCCCATCGTGACCTCGGCAATCGTTGTCGCCACTGGCTCCTATTTCATGGCGTTCCCAATCTCCATCGTGCTCATCGCCGTGGGCTATGTGTCCATCATGCTCATCAAGAGCGCCAAGTAATTTGCCACTCTCTTTCATTCCGTCGGGCTGCGTTCGTGTTGCCCGACGGACTCCGACTATTCAATCGCTTAACTTGGAGGCGTTATCATGACTATCGTCGAGCAGTACAAGGTGTTTAAGCTCGAGCTCGCGGGCACTGCGGCCGGCAATCCCTATGTCGAAGTCGAGCTGTCGGCGCGATTTGACCGCGCGGATGGCCAGGACAGCTTTGAGGTCCATGGCTTCTACAAGGGCAATGGCTGCTACGGAATCAACTTTATGCCCGAGAGTGCCGGTGTCTGGAACTACACGGTGAGCTCCAATGACCCCGAGCTCGATGGTGCCGCCGGCTCTTTTGAGGCCGTGCCCGCCACGGGCGCCAATCATGGTCGCGTGCTGCTGGCAAAGGATGTGCTCGCCCACGGAGCTCCGTTCATTACTGACGAGGATTTCAACTTTGCCTACGAGGATGGAACGCGCTACCTGCCCTTTGGCACCACATGCTATGCCTGGACCAACCAGGATGTTCAGCTGCAGGAGCAGACGCTCGAGACGCTCGCAGAGGCACCTTTTAACAAGATCCGCATGTGCGTCTTCCCCAAGTTCTACGACTATAACGTTGAGGACCCAGCGATGTATGCCTATGAAGGCGAGAAGGGCGATTTCGACCATTTTCGCTTCTATGAGCCGTTTTGGGAAAACCTCGAGCACCGCATCGAGCAGCTTGACGAGCTGGGCATCCAGGCGGATCTCATCGTTTTGCATCCGTATGACAAGCCTGAGGACTGGGGCTTCTCTCGTATGACGCGCGAGGAGGATATTTTCTACCTGACGTATGTCGCTCGTCGCTTCTCGGCATACAAGAACATTTGGTGGAGCCTTGCCAATGAGTGGGACCTTATGCCGTGGAAGCCGGCCGAGGACTGGGACCGCTATGCCCGTATCATCATGGCGAACGACCCGTATGGTCATCTGCGCAGTATCCACAATTGCCGTGAGATCTTTGACCACAGTCATCCGTGGATTACGCACGTGAGCTACCAGAGGTGCGACCTCAAGAACACAGCCGAGGACGTCACCATGCTGCGCGCGCAGTATAGCAAGCCGGTTTTGATCGACGAGGTCGGCTATGAGGGCAACATCAACTGGGGCTGGGGTAACCTGACCGCTCAGGAACTCGTACGTCGTTTTTGGGAGGGCAGTTTGCGTGGCGGTTATGTGACCCACGGTGAGACCTACGTCGACCGCGGACCCAAGCTGTGGTGGGCGCACGGCGGCAAGCTCTACGGCGATTCGCCCGATCGCATTGGCTTTTGCCGTCGCTACATGGAGGCGCTGCCGGCCGATTTTGACTGGGTGCCCGATGAGGTCGGCATCCTTGACGGTACGTTTACCTGGGATGTCACCTGTATGTCCAACGATCATGGCCACGGGACTGCCGATGTCCTTATGTACTTTGGGTTCAACCGTCCGGCGTATCGTGAGTTTGAGGGCGAGGCGGGCGCTCGTTACAAGGTGAATGTCGTGGACACATGGGACATGACGGAGGAAGAGCTTCCCGGAACCTTTGAGGGCAAGTTCCGCATCGACCTCCCTAGTAAGCAGTATATGTTGCTTCGTCTGACTAAAGTAGAGGCGTAATAATAGAGATAATCGGCTCCGGGCGCGATTTGCTGCACGACCATCATAAGGGCAGCCCCTGTGGTGGTCGCGGCGATGCGCGTTCGGGGCTATGGCACGTGAGGGGCGAATATGCAGGAGTTCTTTGGAATCGATGTGGGCGGCACGGCCGTTAAATGGGCTGTGCTGGGCGAGGATTTTTCCATCCGCGAGCGCGGGAGCCTGCCGACGGGCTTTACCACGGCTGAGGAGACCGTTTCGGCGTTGATCGGGCTCGTCGAGCCGTACCGCGAGCGCGTGAACGCCGTAGGCGTGAGCGCACCCGGCGGTATTTACGAGGGAGATGTCACGGGAACGATCCATCGCGGCGGTGCGCTCACGTTTATGGACGGCTGCCCACTGGGAAAGCTCATGCGCGAGGCGCTGGGGGTGCCGGTTGCCGTCAATAACGACGGTAAGTGCTGTGCACTCGGTGAGTATGCGGCTGGCGCCCTGCGCGGGACGCGTTTTGGCGTGGTACTCGCTATTGGCACGGGCATCGGCGGCGGTATCGTCATCGACGGCAAGGTCCTGCGCGGCGCGCACTGCTTTGCAGGCGAGTTCAGCTTCTTGCGCAACGATGTCACGACTGCCGCGAGCATGGAAAACTCCTTTGCGGGCTCGGGCGGTTGGCGCGCGCTCCGCGATGCCGCCGTTGCCGAGAAGGGCCTGCCTGCGGATTCTCCGGTGGACGGCCGCCGCGTCTTTGAGTGGATCGCGGATGGCGACATAGCGGCGCAGCGCGCGCTCGACCGCTACGCTCGCGCATTTGACGGACAGCTCATCAACCTGCAGGCCGTGCTCGACCCCGAGGTCTTTGTGATCGCAGGCGGCATCTCGTGCCATCCCGAGCTCGTCGATGCCCTGCGTGCGCAGATGCCGCTGGCCCTCGCGAGTTACGAAGGGACCCTTGCTGGCATTCCTGTGCCGCAGATAAAGGTGGCCGAGCTCGGCAACGACGCCAACCTTTACGGTACTGTCCAGGAGGCCATGCGCCTGGTGTAGCGCGAGCCAAACAAGGCTGTCGAAAAAGATAAAGGCCGGCGTGAACCGCCCCTATTTCCTTAGCACGGGAAATGGGGGTGGTTTTACTCATTGGGGACGTACTTAAATGAGCGCAGTTGAAAACACTCCTTGCCGAGCTAGAGGTCGCGCGTGCCCCTTCTGGGCCATGCGGCTCAAAATCTCGGCGTGATGTGGACGACTGGGGTCGAATTAGCAGCATTTCGAGCTTGGTTTTGATATTGAGATTGATTCTTTATTAAAATAGATTCCAGACCAATTAAGCGGCCGGGGGTTAACCGTGAGGGGCATGGGAGACACAACCGCATATCTGCGTCGGGGCATTCGGGAGATTATATGCCTGGCGCTGTTCTTCTTCACGTTTTTGGCGTGCGAGTATCTTTTTGATGTGCGCATAGCCGAGTTCGTGCCATCGAGTGAGGTCGTCATCTACGAGAGCATCGTTGTCGGCGCGAGCGTGATTGGCTTTTTCGTGCGCCCATTTCTGTACTATCGCCGTCCCCAGACGATCGATGCGACGAGCGATATTACAGGCATGCTTTTGGTATCGGCGTTGCTGCTGATGATTATGGCAGTGCGGTTTGAGGTGGTAATTGCCGGCGGCCTGGTGGCGTGCTGCGCCCTGGGCTACTGCGGATCGACTGCCCACGCAAACTTTGCGCGACGCTTTGCGCGGACGCCCTGCTTGGCGCGCGCCGCAGCACTTTCCTATGCCATGGGCGTTCTGGTACAGGTGTTCAACCACATGGCGATGCCTGTTGGTATTCCTCAGCAGGCTGTTCTGGTCATCTGTGCGATCGCGCAGGTAGCGTTGCTCCACGGTGCCCGACGCGCCAAGCTGCGCGACGAGTCCGATCCCAACTTCGAACCCAGTGCTGCCGGGCTTTCGGTAGATGCTCTGGAATATGGCGCCAAATGGCATGACGATCCCGAGGCAAAGGCGGCATTTCGCCGCACCGTAGTTCGCCTGACCGTGGCGACAGCGTATCTTTCCGGCGTATTCGCCGCTCTCAACGCGGGCCTCACAACCCTGTATGCTACCGGAGCCGTTGATTTGGGTGACTGGCCGCGCCTGCTGCTTGTCGTGAGCTCGTTGGCCGCCGGCGCACTATTTGACCTGCACGACCGCTCGTATATGAATATCGGCATGACATGTGTCGCCATGCTGTCCACGCTTTCGTTCTTTGTGCTCATCATCGATGGCAATGGCGGCAACGAGCTTGCTGCCACGATCATCTTTTATCTGGGCTCGGGCTTCTTTGTGGTGTTCTTTACCACAAAATTCGCCGCCATCTCACTCTATGCGCGCTGGTCATATTTTTGGCCGTGCATGGGTCGCGTCGTCAACAACGTGTGCTCGATGCTCGTGACGGCGCCGGCGGTGGCGATCATCTCGAGTCAAAACGTGCTGGTGGCAGTCGGCGCGGCGCTCGTGATGTTTGTGGGTATTGCGATTACGCTGCTGGGGCAGTTGGGGCAACGGGCCGATGATGTCGTGATGCAGGACGGCCTGCCGCTTGCCACTGATGATCTTGGTGGGGATCTTGCGCCCACATGCTCCGACTCCGAGCCCGTGGAGGCAGCGGAGCTCACGTCCGATGAACGCCTCGATGCCTTCGTCGCCACCTTTGAGCTTACAGAGCGCGAGCGCGATATTCTTGAGGCCTTGGTCGTTTCGGACCAGAGCGTTCAGGACATCGCCGCAACGCTTTTCCTTTCGCGCTCCACGCTCTACCGTCACATTTCCTCGATCAACAAAAAGACCGGCACCGCCTCGCGCGTGGCCCTTATCAACTTCTTCTGGTCCTGGACACCAAATGACTAACGTGTGAGACGCCGACCAGTCCCTTACTCTAACGGGGGTGTGGCCTCAAAGCGCGCCCGCATCGACGCTTCGCCTGCGCTAAACTGGAAGGCACGTACGCGATTACGAGAGGAGCCCGCATGGAGGCTTACAAGCAAGAGTTCATCAAGTTCATGGTCGAGTCCGACGTTCTTAAGTTCGGCAGCTTTACGCTCAAGAGCGGCCGTCAGTCCCCGTTCTTTATGAACGCCGGCGCTTACGTGACGGGCTATCAGCTCAAGAAGCTGGGCGAGTATTACGCCCAGGCCATCCACGATAACTTTGGCGACGACTTTGATGTGCTGTTTGGACCGGCCTACAAGGGTATTCCGCTGGCCGTCGTGACCGCAATTGCCTACCACGAGCTGTACGGCAAGGAGGTCAAGTACTGCTGCGACCGCAAGGAGGCCAAGGACCACGGTGCCGACAAGGGCAACCTGCTGGGCTATGAGCCTCAGGACGGCGACCGCGTGGTCATGGTCGAGGACGTCACCACCAGCGGTAAGTCCATCGACGAGACCTATCCCAAGGTCAAGGCTGCTGCCGATGTCGAGATCAAGGGCCTCATCGTGTCTCTCAACCGCATGGAGGTCGGCAAGGGCGGCGTGACCACCGCGCAGAAGGAGATCGAGGCCAAGTACGGCTTCCCCGTCGCGAGCATCGTTTCCATGGCCGAGGTCGTCGAGACTCTCTACAACCACGAGATCGACGGCAAGGTCGTCATCGACGACGAGCTCAAGGCCGCCATCGACGCTTACTACGAGCAGTACGGAGCACAGGAGTAGGTGGTTACGCGGGTTTACCAACCCGCGTAACGGCCCGACGCTGCGCGCCGCCCAGGGCGACAATTTGTCATTCAAAAGGCGAGGCATGACCAGAAGGTCTATGCCTTGCCTTTTTCATGCCAACTTGTTCGCCCTGGACGTCGCTCACTGTCCGTCCTCTTCTTGCGGCGTTGCCTTGCTCCGGATGGGTAGTCATTGGGGACGTTCTTAAATGACTAGTCAGAAATGAGCGTGGATAATCTCCCGGTTTTGGTCTATGTACGGCCTCAAAGTGGGAGATTATCCACGCTCGTCGCTACTTGAGCCCCGGGAGGCGGGTGTAGGGGAACGAGCGCTCCAGGAACTCGGAGCAGTGGGCGTAGTCTTTGGCGAAGTAGCTGCTGTAGAGCGAATCGAGCACGTATTGCACGGCGATATGGCTGGCAAACTGCGTGATGCGATGCGTCATGCTCTCGTGGTCACTCACCGTAAGGTAGGCGGCAAAGCCAGGGTGAATGCGCGCGCAATAAGGCG
The DNA here is from genome assembly GCA_046883645.1 of Collinsella sp. Classification (GTDB taxonomy): domain Bacteria; phylum Actinomycetota; class Coriobacteriia; order Coriobacteriales; family Coriobacteriaceae; genus Collinsella. The sequence continues at coordinate 23,705 of JBKTBE010000003.1, read as the reverse complement.
TGCCGATGACGATGACCGGGACATGTCGACTGCTGAGGATCGGCAAGATGTCCTTGAGGTTGGGGGCAAGGCCGCTGTAGGAGATGACGATTGCCGCATGGTCGGGGCCCGAGGCGAGCGCCGTTCGCACCTGGGCCTCGACACCGTCGTGGCACGTCGCGCTTTTACCGGCGGAGAGCAGGCGGTCGCGGAACATTCCCGCTGGATAGAGGTTGTGCGAGCCCGTGTAGATGTCGACCTGTCGGGCGTTCGCAATGAGCTTGGCGGCGTGGTCAAGCTGCGTGGGGTCGAGCAGCTCCTGCGTTTCGGCCAGCGTGGTCTGGTAGAGCCCCTCCATGCGCTCCATAACCTGCGCGGGGCTGGACGTAGCATCAAAGGGAAAGTTGATGTCCACGTCGCGGCGGTTTCCCGCTTCGGTTGCCAAGCGAATAAGCTCGACCTTGAGATCCTTGAAGCCCTCGAGACCGAGCTTTTTGCAAAAACGGTGTACGCTCGCGACCGAAACGTTGGTTTGCGCGGCAAATTCCTTAATAGAAAGTCCGCGGATGTCCTGACCGATGGCAAGGGCTGCAATGCCGAGCTGTTGCTCGGTGGGGGTGAGGCCCTGCGCTTCGGTGATCTTGCGTTTGATATCCATGCGAACTCCCACACTCGCCAAACCTGCCAAAAAGGGACAGGTTTATTTTGGCAGGTTTTGCCCGCAAAGGGTAACGGGGCCGAGGATGCCGCTGGGGGCGACGGGCTCGGTGAGACCGAAGATGTCGGGGATCGCATGGTCGAGCGTGTTGATGACGTCGATCGCGAGCTCATGCGCACCGGCGGAAAGTGAGCCGGCGGCAAAACGATAGGGCGGGCAGATGCGTGTGCCGAGCGAGCGTCCATCGAGCGTGAGCGTTGCGGTTTCGTAGACGTCTCCCAGGTCGATCGTGGCGTCGGTGCAATCGTTGGCCAGCTCAAACGACGCATGATATCGGTAGGTGCCGCAGGTGCCGGTGAACAGATCGGCCGTAAGGTCGCCCAGGTGTTTGAGCTCTTGTGCTTCACCAAAGGCGCCATTGCTGCCGGCAGGGGAGAGGGCAACGGTCCACGGTCCGTCGATGCTAAGGCAAACCGCATCATCCGCATTCGTGTTCGCCCCGTCATCGAGTCCGACCTCGTCGCCCGTTCCCAGAACAACAACGCAGCTCTCGAAGGGCGCCAGCTCCAACACGCCATCAAACGCAACGGGTTCGGTGCCGTTCAGCAGGTCGAGGCGCGTGCCGCAAAGGCGCTCGCCTCGAGCAAGTGCAACCGTACAGCAAATACTTTCACGCGGATGCTCGTTGACCAGCATCACATAGGTCTCGCCCGCACGCTTGTAGCGAAGTGTGCGCAGCCAGGGCTGTGGCCTATCGGTCACAACGGTCTGCAGCCCCGCGTCTGCCAGCGCGTCCGCCACATCGGCAAGTGGCGTTGCCGTAAGCCCGTCCAGATCGGCTGCGCCATCCGCGTCATAAAGAGCACTGGGCACTTCGTCAGCAGCGAGCACCGTGACGCCCACGGCCATCATGCGCCTCACCGCCTCCGCTGTTGCCGCGCCAATAAACGAGGCGCCGGACATGACAAACGCCTGGTAGCGGCAGCCGTTAACAGCCAGCATTCCATCGGCAATCGAAACCTCGTAGCGGTCCTCATCCTCAAAAGCCTCGGCAGGCACAAAGTCAAAATCGATCTGCGCGCGCGTGAGCTCGGCCGCTACGCGCTCGACGGGCATGGCGTTGCCGGCCCATTCGGCGTCGGCATGGTACAGAACGGCGACGGGGCAGGCGGCAGTGCCTCCTGAAAGCAATGCGGCCGTGCGATTCATATAGCGCATGAGCTGGCCAAAGTGCGGCCACTGCGGGTTGTTGCCGTGCGCGTAAAAATGCGGCGGGCAGTCCCAGTCGGGGAAGGGCGCCATGCTAAACGCGTGCGGCGTAAACCAGTTAATACCGCGGACGAGCATGTGATCGGCGATCCACTTCATCTCGCGCAAACCCTCGTGCCAGCCAAAGGCGCCAAAGACCTCGGCCATGCAGCGCCCCTGCTTTTTGGGGTCGAGGCGCGCGGCCGAAGAGCCCAGCTTGGCAAGCGCGTACGTAAAGAACTCCATGTTCCATGCGCCGTGGAAGTAGCTGTAGCGCCCGCGGTCAATTCCGGGGGCAAGCTGGTTGATGACCACGTCGACACCGGCCATGTCCTGTCCTGCGACCGCGCGGAAGTAGTGCCCAGCGCCCTGACCCAGGCGCGTGTGACAACTCTTGTCCTCGATCACGTGGCCAATGTGCATGACGCCGTGCGCGCGGCACCAACCGCCAATCTGCTCGTCAAAGCAGCTGCGGTAGAGCTGCGTAGCAAGGTCCATATAGGCGTGGCGAACCTGGGCGCCGTTTGCCTCGCGCGTCCAAAGGCCGTGCAACTTAGCAAGCCAATTCTCGCCAAGCGCATCGCGCAGGCGGTGGGCAAGCTCGTTCGACCACGGCAGCGCTAGGTCGCCTCGCCCGATAAAACTGCCGGTAGAAGCATCGTCGAGCGTGGTGCCCTTCTCGTTCATAAAGCCGGGCTCATCGGTGAAAAAGCCCAAGATCGTTTTGCCAAACTCGTCGCTCAGATGCTCAAACGTGGGCTCGTAGACGGCGTCGATGAGCGCGTGGCACGAGGCGGCGTCGACCATGTTGATGTACTCATCGCGAAAGCCGGTCTTTTGGCTGGTGGCGTACAGCACGATCGTAGTGACGCCGGTGGGGGCGTCAAAACGCAAGCGGGCGGGCGTTCCATCGTCTCCTTGCTCAACAGCGAGCGCAAGGTCGAGCGGCGCACCAGCGGCATCAAAAGCTGCCACGCCCACAAAGCGCTCGGTGGGGTCCATGAGATTACTGAGCTTGATAGTCGTGGACGGTTGGGGACCAACAACCGTAATCGTGCGATGCTTGAGCACGGTTTTCTTGAGCGCGGGGTCGACGCCATCGCCCGCAAGCGCGCCGTTGGCATAGCCTGTGGGGAAGTGGGCGTCGTCGAGCAGCCAGATCTTTAACCCCAGGCGCTTGCACTCGCCGATGATAAAGCGCAGGTCAGACCACCAGCCGTCGCGACAGAAATCGGGATGCGTGCGCGATTCCAGGCAAACCTCGTGGATGTCCGCCCCGGCGATCTGCTCCAGATACTCGGTAATCGTCTCGCGCGCCTCGCCCTTGAGCCACAAGAACGGAAGCACGTGGTTGTCGTAGGTGCCGCCAAGCACCTGCTCAAAATACGCCGCCATATACGCTCCTCCAAAACCAGCCTTTCAAATCCATTGAAGTCAGAGTACGCCGAGCGCGCCGCCCTGCTAATATCAAAACCACGGCAGAATATGACCGAATCAACGATGGGAGCACTATGGAGCTCGCGCGCTTGGATAACCTGCTACTCGAGCTGACCGACAGTGAACGCGCCTATCGCGCGGGCGCCCATTACGACTGGAGCGATGCACTCGGTCAAGGTAATCAGGCAGATATTGATGGCCGATTCATTCGTAAAATTGGCAACCCAACGCTCGCTCTGCACCAAGAAGGCATGCCCGAGGGGCTATCGATTGTTCGCAACTCGCGCTTCAATCCTGTGCCGGAACACGTGCACGATTATGTCGAAATCAGCTATGTCTATCGAGGACGAGCGCCGCAGATCGTCAACGGCGCGCCGCTCATGCTCGCTCAAAACGAGGTCCTCCTGCTCGATGCCGCCTGCCCGCATGCTGTTGGCGAGCTCGATGAGCACGACATAATGCTGAGCGTCATCATCTCGCGGCCAATGCTGCGCCGTAGCCTGGAGCAAAGCCTTTCGCCCGCAAGCGCGGTGTCGCGGTTCCTGCTCAACGCCCTCAACGATGAAACCGACCACCGCGGCCACGTTCATTTCCACACGGGCGGTAGCCGTCGCGTGCGCCGCTATATGCAGGAGATGCTGTGCGAGCGCCTGGACCCCACGCCGGCGAGCCCCCAGATTGTCTCGAGGCTGTTCGAGCTGCTGCTGGTTGAGCTCATGCAAAGCTACGAAGCCGGCCTGCTGCAAACGGACGCACCCGCGCTGCCATCGGCGCAGGTCGCGGCTGCCATGGGCTTCATCGAGCGCAACGCCTGCGACTGCACCCTCGATGACCTCGCCCGCCACCTGCACCTGAGCCCCAACTACGCAAGCGCCCTACTCAAGCGTCAGACAGGCCGCACGTTTATGCAGCTCGTGCAGGAGAGCCGCCTGGCGCGCGCGGCGACGCTGCTCGACGCCGGCGCCACCGCGGAGGTCGCAGCGCACGAGGCGGGCTATGCCAACATGAGCTTCTTCTACAAAAAGTTTGCCGAGCGCTATGGCTGCACGCCGGCGGCCCATCGTCAGCGTTTGCCCAGATAAAACCCACCAAAATAAACCTGTCCCTTTTTGGCAGGTATCAGGAAGTGTCAGGGGCGGGGCGGCGGCAGGCTGCGGGCGCGAAAAGAAGTGTCGGGTTTGGCGCCCCCGCGTCCGCATGTCTCCCGCGTGGGCGATACTCGGCTTATCGACCCACGATGCAAAGGAGATGCTCATGGCAAACATCAAGTTCCCCGAGGGTTTCTATTGGGGTGGCGCTACCGCCGCCAACCAGTTTGAGGGCGCTTGGAACGTGGACGGCCGCGGCGCTTCCGTCGACGACCACTTCCTGGGCGGCAGCTACAAGGAGCCGCGTCAGATCACGATCGACATCGACCCCAACCGCTTCTACCCCAACCATGACGGCATCGATTTCTACCATCACTACGAGGAGGACATCGCGCTGTTCGCCGAGATGGGCTTCAACATGTTCCGCATGTCCATCTCTTGGAGCCGAATCTTCCCCAACGGCGACGACGCCGAGCCCAACGAGGCCGGCCTCGCCTTCTACGACCGCGTCTTCGACTGCCTGCGCGCCCACAACATCGAGCCGCTCGTGACCCTCTCACACTACGAGATGCCCTATCACCTGGTCGAGAAGTACAACGGCTGGGCGAGCCGCGAGCTCATCGGCTTCTTTGAGAAGTACTGCCAAACCGTCTTCGACCGTTACCAGGACAAGGTCAAGTTCTGGCTCACCTTCAACGAGATCAACTGCGGTACTCAGGACATGGGCAACCTCTTCGAGACCAGCATGATTCAGGGCTTTGAGGGCCCGGCTTCGGCGGTTCACACCACGCCACAGGCCCGTATGCAGGCGCTGCATCACCAGTTTGTCGCCAGCGGTCGCGTCGTGCGCTATGCCCACGAGCATTACCCGCAGTTCAAGATGGGCAACATGGACTGCTTTATCCTTTCCTATGCCGCCACGTGCGATCCGGCCGACGTGTTCGCCACGCAGCAGGAGATGAACGCCATGAACTGGTACTGCTCCGACGTGCAGGTGCGCGGAAAGTACCCGTTCTATGCCAAGCGCTTCTGGGCCGAGAACGATGTTGAGCTTGTGATGGAGGACGGCGACCTGCAGGATATCGCCGACGGCAAGGTCGACTTCTATTCCTTTAGCTATTACATGTCCGGCACCGTGGGCACCCACAAGGACCACGAGATGACCGAGGGCAACATGACCTTTGGCGGAAAGAATCCCTATCTGGAGTCCACCGACTGGGGCTGGCAGATCGACCCGCTGGGCCTGCGTATCGCCCTCAACGAGATCTACGCCCGCTACGAGATTCCGCTGATGGTGGTCGAGAACGGCATGGGCGCTTACGACGAGGTCGAGGAGGACGGCTCCATTCACGATCCGTACCGCATCGCCTATCTGCAGAGTCACATCAAGGCCATGGGCGAGGCCGTCGCCGACGGCGTCGACCTGATCGCCTACACCTGGTGGGGCCCCGTCGACCTGGTGTCCGCCGGCACCGGCGAGATGCGCAAGCGCTACGGCTTCATCCACGTCGATAAGTACGACGACGGCACCGGCACCTACGAGCGCCGCCGCAAGGACAGCTTCTTCGCATACCAGAAGATTATCGAGTCCAACGGCGCTGAGGGCTTGGAGTAATTGAGTTCCGGCGATTGAGTTCCGGCGCTCTGACGAACGCCGGACCGGCGGCCGATTTCGTGACCACGAATGTCGACGACGACGGCATCTGGAACGCCTTCGTGCATCTGGGGCTCATCGAGGGTTAATCAACAAAACGGGCGCCGATGGACAAAGACGTCGGCAGAGTTTTCGATTCGACTCCCCACCTTAGTTTTTGGTCCAATTGGCACTATAATCACCATAGGCATGCGCACTACGTTGCGCTTAATCAAGAGGAGAAAACGTATGGGTCTGTTTGACATGTTCAAGAAGAAGGCTGAGCCCGCGGCTGCCGCTGCTCCTGCCTCCATCTCTGCTTCTGCCGACGCCGACGTGCTGTGCTCGCCCGTCAAGGGCAAGGTCATCAAGATGGCCGACGTGCCCGATCCCGTCTTTGGTGGCGAGGTCCTGGGCAAGGGCTGCGCCGTGTGGCCCGAGGACGATCTGGTCTACGCTCCCTGCGACGGCAAGGTTACCGTCACCATGGGTCACGCCGTGGGCCTGCAGTCCGATAGCGGCATCGAGGTTCTGGTGCACGTCGGCGTCGATACCGTCAACATGAACGGCGACGGCTTCGAGGGCTTCGTCAAGGCCGACGACGTCGTCAAGGCCGGCCAGCCCATGCTCAAGATCGACCGCGCCAAGATCGCCGCTGCCGGTTACAAAGACTGCGTCGTCGTGGCCGTGTCCAACACTGCCGAGTTTGCCGACGTCGAGCTTGCCGTCGAGGCCGACTCCGCCGTCGCTGCCGGCGATGCTATCGTCAAGGTTGTCCGCAAGTAAATCGCGGCATCGCATAATGTCTAAGGGTGGTCGGATTGTCCGGCCACCCTTTTTTATTGCACCGCAGGGGAGCGTTTTATTGTGCGTTGGGCGGGCTTGCAAACCGTTCGGACGCTAAAACGAACCGACCGCGCCTTCGTGCTGCCGAGGGTGTTCATAAGTGGATAGTATGTGCTTACTATCACAACGTGCGCCGCGTTTGGGAAGCGCGGTGCCGCTCATTGGGAGGAACATCATGAAAAAGAAGCTGCTGCTTGCGCCCCTCATGGCCGTTTTGGTTGCATGTGTGGTCGTGCTTTCCGGCTGCGGAGGCCCCTCGATCGAAGAGCTCATCACCGAGGACCTTACGACTCAGTTCGATGAGGTCAAAAACGGTGGCGACGATTTCCTCTCTGGTCTGGAAGAGGCTTCGGGCGACGAGTTCGAGCAGCTGGGCATCGATCCCAAGGAGTATGCCAAGACCTATCTCGAGGGCTTTGATTACGAGATCGGCGACGTGACGGTCGACGAGGACAAGGGCGTTGCAACCGCCGAGGTCTCCATCACCTGCAAGTCCATGAACAAGATCGTCGAGGACTTCTCCACCCAGTATCAGGAGAAGGTCGCTGCACTTGACACGGTTCCTTCCGATGACGAGCTGTACAAGATGGCCGGCCAGGTGATGGTCGATGTGACCAAGGCCACCGAGCCCAGGAAGACCACGGTTATCTTCAAGTACACCTGCAACGACGACGGCGAGTGGTCTGCTGACGACTCCGTCAACTCCGAGATGATGGATGCGATGCTGAGCTAGGGGAGTTACGCGGTAGTTTGTTACGGCGTTTTACCAAACGCCGTAACTGCTCGACGCTGCGCGGGCACCAGAGCGACAACTTGTCATTCAAAGAGGACGGCATGACCAGAAGGTCTATGCCGTCCTCTTTTCATGCCAATTTGTTCGCTCTGGTGCCCGCTCGCTGTCATTGCCGAAACATCGGCGTTGCCATGGCAGTCATTGGGGACGTTCTTGTTTGACTAGTCGTTTAAGAATGTCCCCAACGACTACTTTCCGCGCGACAGAATCTATGCAGCCGTGTTGAGCGACAGCCCCGCTACTCGCCCAGAATCAGCGCCGCGAGCTCATCCTGGGTGTCCACCACGTAGTCGGCGCCGGCGGCTTCTAGCTCTGCGCGGCCACGGAAGCCCCAGGCGACGCCGGCGCTCTTGAGGCCGGCGTTGTGACCGGTCAGGATATCGACATTGGAATCGCCCACATAGAGTGTGGTTGCCGGGTCGGCGCCTAGCTCTTTCATCACATGCAGCGTAACAGGCGCCTCGGGCTTGGGAGGAAACGCGTCGACGCGGCCCTGCACCAGCGCAAAGCGCTCGGAACCAAAATACTTCTCGATAAGCGGAGCGGCCGAGACATGGTCCTTGTTGGTGAGCACGGCAAGCTGCACGCCCGCGACGCGCAGGCGGTCGAGCATCTCGATCGTACCGGCGTACGGTGAGGTGTGGTCTTCCTTGTGCTCGCCGTAATAAGCCCTAAACTCGGCAAGCGTCTGCTCAAACATACGGCCGTCGCCCGCATACTCGGCGGGCATAAGGCGCTCGACCAGCTTGAGCATGCCGTTTCCCACCTTGTAGCGGTACTCGTCTACGGCAAACGTGGGCCAGCCGTGCATCTCGCAGGTATGGTTGCCGGCGGCCGCCAGGTCCTCGAGCGTGTTGAGAATGGTGCCGTCCAGGTCAAAGATCACATGGGAAAAAGCTGCTGCCATGGGTGCTCCTGCCGCTTGAGTTGTAAAACGCACCCCATGATACTGGGCATGCGTGCCGGGCATGTTTGGAATCTGAATATCTTTAATAGCCCTGAGCCTTTGTCGTTAGCAAATCCTCGGCAGCTGCTCTCCCACGAGCATGTCGAGTATGCGGGTCGAGCCCCAGCCGGTGCGTACGTGCACGGCGGGGCGGGCGTCCTCGGCAAGCGGCAGCACGCGACCGATGATGGCGGCATTCTTGCCGTAGCGGGCGGCGCGCATGGCGGCCAGTGCCGCATCTGCCTGTTCGGCCGGCACCACGGCGACCATCTTGCCCTCGTTTGCCACCTGCAACACATCATAGCCGAGCATCTCGCAGGCTGCCTGCACGTCGGGGCGTACGGGCACGGCATCCTCGTCGACCTCCATGGCAACGCCGCTGGCCTGGGCAAACTCGTTGAGCGTGGACGCCAGGCCACCGCGAGTGGGGTCGCGGAAGCAGCGTGTGTCGGGTGCTGCGGCAAGCACATCGGCAATCAGGTGGTTGAGCGGCGCGGCGTCGCTTTCGATGGTGCTCGAAAACGCCAGACCCTCGCGCTGACTCATGATGGCGATACCGTGGTCGCCGAGTGTACCCGACACCAGGATGACATCGCCAGGCTGGCAGTTGGCGCCGCTGAGCGCCACGCCCTCGGGCACCTCGCCCACGCCGGCGGTATTGATGTAGACGCCGTCGGCCCCGCCGCGCTCGACCACCTTGGTGTCGCCCGTGATGATCGCCACGTCCGCCTCGCGCGCCGTTTCGGCCATGGTCTGCACGATTTGACGCAGCTTGTCCATGGGGTAGCCCTCTTCGAGGATAAAACCGCATGAGAGGTAGCGCACGTTGGCGCCCGAGGTCGCGACGTCGTTAACGGTTCCGCACACGGCGAGTCGGCCGATATTGCCGCCGGGGAAGAACTGCGGCGAGACTACAAAGCTGTCGGTCGACATGGCGATGCGCCCGCTCGCGGGCAGCGCAGCGACGCCGGCATCGTTGCCCTCGAGCAGTTCGGGCGACCCAAAGGCATCCAAAATGACCTCATCGATGATGCGTTTCATCATCTGGCCGCCAGAGCCGTGGCCCAACAGGACAGTGCTATCGGTGGCAGTACGGGACATATCGAAAACTCCAATCGAGGACGGAATTATATGGGTGAGGTGCAGCGTCGACCGGCCCGCCGTTCGTTAGAGCGGCGGAACCCATTAGCCTCGGTAGCGGAAATATGCTGCACAGCTGCCCTCGGAACTCACCATGCAGGGGCCGACGGGATGCTCGGGTGTACAAGCTTGGCCGAACAGAGGGCAGTCGCTCGGCGTAATGGCCCCGCGCAGCACGTCGCCGCAGCGGCACCCACGCGGCTCGACCGTCGTCTCAACGGGCACGTCAAAGCGAGTGCGGGCATCAAAGCGCGAGAACTCGGGGCGGATGGAAAGGCCCGAGTTGGCAATCGGCCCCAGCCCGCGCCACGTGGTGTTGCATGGCTCAAACACCTGCTCGACCAGCTGGCGCGCAACGGGGTTGCCGTCTGCGTTGACGCCACGGCGGTAGGCGTTGTCGATCGCCGGCCTGTTCTCGACAACCATCTGGACCAGCATGCAGATGCCCTGCAGGATATCGACCGGTTCAAATCCCGTGACCACACCCGGGGTATTGAACTCGTCGACCAAAAAGCTAAAGGGCGCCAGGCCCGTGATGGTGGCGACGTGGCCCGGCAGGATAAAGCCGTCGATAGTGGTCTCGGGATCGTTGGCGATGGCGCGCAGCGCCGGCGGCGTGGTCTTATGGGCACAGTAGACCGAGAAGTTCTGCAGCCCGCGCGCGTCTGCCTCCAGGATGGCGGCGGCGATGGTAGGCGTCGTGGTCTCAAAGCCGACGCCCATAAAGATGACCGGGCGATCGGGGTTGTGTTCGGCGATATCGAGTGCATCGAGCGGGGAGTACACAATGCGAATATCGCGCCCCGCCGCCTTTTGCGCGGCGAGCGAGGTAGACGACCCGGGCACGCGCATCATGTCGCCAAAGGTGGTGATGATGGCGCCGTCCATCTTGGCGAGCGCGATTGCATGGTCGATATCGCGGTTGGCGGTAACACAGACGGGGCAACCCGGACCGCTCAGCAGTTTGAGCCCGGCAGGCATAATGGAGCGAAAGCCATAGCGACCGATGCTCACGGTGTGCGTGCCGCAGACTTCCATAAGGTTGATGCTGCGGTTGCCGACAAGCTCATGAATACGATCGATGAGCTCGCGAGCCAGCTTGGGATCGCGGAATGCCGAAAAGTCGATACCGGAGTGAACCGGTTGTGCCGCCGCCACTAGTATGCCTCGGCCGGGTTGGTGGCGAGCTGGTCCTCTTCGACCAGCTCGGTCATGGCGTTGACCAGCTCGAGCGTCTCTTGAGCTTCCTGCTCGTCGACAATCTGGATGCCAAAGCCGGCGTGTACGAGAACATAGTCGCCTACCTGCGCCGTCGGCACAAGTCGCAGCGACACGGGGCGCTCGATGCCCATCATGTCGACGGTCGCCTTTAGGTCGTCGTCGCGTTTGACCACTTTACCGGGAACGGCAAGGCACATAATGTTCCCCTTTTATACGCTTTGCGCTGGATGGGCGCTTAATAGTCCATCAGTTGATGGTAGCGCTCGCGGGGGTTGCGGGCAAACGCGTTACACCTGTGAGACGGCGGCGCATGGGCTGGCCAAGCAGCCTACCGCGATGCGATCTGCGTGAGGCGAGCGCGGGCGACCGCCGCCTGGCCGTAGGCGATGCAGCCGTCGTTGACGGGCACGGTGTGGGGAACCAAGACGGCAAGACCGGCGTCTTTGAGCTCGCGCGTGAGGAGCCGAAGCAAAAGTCGGTTCATGAACACGCCGCCCGAGAGCGCGACGATGTCGATGCCTTCGCGAGCGCAGATTTCGCTTGCGATACGTGCCGATGCGCGTGCAATGGCGATATGGAAGTCGAGCGCGAGCTTGTCGGCCGGCACACCGGCCTCGATTCCACTCAAAAGCGCCTCAAAAAGCGGTTTGGGATCCAAAATGAGGGGGTTGTCCGAGGCCGCCTGGACAGTTAGTAGTTCAGATACGTATTTTTGTGATGGGCTCTGGGTGGCAAAAGCCGTCTGCGATGATCCCAAATGGGTTGATTTGGGGTGTTCGGCAGACATATTTGCCGCAAATAGGGTGTCTGGAGAGCCTTTTTTGGCCAAATCTGAGGCAAAAATGCGGGATAGGGGGTCAGTAGTTAATACATATCTGAACAAACTGTCCAGCGATGTTGAGACGGATGCGGATACGCCAGCCTGATTGCCAGTGAAATGGCTGTTTTCGTCGCTAAAAGCGCGCCAAGCGGCGGCCTCGAGCTCGATGGCGGGTTCGCCCTCGTAGGTTGCAGTGCCGCAGATGTTCAAGATCGCCGCCGCGGCGTCAAACAGACGGCCCATACTGCTCGTTCGCGGGCTGTTGATGCTCCGCTTGATCATCGTGGTCGTGATACTGCGCGTCTGCTCATCGAGGCCGCCCAGGAGTCCCGCGGCACCCGGATGTTCGAGTAGATCGAGCTCGCTCAGCAGGGCAAAGGCGTTGCGTCGGGCGTCGCGCACAGATGCGGCGCCACCGGGGAGTGCCCAGGTACGCAGGTGCGCGGTGCGCTCAAAATCGGCGAGGCCGGCGACAAGAAACTCACCGCCCCAAATGGTTCCGTCGGTGCCAGCGCCCGTTCCATCGAAGGCGATGCCAAGTACGCGCGCATTGGGTGCAAGCTGTCCTGTGGCGATAGCCTCAGCCATCACGCTCGCGATGTGCGCATGATGGTGCTGGACTTCGATAAGCGGCAGATTGCGCTCGCGCGCCTGTTCGCGTGCCCACTGACTCGATAGGTAGCTGGGGTGCAAGTCGCAGGCCAGCGCGGCGGGCGCTAGGTCAAAAAGGTCTTCCAGTCGCGTGCGTGCCGCATTCCACGCATCGAAAGTCGCACCGTTTTCGACATCGCCGATATGCTGCGACACAAAACAGGCCGACGTTCCATTCGCGTCTTCGCGCGTGAGTGCGATCGTGGCCTTTTGCTGCGGGCCACAGGCGAGCACGCAGGGCGCGGCGCTGGCGAGTGCCGGCAGCGGCAACGGCTGCGGGGCGTACCCGCGAGCGCGGCGCACGGGCATAACGACCCCGTCGACCACACGTACCACGGAGTCGTCGTAGCGCGAGAGGATCGCGCGGTCATTGCCGAGCAGCGCGTCGGCGATGCCGGCGGCAACGAGATGCTCCCAGGCAAGATCGTCATCGGTCTCGATGGGCTCTTCGCTCAAGTTTCCGCTGGTCATAACCAGCGCGTGCATGCCATGCGTTTCTGCCGCGGCAAGCAGCAGATGCTGAAGCGGGGTGTAGGGGAGCATAACGCCGAGCTCGGGCAGGTCGCGCGCGACGGACGGTGCGAGCGCGAGGGCGTCGGGAGAATCACCGCTCTCGCAAACAGCACGTCGGCGCAGCAGCACAATGGGGCGAATGCTGCCGGCCAGCAAGCCGCGCTCAACGTCGCTGATATGGCACAGGCGTTCAGCGTCGGCAAGGCTGCGCACCATAACGGCAAGTGGCTTGTTGCTGCGGCGTTTACGGCGGCGAAGCTCGGCTACCGCCTGCTCGTTGGAGGCGTCACAGGATAGATGGAATCCGCCCAGGCCCTTGATGGCGACGATGCCACCAAGGGCCAGCAGCTCAACGCAGCGGTCGATAATGGCGTCGCTGGTCTCGCGCGTGGTGCCGACGGCCAGCGGCGCGGCGGCTTCGCCCGGCTCATCGCCCACGCTCGCTTCGCGCCACATGATATGCGGCCCGCAATTAAAGCAGGCATCGGGCTGCGCGTGAAAGCGACGGTCGAGCGGATTGGCATACTCCGCGGCACACTCAGGGCACATGGGAAAGCGATTCATCGAGGTGGCCGCTCGGTCATAGGGCAGCGAGCGAATGATGGTAAAGCGCGGTCCGCAGTTGGTGCAGTTGATAAAGGGATAGTGAAAGCGTCGGTCGGCGGGGTCGAACAGCTCGCGCAGGCAGTCGTCGCACGTGGCGATGTCGGGTGAGATGAGCGTCGTGTGGGCAGTTTGATCCTGTGACGCCACAATGCGAAAACCCTGCTCGTTAGCGGCGTCCCAGTTGCCGGGTGCTAGGTCCATAACCTCGACATGCTCAACGCGGGTCGCGGCAGGCGCGTGCTCCGACAGCGCGGCGACAAAGCCGTCGAGCGCCTCGACCGAAGCGTGCGCCTCGATATGCACGCCGTCGCCCGCGTTGAGCACCCAGCCGCAAATGCCGTGCGCCATGGCCTCGCGATACACAAACGGTCGCATGCCGACACCCTGCACAATGCCCGTTACATGGATATGCGCATGTCGCATGCGACCCTCCTTCGTTGAAATGTGTGCTGTTACAGCCCCAAGCTCTGCTTGGTGGCGGCGCACGTGAGCTCGCCGTGCTTAACGCCGCGCAGGCCCAGCAGACGGTCAGCCAGCTCGTAGACACGTTCGCCGCGACCCTTGAGCGCCAGAATCTCCAAGCAGTTGTGGTGATCCAGATGCACGTGCATGGTCGATACGATCTCGTCGGTGTAGTCGTGCTGCACTTCGTCCAGACGGCGCGTCAGGTCGCCGGTATGGTGGTCGTAGATCATGGTGAGCGACCCGATAACATGCTCATCGGGCGTGCGCATCTGCTCCTTGGCGATCGAGGCGCGAATCAGGTCGCGCACGGCCTCGGAGCGGTTGGCCACGTCGCCGCGGCGCGCGATCTGTTCGTCAAAACGGCGCAGCAGGTCGTCCGGTGCGGTAACCGAAAAGCGGACCAGCTCGGAGCCGGAGCCACTACAGTGGCAGCCTGCGTCACCATCCGCCCCGTGCGGATGCTCGTGCTCGTACCCGCAGCCGTGCTCATGTTCGGCCACGTTACACCAGCTTCACGGAGCCGACGGAGTTGTGGTCGGCCTCGATGGCTTCCTCGTAGCCCTCGAGCGCGTCATGCGCCTCGTGCAGCGCGGCCATGGCGGCCTCGAGCTTGGCGCCGATGCGCTCCATGTCAAAATTCTCGGTCGCATGCAGCAGCTGATGGCTCCACTCATGAGCGAGCTCGATGGTGTCGTCGACCTGTTTGACGCTCGTGGCAAGCTGGCTCATGTTCATTCCAACATCATGCATGGAAAATCTCCTTTTGTATGGGGCAGTTCAGTGGTTCAGATTTTACTACGCCCGCTCTGCGCGCAGCTGCATAAGAAAACGGGTACGAGTCTGTGCGACCCGCACCCGTTCACTGGGGGCTGTTTGTGACTACCATACTATCCGTGGTTGCACTCGGTGCATCCAGAAGTCCGGCGAGCGGTGCAAAAGCGCTCATGGACGGCGGGTAAGTAACAAGCGTATTACAGATGCTTCTCCAGCAGCGCCTGCAGCCTCGTCTTGGGCAGAGCGCCAACCGAGCGGTCAATCTCCTCGCCGTTCTTAAACACAATCAGCGTGGGGATGCTCATGACGCCATACTTCATGGCCAGGTCCTGGTTGTCGTCGACGTTGCATTTGGCAACGGCAAGCTTGCCCGCCAGCTCATCGGCAACCTCGTCAACGATGGGCGAGAGGGAGCGGCAGGGACCGCACCACGGTGCCCAAAAATCGACCAGCACGGGCAGGCTGTCGTTAACGACGGAATCGAAGTTCTCGGGGGTAATCTGCTTAATGTCAGCCATGGTGACCTCCATAATGCGACGCGGCTCGGCCGCGTAAAACTCAGTACGACCGTGCTTATACCCAGCCGCCCGCAAAGCAACCACTCGCGGGCAGCTCTTTTATATAATGGTGGGCACGCAAACGATTGGAGAGCGCATGTCCACGTCACAAAGCCAGAAAAAAGAAGCCATCGCCCAGGCGGCCGAGCAGGAGCTCACATCGCTTGCGGTCCGTGGCGTGCGTATCGCGGGCAACGCGTGCTCGCCGATCGTGCTGGTCAAAGGCGATTTGGACGAGGCCGAGCGTTCGGGTGGCGAGCTTGCCGCCGGCCCGGATGGCGCGGCGTTGCGCAAGGCGCTTGGGGCCATCGGCTACGCGCCCGAGGATTTTTGCGTGCTGGCAAGCGTCGCCGGCGTGGGTGACGGAGCGGTCGCGGTGGGCGAGACTCTGCCGTGCGAGCTGTTCCGCGAGGCGCTCGAGGCCTTGGACCCCGAGGCGGTGCTACTGCTCGACAACAACGCGGCCGATGCCATGCGCGAGACCTACGCCGATATGCTCGTGGCGATCGATGACTTCGACACCGCCATGCTCAAGCCCGGCCTGGTCGCCCATGTGCAGGGCCGCCGCGTGCTCGCGCTCGACGGCTTTGAGGCGGCACTCACCGACAAGGCCGCTAAGCAGCGCATGTGGGCCTATATCAAGCAGCTGACTCCGGCGACCGCTCCGCTGTAGCGGATTGGCGCCGGCGAGCGATTGCCTGGCGGGCAAGGCACGCCTCGAGATCGGCGCCGCACTTCTACATCACAGCACGCAGCTCAAACCGATCGCCGTTAATGCGGAACTGGCAGTTACCATTCATGCGTTCGACGGCAAGCTTAATGCTCTTGGTTCCAAAGCCGTGTCCGGTGTGCCCGGCTACGGGCATGCCGTCGACCATGCGCGGCGCGCGGTCAAACGTGTTGGAAACTAACAGCAGCAGCTGGCCGTCCTCTAATCGCAGGTCAAAGTCGACGAATCGCTTTCCTTGGGGCGCGGCGCTTGCGGCGGTGATAGCGTTTTCCAAGGCATTTGAGAGCACGCTAAACAGGTCGGCGTCACCTACATGGATGGTTTCGGGTACGGCGGCGCGCAGGTTGGCGGTAATGCCGTTTCTATTAATTTCCGAGTTAAATGACGAAAGCGCAATGTTTACGGTCTCGTTGGCGCAGAAGCGGCGTACGGCGGTGCGGTCGCCGGCTTCGCAGAGTTCGTCGATGCGTTTGAGCGCCTCGTCGGTGTGGCCCTCCTCAATCAAAGCGGCCAGACCGCGTAGGAAGTGGCGCATATCGTGGCGAAGAATCGACAGCTCGCGCCCAGATTGACGCCAGGCCTCGAGCTCTTTGATGGCGGCGCTGTCGCGGGTTTCGAGCATCCATCGCTCTCGCTCGGCGGTTTCCTTTTCTTCGTATTCGCGCAGGTAAACGGCAAGAAACATAAGATAGAAGGCACAGAGCGCAAAGGCTAAAAACTCAACCGTCACCACCGAGCCCGAGTGGAACAGCGTGGTGTAGACGTTGGTGGCATAGTCAAAGACGTAATAGACGAGCGGCAGGATTAAAAGGATGCTCAGCTCGGTGGTGCTTTTAATCGCCAGGCGCGGACCGATGTCGCCGGCCCAATGCAACAGGACGGCAAAGACGGCGAGCGTGGTCGCGATGCGCGCCAGATAGTACGTGGTCTGCGAATCGGTCGCGGCAAATGCGGCGATACCCATCCAGTTGCTGAACTGGCAGCTCAGATAGGCGCTCGTAATGCCGAGCGCGGCAAGCAGTGGACTCAGGCGGTAGCGCGCGCACAGGTAGACGATAAGCGGCAGGTGCACGACAAGCGGATAAGCCTGGCGGGCAAAAAGCTCTCCGCCAGCGACATTGGCGATCGAGAAGGCGGCGCCGGTCACGACGCCGACCCCCAGCAGCTCAAGCGCGTGGCGTCGGTTGATTTCGACACCGCACAGCGCCGCCGAGGCAAAGACGCCAAAGAGCAACGTCGTGGCGTGGTGGATTGCCCAAAGGACCATTTCGACCGTTGCGGGCATTAGCGCCTCCCGCCCTCGAAGCGCATCGCAAAGTAGGCGTCTTGGAATCCCTGCTTGCTGCTGCGCGACAGCGGAATGCACGCGCCCGAGCGCATGACGATGTCCGTGCGATCGAAGTGGTCGATGTTGCGCAAGTTGACCTGGTAACTACGGTGGCATTTAAAGAAGGTGGCATTTTGTGCCAAACGGTCCTCAACGCTGCGGAACGACTCGAGTGCCTCGATATCGCGGCCATCGCGCAGGTGGAAGACCACGTGCTTGTTGCGCGCCTCGGCATATTCGATATCGGATAAGCGCAGGGCGTGGTAGCCAAAGGACGTTTTGATCACGAGCTCGTCGGTTGCCGCCGGGCGCATGCTCGAAAGCTCGTCGAGTAGCTGCGCCAGGCGTTCGTAAGTCACGGGCTTGAGCAGATAGTCGAAGGCGCGGACCTCGTAGGACTCCAGTGCAAACTCGGGCGATGAGGTGAGAAACACCAGGCGCACGGCGGTATCGGCCTGGCGCAATTCGCGCGCGGTGTCCATGCCGTTGACGAGCGGCATGATCATGTCGAGCAGGATGATGTCGGCGCGCGATGCGGCATGGCGGGCTAGCAGGTCCTCGCCGCGCGTGACGAGCGCAACATCGACCGCCGTGCCCGTTTCGGTCGACCAACGGTCGATCATCCGGTGCAGTCTATCTAGAAAAGCGACGTCGTCGTCGCAGGCAATAATCTTGAGCATTCGGCCCCCTTAGTAGTTCGATTTTGCCACATTGGGTGTGTACCGCCCGCGGGGGTGCGCGCCGTTTGCGCCCCACGGCGTGCAACTCGCGCCGAGCGGTATTGCGGTGGCGAAAGATGCCTCCTGCGCTATCGAGAGCTCGACTGTTCTTAACTTGTCAGGCCCGCCCCAAGATTGAATCTTTATTTCAACTTTACACCTAGGTTTACAGCTGTCTTGTCAGCTGTAAACCTAGGTGTCATACTAAAGCCCCAAGATTCGCCAAAAGAGAGGGGCCTTGATGGCACAGAGCGCGAACATGGATGCATCGGAGCTTGCACGCGACATTGCGGCCGGCCTGGCATCGGCAACGACGGCAACGGAGCGCGCGGCATTGGTGCCCGCAGAGCTCGTCGAGGCCATTCAGCAACTTAAAACCCAACGCGACGCGGTGATCCTGGCACACTATTACGTGGCACCCGAGGTCCAGGCTGTGGCCGATTACGTCGGCGACAGCTTCTACCTGGCAAAGCTTGCTAAGAGCCTGCCGCAGCAGACCATCGTGCTGTGCGGCGTGGAGTTTATGGGCGAGAGCGCCAAGCTGCTTAACCCCACCAAGACCGTGCTGCTGCCCGAGCCGGGCGCGGATTGCCCCATGGCCCATATGGTCAAGCGCGAGACGGTCGACGCGGCGCGCGCCGAGTATGGCGACGACCTGGCCGTGGTGTGCTACGTCAACTCGACGGTCGAGATCAAGAGCTGGAGTGACGTGTGCGTTACCAGCTCCAACGCCGTCAAGATCGTGTCTGAGCTGCCGCAGCAGCATGTCCTGTTCATCCCCGATCAAAACTTGGGCCGCTTCGTAGCCGAGCAGGTGCCGCAAAAGCACGTCATTCTCAACAAGGGCTATTGCCCGCGCCACCACATCATCACCGTCGAGCAGATCGTCGACGCGCAGGAAGCGCATCCCGACGCGCTCGTGCTGGCGCACCCCGAATGCAAAGCCGACGTGCTGGCCGAGGCCGACTACATCGGCTCCACCGCCGGCATCATCAAGTATGCCGAGGAGTCGGACGCCAGCGAGTTCATCATCGTGACGGTCCGCGGCGTGCTCTACGAGCTCGAGCGCCGCTGCCAGGGCACCGGCAAAAAGTTCTACTTCCCCGCGGTACAGCCCACCTGCGTCAACATGGATCTCATCACGCTCGAAAAGCTCGTGCACTGTCTGGAGACGGGCGAGGGCGAGGTGCAGATTGGCGTGTCGGACGAGGCCGCCGACCAGGCCAAACTCACGCTCGACCGCATGCTCGAGTACGCGGCGCGCTAAGCCAATGCGACATGAGGGACAGTCCCTTATGTCGCATTACAAGGGAGAGGATTCCTGTGGAAACCAAACAATACCCCGACATGGAGTGCGATGTCGTCATTGCCGGCTGCGGCGTGGCAGGTCTGTACGCTGCCCTCAATCTGCCGACGAGCACGCGCGTGATCATGCTTTCCAAGGGCGCGGTCGACGAGTGCGATTCGATGCTCGCGCAGGGCGGCATCTGCGTGCTGCCCGAAGGCTCTGACTACGATGCCTTCTTTGAGGACACCATGCACGCCGGTCACTACGAGAACCGCCGCGAGAGCGTAGACATCATGATTCGCTCGAGCCGCTCGGTCATCAACGACCTACTGGCGATGGGCGTGGACTTTGAGCGCAAGGCCGATGGCGGCCTCGACTTTACTCGCGAGGGCGCGCACAGCCGCCCGCGCATCGCCTTCCATGCTGACATTACGGGCAAGGAGATCACGACCAAGCTGCTCCAGGCCGTCCGCAAGCTGGACAACGTGCAGATTCTTGAGCACGTGGCCATGACCGATATCCTGACGGCCGAACGCGATGGGGCCACGGTGTGCGCTGGTGTCGTCGCTGTTGCCGTGGACGAGGGCGATTCGGTCCGCCCCGCCGACGAGCTGGCACATGCCGTCGAGGGTGTGCATGCCGGTGAACCGTTTGAGATTCATGCTCGCCATACGCTGTGGGCGACGGGCGGTATCGGCGGCGTGTACGATCACTCCACCAACTTCCCGCAGCTCACCGGCGACGCCTGCTACATCGCGCAGGAGCACGGCATTACGATGGAGCATCTGGACTACGTGCAGATTCACCCCACGGGACTGTTCTCGCCGCAGCCGGGCCGCACCTTCCTGATCAGCGAGAGCTGCCGCGGCGAGGGCGCGATTCTGCTCAACGCCGCCGGCGAGCGCTTTACCGACGAGCTGCAGCCGCGCGACGTGGTCGCCGCCGCTATTCGCGAGCAGATGAAGCAGGACGGCACCGAGCACGAGTGGCTGAGCTTTGCCCCTGTCGAGCGCGATGTGGTGACCGGGCACTTTGCCAACATTCGCGCGCGCTGCCTTGAGGACGGCCGCGACATCTTGGACGAGCCCATCCCCGTTACGCCCACGCAGCACTACTTTATGGGCGGCGTATGGGTCGATAAGGACGGCCGCACTTCGATGCCTGAGCTCTACGCCGCGGGCGAGACGGCTTGCAACGGCGTTCACGGCAAGAACCGCCTTGCATCAAACAGCCTGCTCGAAGCACTGGTCTGGGGTCGCCGCGCTGCCTGGCGTATGCGCACCGGCGAGTCGCTTGCCGTGGAGGAGGCCGGCGAGCCCGCGCTCGATGGCCGTCACCGCGCCCTGAGCGCCGACCCCCTGGCAATCGATGATTTGGCCCGTGCCGCCGGCACGCAGGCCGTGGAGGAGTAGACCATGAATCCCATTACCATGAAGCTCGTCGTCGATGATCTGATTTTGCAGGCTCTGCGCGAGGACATCACGTTTGAGGACGTGAGTACGGCGAGCGTGTGCCCCACGGCGCGCCCCGCTACCGTTGAGCTCATCGCCAAGGCCGACGGCATTATCGCCGGCCTGGACGTATTCGCCCGCACCTTTGAGCTGCTGGATCCGCAGAGCTCCGTGTTGTTCGATGTCTCGGATGGCGACGAGGTGCACGCCGGCGATCACGTGGGCCAGGTGCGCGGCGACGCGCGCGTGCTGCTTTCGGGCGAGCGCGTGGCGCTCAACTACCTGCAGCGCATGAGCGGTATCGCTACTTACACGCATCGGATGGCGGCTGCGCTCGTGGGCACCAAGACCGTGCTTGTCGACACGCGCAAGACCACGCCGGGCATGCGCGTCTTCGAGAAGGCCGCGGTCGAGATCGGCGGTGGCAGCAACCACCGCTATAACCTGTCGACTGCCGTCATGCTCAAGGACAACCACATCGACGCCGCCGGTGGCGTGGCACGCGCGATTGAGATGGCGCGCGCCCATGCGTCGTTTACCACGACGGTCGAGATTGAGTGCGAGAACCTGGATATGGTGCGCGAGGCAGTTGAGGCCGGCGCCGATATCATCATGTTCGACAACATGACCCACGACGACATGGCCGCCGCTATCGAGCTTATCGCCGGTCGCGTCAAGACCGAGTGCTCGGGCAATGTGGACGCCAGCAATATCCGCGCGCTTGCCGACCTGGGCGTTGACTTTATCAGCTCGGGGGCGCTGACGCATTCTGCGCCGATTCTCGACCTCTCGCTCAAGCACCTGCGTCTGCTGGACGGTAAATAATGGACGCCCGCGAGCGTCGCCGTGCCATCATGGCCGTGCTCGAGAGCGCCAAAGATCCTGTCTCGGGCAGTGCGCTTGCCCGCGAGGTGGGCGTGAGCCGTCAGGTCGTGGTGCAGGACATCGCCCTGCTGCGCGCCGACGGGCACGATATCGTCGCCACCAATCGCGGCTATGTACTACAGGAGGCGGCGAGCAGCCCGGCTGTGCCCACGCGTCTGGTCAAGGTTCGCCACGGCGTGGAGCAAGCGGGCGATGAGCTCACGAGCATCGTCGACGCGGGCGGCGCCGTGCTCAACGTGATCGTCAACCACCGCGTGTACGGCAAGATCACGGCCGACCTGGACATCCGCAATCGTCGCGATGTTGAGCGCTACCTGCACGATATCGAGAGCGGTAAGAGCTTTCCGCTGCTGACGGTAACCAGCGGCTATCACTTCCACCGCATTGCGGCAGAAGACGAGCAAACCCTCGACGAGATCGAGGCCATGCTCAAGGAGAAGGGCTATCTGGCAGACCTAATGCCCTACGAGGACAACCTATCGTAGCCGATGCTGCAAACGCCCCTAAGCGGCAATCTGCAGCGGTGCCAAATTAGTCATCCGCACAAATAAAAGAGGCCTCCGCGGCGATGCGGAAGCCTCCTTTTTTGTGCACGGTGTACTTTTGAGTGTGCAAGTGGGGGAGTTGTTACTCCTCGACGATCTCGGTGATCGCGCCAGCGGGGCAAGCGTCCTGGCAAGCGCCACAGGCGACGCAGGAGTCCTCGTCAGCGACGGTAGCGACGTCTTGGAGCTCCAGAACGCCAGCGGGGCAGGAGTCGACGCAAACGCCACAAGCGATGCACTCGTCGGCATCAATTACGGGATGAGCCATGGTAGTTTCCTCTCTGTTGACCGACGCTACAGGCGATGCGCGCCGGTTTGATTCGGGCAAAAACATACCACGGGAGCGACCGTTTGCAATACCCTCTGGCCGGCATCTTCATACCGTTCGCCGAGTATGCCAAGGTTTACTAAAAAACGCGCAGGTGGGGCCGTTGAGCTGCGCAAATGTTAGCTAAAGGTGACTTGAAATATTGAGCTATTGAGCGCGCCTGCGGAAAGGGCATCCCGTTATTTGGTCGAAAAACGGGTCGCAGTTTCCGGTTAGGCCCGCTAGCGGAAAATGCGAGCCGGTATCAGCTCTCAAAACGGGATACGGTTTCCGGTTGAGCCTTCAGACGGAAACTGCGACCCGGAATCCACGCTCAAACCGGGATGAGCTTTCCGCAAGACGGCCCCAGGCACCCCCGGACGCAAACCTCAGCCATCTCTACATAGATCTCGATAGATTTGCCGAGAACTCAATCAGCGCATCTACCTGCGCATTTAAGGACCTAAACTCTCAGCAATAAGAAATCTTATATGAATTGACTTAGATTTTGTATATTCCGGCCCATAAGGGGATACACTACATCCTGAAAGACAAGCCGAAACACCGCTTGGCAGACCGCCGAGTCGGTGCAAACGCACAAGAGAGAGGGAATTTCTAATGAGTAAGATTCTTGGTATCGACCTTGGTACTACTAACTCCGCTATGGCCGTTCTCGAGGGCGGTTCTCCGACCATTATCGTGAACGCCGAGGGCGACCGCACCACCCCGTCCGTCGTGGGCTTCCGTGCCGACGGCGACCGCGTCGTGGGTAAGGCCGCTAAGAACCAGGCTGTCACCAACCCCAAGAACACCGTGTTCTCCATCAAGCGCTTCATGGGCCGCAAGTACTCCGAGTGCACCTCTGAGATCAAGACCGTGCCGTACGAGGTCAAGGAGGGCCAGGGTGGCCGTGCCGTCGTCGATATCGAGGGCAAGGACTACACCGCCGAGCAGGTGAGCGCCATGACGCTCGCAAAGATGAAGGCCGACGCCGAGAAGTATCTGGGCGAGACCGTCACCGACGCCGTCATCACCGTCCCGGCCTACTTCAACGACGCCCAGCGTCAGGCCACCAAGG
>JBKTBE010000060.1:0-12167 GCA_046883645.1 Collinsella sp. | reverse complement strand
TCCCTGATGTTGTCATCGTCCTCGACGTAATAGATCATGTTGAACCCCTTTGCGGCCGGCATGACCGCATCTTAACCCTAAAGGTACCTTTACTAGATGGTATCAGCCAAAACGCCCCGTCAAATAATCCGCCGTGCGCGGATCGGTCGGATTCTTGAAGAGTTGCGCGGTGGGCGCGTGCTCCACCAGCTCACCCAGCAAAAAGAATGCGACCGAATCGGAGATACGCGCCGCCTGCTGCATATTGTGCGTAACGACCACGAGCGTGCAGGTCTCTTTGAGCTCACAGGCCAGCTGCTCCACCACGAGCGTCGACACAGGGTCGAGTGCCGAGGTCGGCTCGTCCATCAGCAGAATGTCGGGCTGCACGGCCAGCGCGCGGGCGATGCACAGACGCTGCTGCTGGCCGCCCGAAAGACCCAGACCCGACTCTTTGAGCTTGTCCTTGACCTCATCCCATAGCGCAGCGCGACGAAGGGAGTCCTCGACCAGCTCGTCGAGCACGACGCGGTCGCGCACACCCATACCGCGCGGCCCATAGGCGACGTTGTCGTAGATGCTCATGGGAAACGGGTTGGGGCGCTGGAACACCATGCCCACGCGCTGGCGCAAACGGCAGATGTCGTAATCGCCCAGGATATCTTGACCATCGAGCGCAATCTTGCCCTCGATACGGCAATCCTTGATGCCGTCGTTCATGCGGTTAAAGCAGCGCAGCAACGTGGACTTTCCGCAGCCCGAAGGCCCGATAAATGAGGTGATCTGCTTGTCGCGGATCTTGATATTCACGTCCTTGAGCGCATGATGGTCGCCATAGAACAGGTCGAGGCCCTCGACGTCGATGCGCGTCGGCGAGGCGGCAAGATCCTCTGCCGTGGGGCGAGTCGCATCCCCAACCTCGCGCTCGTGCGCGGCCTCGGCCTGCGCTTCCATGAGTTCTTCAAGCTCCGTGGGCTCCACAGCCGCAGCAGCCGTCATACCGCATACCTCCACATCGATATCAATTCAGCAGTATCGATAGTAGAAATCGCGGCTCATATGCACGTGAGCGCATTGTCAAGTGTTTGTAAGGGCACGCTGGCTATGCGGCGGGCAGCTCGATGGTGAATATCGTGTGTTCGGGCGTCGATTCACATGCAACGGTACCGCCGTGTGCCGCGATGATCTCCTTGGCAATAGCAAGGCCCAGACCGGCACCACCGCGATTGGTCGCACGCGCCGCATCCAGGCGATAGAACTTCTCAAAGATCACCTTGAGCTTAGCCGCAGGGATAGGATCGCCCTGATTGATAAAGCGAACGCGCACGCCGCCATCGTCTTGGCGCCCGGCCTCAATCGTGATAGTCGAGCCCTCATAGCTATAGGCGACGGCGTTTTTCATGATGTTGTTGAACACACGAGCCATCTTGTCGCCATCCACGAGCACCGTCAGGTCCTCGTGGATATCAACTTGGGCTTCCTTATGCTGCTCGTTGAGGATGGGATAGAACTCGTCAGCCACCTGAGCCAGCAGCAACCCCAGATCAACATAGCCGCGCGTGAGCACGATATCGTGGAAGTCAAAGCGTGTGATATCGAAGAACTCTTCGATGAGCGCATCGAGCCGGTGCGCCTTGTCGAGAGCCACGCCCGTAAAGTGCGCACGTTGCTCAACCGGCAGCTCAGGAGCCTCTTGCAACAGCGAAAGATAGCCCACCACACTGGCAAGCGGGGTGCGTAGGTCATGTGCCAAGTACGTGACCAGATCGTCCTTGCGATGCGACTCGTCACGCAGAGCTTGCTGCACCTTGCGCTCACGGTCACGCACGCGGTTAAGGGCGCCCTCGACCTCCAAGAAGTCACCGTCAATGTTGTCCCAGGTGTCGGGGTGATCGATCAGACGATCTTGAATACGAGCGGCCAGCACACAATCGGCATGCTGCTCGCCCTGTTCGTAGCCCTGATAGTACAGGGCGCGGCCACACAAGAACAGCACGCACGCGGCAAGCGCCAGCACAAAGCCAAGCATGTTGAATACAAAGCCGGCATCGAACAGCACCGGCCCTTCGATGCCGCCGAGCGCCATGGCGCCAATCGCCAACGTCATGGCCCACGCGGCGCCGCCAATCACCACGCAGCGGCGCACGATCTCAAATCGATCGATCAGCAAAAAGCCAACAAGCAGCACCGCCAAGATTCCGACGATGTTGTCGATGCCAATCAGCAGCAGGCTCAGCAAAAAGAGCAGCACCGTTGCAAGCGCACGGTTGTCGACGACCGACCTCACGTAATCAAAGAGCCGATCGGGTACCTCGAATGCCTGCCTATCGTCTTTTGTCATATCCACTTCCCCACCATCAAAGGCGTTATTCGATTATGTAGCCGACGCCCCAGACGTTTTTGATAAAGCGCGGCTTTTGTGCGTCGTCGCCGATCTTTTCGCGCAGGTGGCGAATGTGCACCATCACCGTATTGTTGGAGCCGGGCATAAAATCCTCGTTCCACACCGCACGGAACAGGTCCTCCACGGCCACCACGCTGCCGCGATGCTCGACCAGATACAGCAAGATTGAATACTCGGTGGGTGTGAGGCGTACCGGTGCACCGTCCACCGTCACGGAACGAGCGTCGCGGTTGATCTCCAAGCCGTCGAGCTGAATGGTCGGCGACTCGGCCGCCTGTGCACGGCTACCGTAGCTGGTGTAGCGGCGAAGCTGAGCGTGCACGCGCGCGATGAGCTCCAGCGGACGGAACGGCTTAACCACGTAATCGTCCGCGCCAAGCGAAAGGCCCTCGATCTTGTCTTGCTGGGCATCGCGCGCCGTCAGCATGATCACAGGATAGGTATGGCTGGAACGGATCGTACGCAGCAGCTCAAATCCATCGATATCGGGCAGCATGACATCCAGCAGCGCCAGATCGAACTCCTGCTCCAAAATCGCCTTGGCAGCATCGGCCCCGCTATAGGCAATCTGGACATCAAAGCCCTCTTTTGTAAGGTAGATACCAACCAAGTCGGCGATGGCCTTCTCGTCATCAACTACCAGTATGCGCTCGTTCATGCGTGCTCCTCTCGCGCTCCATTATGCCCGAGGCGAGGCACGCCACACACAACAAGCGTGGGTGATTAAGTCGGCCTTAAGCACCCTTGTGCCCGTTCGGGAGCGGATGTGGGCCACGCACGCACGCGATGATCGCCGACGCCGGCAAACGATATACTCTAGTTCCAGAAGAGACCATCCCGTCGAAAGCGAAATCTGTGAAGTCCCTCACCTCTTTTGCAAAGCGCTCAGCCCAGCTTGCCGCCGGCTTTGTCTGCGCCATCGCCCTTGCCGCTGGCGTGCCCACCGTCGCCGGCGCCCAAGTGCTCACGAGCGACAATGTTTGCGGCAAAACCGCCGATGTGCGCGGCATCACGGCCGAAAACCTGCCCGATATCGATGCGACCAATGCCCTCGTCATGGGCAAAGACGGCACCGTCTACTATGGGCGCGGCGCCGATGAGCAGGTCAAGATTGCCTCGATCACCAAGGTCATGACCGCAATCCTAACCGTCGAGAATTGCAAGATGGACGAGAAGGTCACGGTGAGCAACGCCGCAGCCACCGTGGGTAATTCGACCGCCGGCTTGCTCGAAGGCGACGAGCTTACCGTGGAGCAGGCACTACGCGGTCTGATGATTCCTTCGGGCAACGACGCCGCCATCGTGCTCGCCGAATATGTGGGCAAGAAGATCGACCCCAAGACCAAAGACGCCGAGGCCACATTTGTGAAGGCCATGAACGAGCGCGCTAAGAAGCTCGGCTGCACCGGTACGCTTTTTGAAAACCCGCATGGTCTGGACTTCGATGAGTGGGCTGGCGATATGCACTCAACCGCACACGACGTAGCGCTGATGATGCAGGAGGCCATGAAAAACGACACGATCCGCGAGGTCGTAGCGAGCGAGGATTCCTGGATCGAAGTCACGGGCGCCGACGGCACCGACCATTCGCATTCCATGGACACGCATAACTATTTACTGGGCCAAGATGGCAACATCGGCGGCAAGACCGGCACCACCGACGACGCGGGCTATTGCTTTACGAGCGCCTACAACCGCGATGGCGACGAGATCTACACCGTTATTTTGAACTCCACCACCACCGATCAGCGCTTTACCGATACCGCCGCCCTTGCCAACTGGTACTACGACCACAAGGTGACGGTCGCAATCGCCAACACGCAAGAAAAGACCGTCAACGGCAACCCGCTTATGGCGCGCATTAGTCAAACCGACTGGACGGATAAGACAATCGACGCCACGCTCGCCGATCCCACGGCGCAAGCGACCGTGTTTTCTCTTGCCGGCGAGGTGACCGAAAAGGTTAGCTACGACGATCTTTCGGGCACGGTGCATGTGGGCGACAAGGTAGGCAGCGTTACACTCAAGCAGAACGGCACCAAGATCGCCGTCATGGACCTGGTTGCCGACGAGGAAGGCGCAGGGCCGAATCCCATTGAATGGCTGCTCGTGAAGCTCGATCGCTTGGGCCGCCGCATCGACAACCGCCCGCTCACAGCCGAGAGCGAGACCGTAGCCAAGGCGCCCAAGGCGTAGGGCCGGAGCGATATCACATCGAACCAAATGAGGCGTCCAACGGGGCGCCTCATTTTTGAGGGTTCGAATCCCCAGCGCCCTTTCTCGATAATAAAAAAGGGCCCCCGATGGGACCCTTCTTTAAAGTTAAACTGGCGGAGAGCTGGGGATGTCCGGACATGCTACGCATGCCCTCCGGCTTCAAAGCCTGGCGGCTTTTCGGCCACGGGCTACAAACGCTTTCGCGTTTGCTTAACGCCCGTGCCCTCTCGGGTTCGAATCCCCAGCCTCCTTTCTCCGCACAAAAAAGGGCCCCAAATGGGACCCTTCTTCAAATTCGTACTGGCGGAGAGCTGGGGATTCGAACCCCAGATGCCCTTTTGGGGCATACTCGCTTAGCAGGCGAGCACCTTCGGCCTCTCGGTCAGCTCTCCGTAACAGCCGTTCTATAGTAACCAAACAGCCTAAGATGGGCAAGAGGAAATTTTCTAATTGCCTAGCATCCTTTCCTCATTGGAAGCTTCGCCTACCCCAGCGAGCGGTTGAGGGAGCCGAGCTCGTCGTTGCCCATAGTGCGCCACATTTGGTAGATGCAACCGCGTGCCAGGAAAAAGAAGCCGTTGTCGACCAGTTGAACAGCGGCATCTGCCAGCTGATTCGTCACGGCGGACACTGGCGGCAGCTCGAGTCCAGCCTTGTGGATGGTCTCAACCGCTTCTTCGAACGTCGGAGGCTCGCTGACGCCCATCTCGTTCATAAGGCCCTGCATTTCTTCCAGCGCGCTGCTGCCCGACTCCTCGCCGCGCGGCACTAGACGGTAACAAGCCAGCGCCAGGTCGAGCTGATCGCAATTCCAATAGGCAAACGCCAAGCGATAGAACAGGTAGCCAATTGCAGAACGATCGCTGGCAATACGTAGGCCGTGGCGCGCCACCTCGATAATCTCGTCAAAGCGCTCCAGACGCGCAAGCACGTTGATGAGTGCAAAGTGCGATTGCATGGACGAGCGCGCCAGATCGTAAAGATGGCGCACCTCGGGCAGTGCTCGTTCAAAGTCCTCTTGCTCGGCGTAAAAGCTGCAGATCTCGTGCTGGGCAAAGTACAGCGCATCGGGCGCACGAAGGATTCGCACAGAGTCGTCTTCTTCCAACACCGGTAGCACCATGCGCACCAGCTGATTGTCACAAAACTGCGTTTGAACCGGACCTGTCGCTAAAAGCTCGGCGACGGCGCACTTAGCCTCCAACTCCTCGACAAGACGGGAAAAGCCTTCAAAAGCACCTGTACGGTCGACTTTTGCCTGCTCGCGCAATTCAACAACACGGGCCACGTATGGGTCGTCGTCCTCTTCCATGACCTCCAACTCGTCAGCCGTATCGGCAAGCAGCAGATTGCGCAGCGCCGGCGGCAGCGTGCGATGGTCATCACGCGGACGAGCATGAACCTCCGCAGGCTCAATCGTCTCCGGAGCGGTTGACTCATACGCCTCAAGCACACGCTTGCACGGCATATCGTCCATGTCCATGTTCTCAAGATCCTTGGCGACAGGCACGCAATCGGCCAGATAGGCCGCACGCCCAAAGAAATACGTTGCGACAACGCGCTCGCCCTGCTCACTGTCGGTAGCAGCAATCTGCACATAGCAGCGCGTGATGCAGGTGCCCGCGGCAAAACACGCTGCCGCAAGCGTGAGTGCCACGCGCGCATCGTGCTCCGCGGCCCAGATCGCCCGCGTGTCCTCGTCCAGCTCGCGCCAGGCGTCATCCTGAGCGTCGTATTCACGTTGCGGCATGGCATCAACGACAGACTGCCCAAACCGAACGAGCATAATCCCCTCGGCAACGTTTGCCCGATAGGTATAGTCGAGCCGCGTGACCACGTTGAGCGCCTCAACGATTCGCGCAAAACGGGTGCGCACGTCCCACTCGCCGCCCGGCTGGCAAGCCACCGTACCCGGCTTGCCCCACGGGTTATCGCTCGAAGCCGTATCGAGCAGTCGGGGAACATCGTTGGTCGTCTTGGCGATATGCCACGCATCAAAGAGCGCGCAGCCCTCAAGGCTCGGCGAGGATGCCGTAGGGACCAATCCGGCCCCGATGCGCTCAAGGATGCCGGAGAGGCGGTTGAGACGGCACTCGACGGCAAGCAGCATGTCAATCTCGTCCTGGTCCAGCAGGCTACGATCAAAATTGAGATAGAAAATCTTTGAGCGATCAATGCGAGCCAGGCTCATTTCGGACTTGGCGGCAATGGTGCGCAGACGGGGCAAGTCGACCTCGCTCATAAGGGCGGCGGCATAACGCTCGATACCACTCGGATTCTCGGCATGGTCAACGCGGTAAAGCAGCGTCTCGATAGCGTCGGGGAGTGGTGACGTGTTAAAGCCCAAAAACACCTCGACCGGCTCGGGTAACTTTACGAGCTTGATCTTGTCGACAACGTTTTGCATGTCCGCATCGAGACCGTCGACGCCCGCCGTGTTCGCAATAGCGCTTTCGGAGTTGGCAAATATCACGTAGCGCAGGAACATCGATGCCATGAACTCGCCGTAAGGAAGGGAGCGGGCCGAATTCCATGTCTCGTGGTCGGACTGCTCGCGCATGGGGCCTTCGGGAGAGCCGGCAGTTTGCGCACACACGCGCATTGCGCCGTTGGCTTCCCTTACCATAATCTCACCAATACTGGAATCCGACTCGTCAAGGACCAGTTCCATGTCGGGATCGTTGGGCAGCGGAGCCTCGCTGACGGGGCGGTCCACCTTGTACACCTCACCCGAAACGCTTACGTAGCCCAAAAGCGACACATGACTTTTGCCAACGAATTCGACGACATAACAAGATTCATGCTGATCCTCGCCAAAGAGTTTCCAGACCACGCCATATGAGCGCCCCGCAGGCTGCTCGGGCATCGCCGGAAAGCGCTTTTTGGGATCGAGAAACCTGAGCTTGTATGTCGGACGCTCTGCCACGAAATATCACCCTGATCAGTCGTTGAGAGAAGGAGTGGTCGCGGATGGGCCGCGACACCTACTCGGAATCTTACACGAGTCGATAAGAAATCGTCCGCTTTACGCCCGCGCCTCGACCGAGGTTCGAATCCATGCGGTGTTGCCATAAAAGAAAAGCCCCCGTTGCCGGAGGCTTTAAGTTCGATTGGTGCGGCGTATAGGATTCGAACCTATGACGTTCTGATTCGTAGTCAGACCCTCTATCCAGCTGAGGTAACGCCGCGACTTGTTGATTATTATGCACATGGACTGAATAAAGGTCAAGCGTTTTTCAAAAAAAGTTATTGAATTTGATTTTTACTCATTTAGACCACTTGATGTGATCCTCGACGCATCGCGATATAAGAAAAGCTCCCGTTGCCGGGAGCTTTAAAATCAATTGGTGCGGCGTATAGGA
Organism: Collinsella sp.; assembly: GCA_046883645.1. Classification (GTDB taxonomy): domain Bacteria; phylum Actinomycetota; class Coriobacteriia; order Coriobacteriales; family Coriobacteriaceae; genus Collinsella. The sequence goes on along the minus strand of JBKTBE010000060.1, from coordinate 4,205 downwards.
TTCGAACCTATGACGTTCTGATTCGTAGTCAGACCCTCTATCCAGCTGAGGTAACGCCGCAACGCACGGATTATTATGCACGTGACCCCTCGATGGGTCAAGCGACAATTTGGAAATATTTTACGAAGTGATGATTAAGATGCTCGCGCCTCGACCGAGGTTCGAATCCATGCAGCGGCGACATAAAAGAAAAGCCCCCGTTGCCGGAGGCTTCAAGTTCAATTGGTGCGGCGTATAGGATTCGAACCTATGACGTTCTGATTCGTAGTCAGACCCTCTATCCAGCTGAGGTAACGCCGCAGCGCAAGACATATAAAACCACTTTAGCTTATTGGAGTCAAGCTCAATCTCAAACTTTTTTGTGAAACGCAGTTTTGTCATGCTGCTCCGCATATACCACCGTTCCCCGTACGATCGATTGGCTTTTCGATCACGTCAAACTTGGCATCAAGTTCCCTCAGGAGCGATCTCACCCGCTGGGCACAATCATAATCGGCAAACGAGATGCTCAGCATGCGCGCGACCTGGTTGGAAGTCCCAACTCCATAGAAGTGCTCCAGCGCCACAAGCCCCACGTGCGTCACAAAGGTCTCGACCACATGCGGCGACTCCTCAAAACACCATTGTGTCAACGGACCCTCACTCGTCTGTCGAACCACCAGGCCACCCATGCCAGACGGCTCACACGTTACAAGCAGGTACTCCCCACCCTCGTCGCTCTCAAACAAAACCACCCGATCATCAAACAGCTCCATCGCGTCCCCTTTCTCTCGCTCTTATTAAGCAAAAGCATAGCAGGTAGATGGCTGTATACAGAACAGCTGTTCGTGTGTTTTCTATTGAGCTGTCCGCACGGCATGGTATGGACCTGCGCACGAAATAGGGCGCCCCCGAAGGAGCGCCCTTGCATATCCCCTATGCAGCCAACTTACGCGACCGGCTCGATCTTCTCGAGACCACCCATGTAAGGACGCAGAACCTCGGGGATCGTGATGGTGCCGTCGGCGTTCTGGTAGTTCTCCAGAATGGCGGCCATGGTGCGGCCGGCCGGCAGGCCGGAACCATTGAGGGTGTGCAGGTAGCGCGAACCCTTGAAGTTCTCGGGGTCGCGATACTTGATGTTGGCGCGGCGAGCCTGGAAGTCACCGCAGTTGGAGCAGGAGCTGATCTCCTTGTAGGCGTTGTAGCTCGGCAGCCAGACCTCGACGTCGTAGGTCTGACGGGCGGAGAAGCCCAAGTCGCCGGTGCACAGGCTAATCACGCGATACGGAAGGCCCAGCTGCTGCAGCAGGTACTCGGCCTCGGCGGTCATGCTCTCGAGCTCCTCGTCGGACTCCTCCGGCTTAGCGAACTTGACCATCTCGACCTTGTCGAACTCGTGCTGACGGATGATGCCGCGGGTGTCGCGACCGGCGGAACCGGCCTCCTCGCGGAAGCAGGGGGTGAAGGCGGTGTAGCGGCGCGGCAGGGTGTCGGCGTCGAGGACCTCGCCGGCGTGCAGGTTGGTGAGCACGACCTCGGCGGTGGGGATCAGGAAGTTGTCACCCGAGACGTGATAGGCGTCGTCCTCGAACTTGGGCAGCTGACCCGTGCCAAACATGGTCTGACGCTTGACGACGATGGGCGGCCACCACTCCTTAAAACCACGGCTGGTGTGCGTATCGAGGAAGAAGTTGATGAGGGCGCGCTCCAGGCGGGCGCCAGCGCCACCGAGAACGGTAAAACGGCTGCCGGAGAGCTTGTTGCCGCGCTCGAAGTCGAGGATGTCCAGATCGGTGCCCAGATCCCAATGCGGCTTAAAGTCGAAGTCGAACTCGCGCGGGGTGCCCCAACGACGGCGCTCAATATTCTCGTCCTCGTCCTTGCCGTACGGCGTGGCCTCGCAAGGAATGTTGGGCAGGTGAGCCATGAAGTCGTACTGCTCCTGCTCGAGAGCAGTACGGCGCTCGGCCAGACCGTCAATCTTCTCGTTGACGGCGCGCACGGCCTCCTTGGCGGCCTCGGCCTCGTCCTTCTTGCCCTCCTTCATCAGGGCGCCGATCTTCTTGGACTCGGCATTGCGCGTAGCCTGGAGCTCCTCGACCTCGGTGATGACGGCACGGCGCTCGTCGTCGAGCTCAAAGAACTTCTCGCGATCCCAAGACGTCTGGCGGTTAGCCATGGCGACATCGATGGCATCGGGGTTCTCGCGAACAAACTTGATATCAAGCATTAGATCCTCCGGCGATATACATTCCATTTAGGTTGCAACCTTGTACATGTATGGGCAAGTATATACTTATGAGCGTTTACGACCCAACTCAACTACGCAAGAAGGCACCCAATGGACGCAGTTTTTTCCTTTTTGTTTGGCACCCGCACCGGTTTTGCCATCCTTTTCGCCGGCGGCATCCTGCTGTTTGCGATTCTTGCCTTTGTAATGGAGAAGCGCACCCATAAGATGTATGTCGACCGCGGCCCCAAGTCCGAGGACGAGGAAGACAGCTTCTGGGACTAACTCGCCAAAAAGGGACAGGTTTATTTTGGTCGGTTTTATCTGGGCAAACGCAAGCGCCCCGCAACTGGAATTGAACCAGTTGCGGGGCGCTTTTCGCTAAAAGGAAAAAACAGCAGGAAAAACCTGCCAAAATAAACCTGTCCCTAAATAGCAGGTTTTACTGGAGGGTTACGTCGATTGCCTTGACCAGGGCGCTGCGCATGCCGGCGTCCTCGAGCGCGACGACGCCCTTGATGGTGGCACCGCCGGGCGAGCACACGGCATCCTTCATCGCTGCGGGATGCTGACCGGTTGCGAGCTGCAGCTTTGCCGTACCCAGCACCATCTGGCTCACAATGCGATAGGCATCGGCGCGCGGGATACCGTGCTTGACCGCCGCATCGCTCAGGGCCTCGATCGCCATGGCGACGAATGCCGGAGCGCAACCACCCACCGTGCCGCCCACAAACAGCAGGCTCGTATCGAGCTCAACCACCGCACCGAGCTTGCCAAGCAGATCAAGCACCACTGCGCTCTGTTCATCACTAAGCGTGGAAGCCTTCTCGCAAGCGATGACGCCCTCGCCCACCGAAACCGGTGTGTTGGGCACCGTCGAGATATGCGCGACGCCCGGCAGGACCTGCTCCCACTTGGCACTGTCCCAGGTCCAGGCAACCGACAGAACGACCTTTTTGGCAAGAGCATCCTTGAGCGGGGCGAATACCTTCTCGATCATGTACGGCTTGACCGCAGCGACCACGATATCGGATGCGGAGACAACCTCGGCGGCATCGTGGCAAGCGGCCATGCCGCGCGCCTCGCAGCGCTCAACCAGTGCGTCGTAGCGACCCGCGCAGGCGCACATGTCGCTCGCAGCTACACCGGCAGCGATCCAGCCATCGGCCATAGCGCTCGCCATATTGCCAAAACCGACAAATCCAATCTTCATATCTCATAGTCCTTTCAGACACATTCCTCAAAACGAAAGGTATTGTCCCACGCCATTGTTTCGTATTGCCGACCTATTTGTGATACGGCTCGCCACGACTGATCTTGCAGGCACGGTAAATCTGCTCTAGCAGCACCACACGCGCCAGGTTATGCGGCAAGGTAATGCGTCCAAAGCTGAGCATCTCGTCGGCGCGGGCGCGCACCTCATCACTCACGCCGTCCGAACCGCCGATTACAAAGGCAATGTCGCTACTGCCTCGCAGCATAAGATCGTCGAGCCTCGCCGAGAGCTCCTCACTCGAACGCTCCTTGCCCTCAATGGCCAGCAAGATCACATGCGCTCGAGACGGCAAGGCAGCAAGAATCGCCGCCCCCTCCTTGTCACGCGCAGCATCCACGCCGCCCGCCTTAGCCGGGTCGATATCGGCCACCTCGCGGATATCAACCTTGGCATAGGCACCCAGGCGCTTGGTGTACTCAGCGCACGCGTCCTTCCAAAAGCGCTCCTTGAGCTTACCAACACAAACGACGGTGTATTTCACGCGCGCCTACTCCTTCGAATCGTTTTGAACTTTGCCGGCGGCCAGCATCTGCTCGAACATCGAGGCCGACTGCGAAAAGTCGCTCGGCAGCACGACCGTCGAGTTTTTGCCCGTACGTGCGAACTCCGTCATCATCTCGGACCACTGCGTAAACATGAACAGTTGGTTGGCCTCGTCATTGCCGACACCCGTCTCCTGGATGATCTCGAGCGAATCTTTGATACCCAGTGCAATGG
>JBKTBE010000059.1:0-12220 GCA_046883645.1 Collinsella sp. | reverse complement strand
GCCGCGCCCCGCAGTGCCCGCTTCCCCCGAGAACAATTATCAGTGCAGGTAGACGAGTTGTTTATTATTCAAAAATCAGGGCATGGTCGAAGGATGCCGAATCATCGTAGTAAACCGGCATAGTTTTGGGGATGCGACCCGCACAAGCAGCCGAATAGCCCACCAAAGCCGAAAAATAATCCGTATTCCTTCCGTCCCAAGGGATTAAAAAGCCCCGCCGGGCCTTGGTAGGCGCGGCGGGACGGGCAAGCGGCTATGAGCAGCAGGCTTAGAACAGGCCGGTGATGTTGCCGTCGTTGTCGACGTCGATGTTCTCGGCCGCGGGAACCTTGGGCAGGCCAGGCATGGTCAGAACGCTGCCGGTCAGCGCAACCACAAAGTGGGCACCGGCGGAAACCTTGAGCTCGCGCACGGTGATGCGGAAGCCCTCGGGAGCGCCCAGCGCCTTGGCGTTGTCGCTAAAGCTGTACTGCGTCTTGGCGACGCACACCGGCAGGTTGCCAAAGCCGTTCTCACGCAGCTCGGCGAGCTGGCGCTTGGCAGCCGGCGTAAAGTCGACACCGTCGGCGCGGTAGACCTTGGTGGCAACAGCCTCCAAGGCGTCGGCCACATCGGCACCGTCCTCGTAGGCAAACTTGAGCTCGCTCGGCTGCTCGATCAGGCGCATGACCTCATCGGCCAGGTCGAGCGCGCCCTCGCCGCCCTTGGCCCAAACCTCGGACAGCTTAACGTTGACACCGAGCTTCTGGCACTCGGACTCGATGAGCTCGAGCTCGGCCTCGGTGTCCGTCGGGAAGCGGTTGATGGCGACCACGCAGGGCAGACCGTAGACGTTCTGGATGTTGTCGACGTGACGCAGCAGGTTGGGCATACCGGCCTTGAGGGCCTCGAGGTTCTCCTCGTTGAGGTCGGCCTTGGCAACACCGCCGTTGTACTTAAGCGCGCGGGCAGTGGCGACGACCACGACAGCGCTGGGGCGAACGCCCGTCATGCGGCACTTGATGTCGAGGAACTTCTCGGCACCCAGGTCGGCGCCGAAACCGGCCTCGGTAATGGCGACATCGCCAAAACGCATGGCCATACGCGTAGCCATGATGGAGTTGCAGCCGTGGGCGATATTGGCGAAGGGACCGCCGTGGACAAACGCAGGCGTGCCCTCGAGTGTCTGAACCAGGTTGGGTTTGAGCGCGTCCTTGAGCAGAGCCGCCATGGCACCCTGGGCCTTAAGGTCGCGTGCGCGGACGGGTTCGCCGGCATAGCTGTAGCCGACAACGATCTCACCCAAGCGCTCCTTAAGATCGTTGATGCTCGTGGACAGGCACAGGATTGCCATGACCTCGGAGGCAACAGTGATGTCGAAGCCATCCTCGCGCGGCACTCCTTGGGCCTTGCCGCCAATGCCGTCGATAACATGGCGCAGCTGACGGTCGTTCATGTCGACAACGCGCTTCCAGGTAATGCGCTTAACGTCGATGCCGAGCTGGTTGCCCTGCTGAATATGGTTGTCGAGCATGGCTGCCAGCAGGTTGTTGGCGGCACCGATGGCATGAAAGTCGCCGGTGAAGTGCAGGTTGATATCCTCCATGGGGATGACCTGGGCCCAACCGCCACCGGCGGCACCGCCCTTCACGCCAAACACGGGGCCGAGCGAAGGCTCGCGCAGGGCCACGGCGCTCTTGACGCCGCGACGACGCAGACCGTCGGCCAGGCCGATGGTCGTGGTGGTCTTGCCCTCGCCTGCGGGCGTGGGATTGATAGCGGTCACGAGGACAAGCTTGGCCTGGTGGTCGGTCGGTTCGTTGAGCAGGGAATAATCGACCTTAGCCTTGTCGAAGCCGTACGGAATCAGATGCTTAACGTCGACGCCGGCGTTCTTGGCCACCTCGGTAATAGGCAGCGGCGTAACAGAACGTGCGATTTCGATGTCAGTAGGCATGGGCGGTCCTTTCGTTACCGGATGAGAAAAAGACCAATCCAGCATAGCACGCGCGCGCAATAGTAAAACGCCCGTAACCGACGAACGGCGATATGTTTACCCGATGCCCAGCGATAGCCTACAGATGCGCTACAACAAGCCCATTCCTACAGGGTCGGTTCAATACCCAAATGCTCGAATGTGCGCAAGGTTGCCTGGCGACCCTGCGGTGTGCGAATCATCAAGCCGCACTGCAGCAGATAGGGCTCGTAGACATCCTCGAGCGTACCCGGGTCCTCGCCCACCGCACTGGCAAGCGTCGTCAGGCCGACGGCACGTCCGGAGAACGTCTTGGCAAGCGTCTCCAAAATGCGAATATCCATCCAGTCCAAGCCGAGCTCATCGATCTCAAAGAACTCGAGTGCCTGACGGCAGATATCGAGCTCGATGGGACCGTTGCCGCGCACCTGCGCATAGTCGCGCACGCGCTTGAGCAGACGGTTGGCAAGACGCGGCGTGCCGCGCGAACGCGAGCCGATCTCGAGCGCGCTGGGATGGTCAATCGTCACGCCCAGGATGGTCGCCGAGCGCGTCACAATCTGGGCGAGTTCCTCGACGGTGTAGTAATCCAGACGATACGAAATGCCAAAACGGTCGCGTAGCGGGCCGGTCAACATGCCCGAGCGAGTCGTTGCCGCCACCAGCGTGAACTTGGGGATATCCAGGCGAATCGAGCGTGCAGCCGGACCCTTTCCGATCACGATATCGAGGGCAAAGTCCTCCATCGCAGGATACAGGACCTCCTCGACCGAGCGGTTGAGGCGGTGGATCTCGTCGATAAACAGCACGTCGCCCGGTTGCAAGTTAGTCAGGATGGCAGCCAGGTCGCCGGTGCGCGCGATGGCCGGACCGCTCGTCGTCTTAATCTGAGCGCCCAGCTCGTTGGCGATAACCGTAGCCAGCGTGGTCTTGCCCAGACCCGGAGGGCCCGAGAAGATCACGTGGTCGAGCGTCTCGCCGCGGCTTTGCGCCGCCTCGATGAGCACGCGAAGGCTCTGCTTGATGTGTTCCTGGCCGCAGTAGTCATCCAGGCGCTGAGGGCGCAGGGTGCGGTCGACATCGAGGTCCTCGGGCGTCAGCTCCGAGCCCACCATGCGCTCGCCATGCGCCATGGATGCCGCCGGCGAGTTTCCGGGCGTCGACCACAGGTCCTGAGAATCATCGGCTTCCCACATCACGCATCCATTCCAAGTCGCTTAAGCGCCGCGCCGAGCAGATCCTCGACACGCATATCCTGCCCATCATACCCGCTCAGGGCAACATCGGTCTCCTGCGGGCTAAAGCCCATGGAAAGGAGCGCCGCGCGGGCATCGTCGATGGCCGAGGGGGCGGCAGTGGGCACAGACATCGCAACCTGTCCGGGAATCACGTCGACCGGCACAAAGCCCTTGTCCTTGGCAAAGGTGCTCTTGAGTTCCAAGATGAGGCGCTGCGCTGTCTTTTTGCCCACACCGGGCACCTTGGCCATGCCCTTGTCATCCTCGGCCATTACCAGGGAATACAGTTGCCCCACGGTATAGGTGGAGAGCACGGCGAGCGCCAGGCGCGGACCGACGCCCGAGACGGACACGAGCCGATCGAACATCGTGCGCTCGTCCTTGGAGGCAAAACCAAAGAGCGTCATGGCGTCCTCACGCACCTGCATGCGCGTGTAGAGGCGAACCTCGCCGCCGGGCGTAGGCAGCGTAGCGGCGGTGCTGCCCGAGATGCCGAGCTCAAAGCCCACGCCCGACACATCGACGACGGCCGAGCTCATCGTGGCCTCGACGAGCGTTCCATGGAGCTGGGAAATCATCAGTATCCGGTTCCTCTCTGTTGATAGAACTCGCCACCGGTGAGGGCACGGGTGCGGCTGAGGTTTACGTGGCAGATGGCGCAAGCCAGGGCATCGGCGGCATGGTCGGGATGTGGGTCGTGGTCGAGCTGCGTGAGCGTGCGCACCATATAGGCAACCTGTCGCTTATCTGCAGCGCCGGTGCCCACCACAGCCTGCTTGATCTGCATAGGCGTGTACTCGCCAATCTCGAGCGCGCATTCCGAAAGCGCCACGAGTGCAGCACCGCGGGCATGCGCCGTGGGGATGGCCGAGCGGACATTAGCACCAAAGTAGATGCTCTCGATAGCAGCGGTATCGGGTCGATAACGCTCCACGACGCCCTTGAGGTCGCGGGCGATATGCGACAGACGCACCGCGAGCGGACTGCCCGCGCTGGTCTCGATACAACCGTAGGCACGGCAGCGAACCTCGCCTCGCCGCTCCTCGATAATCCCCCAACCCGTATGGGCCAAACCGGGGTCGATACCCAAAATGACCAAGCCAACCTCCCCTCGTCTTTTGCCAAGCACAAGGCAAAGCCCCGCGCATCATTCACGAACGTCTGTTCTAGAATAACACAACGGGGCCAAGATGCTTAGTTGAAGTACCGGGGTTGGGAGCGAATCCCATCCCCAGTTTAGTTCTGCGAGAAGAACGGGAACTGTCGGGGATCAACCGGCGGATGCGGCATCGGCGTGCCCTGGGGCCCACCCTGCGGGCCACCCTGGCCGCCCATCATCTTATCGATGGCGTCCTGGACCTCGCCCTCAAACTTCTTCATGCCCTCGTGCAGGCGGCGCTGGCCGTCCTCGGAGCGCAGCTCCTCCATCTGCTCGGGCGAAATACCCAATAGATCACCCAGTATGCCCATCATCTCGCCACGCATGCGCTCGCTTGTATCCTCGTCGGCAAAACGACGCACCTCAGCGCGTGCCAGCGAATCGACCGTCATGCGTTCCTTGCCGCTCAGCCCCAGGTCGGACCATGCAAGCATGTACGGCCAGGCGCGCTCGGCAAACGAACGGGCCGAGACGATTGGCGCCGTCGGCAGCTGGCGGCGAGCCGCCTCTCCCTGGCGCACGAGCATCAGCAGCAACGAACATGCCTCGGGCTTGCCGGTGGCCATCGGAATGTCGTCGAAGGGACGGTTGCGGTCCACGTGCGACTCGAGCGTGCCATCGACCTCGCCCGGCTCGAGCCCGCCGAGCAGCTGCGCCGCGCGGTCGAGCATGTCGACCGGACCGTCGAGCGTCGAGAGCGCCTGCGCCAGCACGCGCTCCATGCAATCCTCCACCGCGTTGAGCGTCACGAGCTCCTGCGGCACCACGGCAGACGTACGGTTGCGCACGCGCGCCACAAACTCGAGCGTCGACAGGTACACGTCGCCAAAGGGCGCATAATCGCCCTGGTAGCCACCGCAAAGTGCGGGCGCCGCCAGCGCGTACTCAGTTTTGGACAGCGGGCTCAACACCATCGCGCCCAGCTCGAGCGCCGTATCCTCCAGCATGAGGCCCAGCGTGCGAGAGCGCAGGCGCTCGGCATCGCCCGCCGACACATCGCGGTCGAGTACGCGTGCGGCATCCGGCGCATCGCGCTCAACCGTGCGAATATGCAGGCGCTCGGCAATCGCGCGAACGGCGGCGCAACGGGCGGCTTCGGCCTCTTCCTGCGCCGGCGTAAAGATACGGTTGCGGTCCAACACCAGGCCGATCACATTGCGCGAACCCAGGGCGTCGACGGCAAGCGCCGCCAGCAGGGACGACGGCAAGTCGCCCTCGAGCGCCACCACGGCGCGCGACGTGCCGTGGGCGCGGGCGTTATCGCGAACGGCGAGCACCAGCGCCTGCCACAGCCACTCCTCAGAGCGAAACTCGGGCAGCTCGTGGTCCTCCAAGGCATCGAGCATCACGCCGCGCTGGATCTCCTGAACCAGCAGGCTCTCCTCAAAACACGGCGCTTGGGCCACCACGCGGCCGCAGTCGTCGAGCACAAACGAGCCGCCGGTATACACCGACTCGTCGTACGCACCGACCGGCGCCATGCAGGCAAACCATACGCTGCGCTTGGAGGCGATCTTGCGGTAGGCACCGCTGCGCACGGCTGCGATCGCAGCGGTCTCGCGGTCGGTCATATCAAACGCGTTGAACTGAAAATAGGCGATGAGGTCGACGCCGGTCGGCAGCATCTCGAGCTCGCGGTCCAAGTCGAAGATCACGGCGATACGCACGCCGTCCACATCGAAGACTGGCGGCGCCCAACGGGCATCGCCGTTCCCACCGCGCTGCAGGGCAATGCTCGAACGGGCCGGCACCACACGACCGTCCTTGAGCATCATATAGTCGAGCAGGGGCTGGCCCTCAAACGAAACCGCTGCGGGCACGATGCAGATCATATCGAGCTCTTGGATACGCTCGGCGACGCCGGTCAAGCCGGCAAGCATGTCGTGCTCAAAGTCGGCAGCGCCCACCAGGCCGCCGGGCAGGGCTCCCATAAAGAGCGGAGCCGGCACGCACAACACGCGCGCACCGCGCTCATGGGCCAGGCGCGCCTGGTCCTCGATGCGACCGCAGATACCCTCAATATCACCCAGGCGCATATCGATCTGTGCAAGTGCGAGCTTCATGGCTCAGCCCTTTCCGTCGTAAACCATCGTTGTCGTAGTAAAAGCGCCGGCCGCATGATGCAGTCGGCGCTCGCATGTGCATATGCTAGCTATGATACCCCGAGCGGGGGCGCGCTCCTAGAACGTCGCGGACCACAGCCCGTGCAGGTTGCAATAGGCATAGACGGTACCGGTCTTGGAGCCGCCGGCAAAAAACGTCGCGGGCTTCATGCCGGGCTGGAGGTAATGGACCTCCAGACGGCCCTCGGCCTCAAGGGCAATCCACTCGATGTAGTGCTCGGGCGCCATAGGATGCTCGACCGAGCCCACGCGCGCACGGATCACGTGACCGTCGCGCTCGCTCTCGACGACGGGCACGTGCTTCTCGTGCGCCGCGTCCTCGGTGTTCGCGGTCAGCTCCGTGCAGCCGGCAGGGGTTGCAACGTCGTTGCCCAGGGCGGCAATGAGCTTGCCATCGGGGTCCTTAAAGAATTTCGCCATGATGTTCTCCTTTGCTGATGTGCCGGTGTTCTTGAGGTTCTTATGCCCAAAGGCAAGCGAACCATCCACGACATCGCAAATGAACACATAACGAGCGGGGACGATGGGGCAACGTGCGCTATCCGCCCTGGCGGCCCCACCCGAGCGGGTTAGCGCCCGTCGCCGCCGAGCAGCGCCAGAACGTCCTCGCGGGTAAACAGCGCCGAGGAGATGCCGTCGCCGCCGAGCACGCTGTTGACCAGGTCGCGCTTGGACTCCTGCATCTGCATGATGCGCTCCTCGATCGTGTCCTTGGCGATGAGCTTGTACACGGTCACGGTATGTTGCTGGCCAATGCGGTGCGCGCGGTCGGTCGCCTGGTCCTGCGCGGCCACGTTCCACCACGGATCGTAGTGGATGACCACGTCGGCAGCCGTCAGGTTCAGGCCCACGCCGCCCGCCTTGAGAGAAATCAAGAACACCGGCACCTCGCCCGCCTGGAACTGCGCGACCATCTTGGCGCGGCTCTCCTTAGACGAAGCGCCCGTGAGCTTAAGAAAGCCGATGTCCTCCTTGGCCAGGCGCTTGCCAATGATGTCGAGCATGCCCGTGAACTGGCTGAACAACAGAATGTGGTGCCCGCCGTCGAGCGCACCGTGCACGAGCTCCATGCAAGCGTCGAGCTTGGCGCTCCCCGCCTTGTAGTCCTCGTAGTGCAGATGCGGGTCGCAGCAGATCTGGCGCAGCTTGGTGAGCTCGGCGAGCACCCTGAGCTTGTCTTTCTTAAACTCGGATGCCTCGCGGTGCTGCACCTGCTGGGCGATGCGGTCCTGGTTGGCCAGGTAGAGCTTGCGCTGCTCGCCGGTGAGCTGCGCCATGACGGTGTCCTCGATCTTCTCGGGCAGGTCAGCCACCACGTCTTCCTTGACACGGCGCAGCACAAACGGCGACACGAGCGCCTGCAGACGAGCGGCGCTGTCACCCTCGGCATGCTCGACGGGGCTTTCGAAGCGCTTGGCAAACGACTCGCGCGTCCCTAAAAGGCCCGGCATCAAAAAGTCGAAGATGCTCCAGAGCTCGGACAGGCGGTTCTCGATGGGCGTTCCCGTCAAGGCAAAGCGCACGCCGGCCGGCAAACGTTTGGCAGCGCGCGCCACCTGCGTGAGCGGGTTTTTAATGTACTGGGCCTCGTCGAGCACCACGCGGGCAAAGTCCTGCTCGGCATACTCGTCGATATCGCGGCGCATGAGGTCATACGACGTTATGACCACGTTATGCTCGTCAGCGCCGGCTATCTGCACGCGGCGCTGCGCCTTGGCGCCCACGATAGCGCACACGTCGAGCGAAGGCGCAAAGCGCTCCAGCTCGGCGGTCCAGTTATACACGAGCGACGCAGGGCACACCACGAGCGTGGGCTTGGCATCCCCCGCCTCCACGCGCGCCAGGATATGCGCGATCATCTGCAGTGTTTTGCCCAAGCCCATATCGTCGGCCAAGATACCGCCGAGGCCCAGGTGCTCGAGCGAGCCGAGCCACTGGTAGCCGTCGACCTGATAGCCGCGCAGTGTGGCCTTGAGCGAGACCGGCACCGTAAAGTCCATCTTGCCGAGCGTGTCCAGGCGCTCGACGGTGCGACGGAATGCAGCGTCGCGATCGGCCTCGAGCGCGGGCGTGCGCGCAAGCATGCTGTCGACGAACAGGGTACTCGACGCGGGAAGCGACACGCCGTCGAGCAGATCGACGGCATCGACGCCCAGGTCCTCGGCAAGACCAAACGCGGCACGGGCTCCCTCGTCCAGGCGAACGATGTCGCCCGACGTGAGGCGCGCAAATGTCTGGTGGCGCTTGTACGAGTCCAGATAGATGGCAAGATCTGCCGCCGAAAGACCGCTCGCGCCCAGTTCGACATCGAGCAGGTTGCTCTTGACGGTCGCGTGCACCGAAAGCTTGGGCGCAGGGCGCACCGAGATCTGGCGTAGGCGGTCGCTGAGCATGACCTCGCCCAGCTCGGACAGGGCAGACAGGCCCTCGGTCAGCAAGTGGAACAGGCTCTCGTCGTCGCGCTCCTCAAACGCCAGGCCGCCCTCGTAAAAGTCGAAATACAGGGCCGCCGTATCCATAACGCGAAACTCTGCTATCTCGTCGCGCGGCGGCACACCAGGGCGCTGTTCTTCGAAGGGGCTGCCCGGAGCACCCAGGCCAAAGAGATCTGCCGACCAGTCGCCGTAGGTAACCGTAATCTTGCAGGTCACGAGACCGTCGTCGACACCGATTGCCATGGCAAAGCTCGGCTCGGGCGCCACGGTGTCGAGCACGGCGGGAGCGGTGAGGTCAGTGTATTCGCGCAGCACGGGCAGTGCCATGCGGCAGAATTCGCCCACCTGTTCGGCGGCGATATGGACCGGCGTGCGACAAGGCAGCAGACGCGACAGAAACGGTGCGGCATGCTGGGCAAACGCTGCATCGGCGCGGCGCGCGCGGTGCGTGTCGACCAGATAGGCTGCGTCGCCTGCGACAAAGCAGTACGTATCGGCCGGCAGGCGCAGGTCGTAGCTGCCACCGGCCGCCGGCGCGATCTTGGCGGCAAGGAGCGGCGGTTGTTTCGCCGAGGCCTCGTCCTCCCCCACCGGCGATAACTCAACCGCAACCTCGTAGGAACGATGCGTCGTCGTTCCCCGCGACCAGGCGGGCTCAAAGGAAATGGTCCGGCCACGCAGCAAGTCCAGCATGTATACGATGTCATGCTCGGACAGCGGCAGCTGGCGCTCGGCGACAAAGCCGCTGCGTGCAAAATCGTACGACGCCGAACGCGAACTTGTGATGTCGCTCAGATACACAACCGTTGCCACAACAAGGTCGAGTAGGCGCACCGAAACCTCGTCGAAGGCCTCGGGCGCATGGAGGAATGTAAGCTTTTTGCCGTACGAGAACGTGCCGCCGCGCACGTAAGCGGCGGCCATGCCGTCGATGTCCTTGACCACGTAGGACACCGAGCCGCAGCGGATGCGAAGCTCGAGCGCCCAGCTAAAGCGGTCGGCAAACAGCGGATTGTAGTACGGCACCAGCGAGGGCTCCAACACCGCCTTGGGGGCATCGGGGTCGACAGTGTCGGCGAGCTTGCGGCGCATGCCCGCCAACTCATCCATGCGCGCGTCCGAAAGATCGGAGAGCGCCTTCATGAGGCTCGGGCTCGTGGGGACGGGCGCCGGGAAGGGAAAGTTAGGGTTGACTGCTGGTGCGGCGGACGAGGGACGCGCGGCTTGCTTGGGCGCCGCCGTAAACGTGCGGACCGGCGTGCGCAGCCCCTCGACGGGCTCAATGCCGCTGCCATCCAGGTACGCCAGCGCCGTGGCGATGGCGTGCTTGCACATGCCGGGGTAGCGATAGGCAGCGGGGCAATCGCAGTCGTAGTCGATCACCTCGTGCTCGTCCATGTCGAGCGCCACGTGCGTCTTGTACAGGTCACCGCGCGAGCCGCGCACTGAGCCCTCAACCGTCACGTTTTTGGAGAAGCGCGAGCCGCTGTCCTCGATCGACAGCACGGCGCCGTTGAGCATGAGCGAGCGGCCCTTCATAAAGGTGCCGCTCAGCGCCGCCTCTTTCCGGAGCGCCTGCACAAACGTCCCCTGCGCCATCACTTCCTCCAATCCACACAGGGTAGCTAATTTGGGACGGGGCTATTTTAGCTACCCCCATATGTCGGTTGAGATGCATTCCGACCCCGACTCACTCGCCGTCAGCCAAAGGGTAGCTAAAATAGCCCCATCCCAAATGAGCTACCCCGGCATAATCATTTTAGATAACCGTCACGCGGCCTTGGTTACCCACAATGGCCTTGGCCTCGGCCAGCAGCGGAATCGAGCGCGCGTTGACCTTGACAGGCACCTCGGCGCGCAGCACGCGCCCGTCCACCTGCTCGATAAAGATCTCCACGCGGTCGCCGCCCGGGTTAGCGGTGAGCACCGTGGCCAGGCGCGCCATATTGCCCTGGCTAAAGCGGCTGTTGGGCACCATGACCTCAAACACCTTGGGTTTGTTGTTCTCCTCGTTGAGCTCCAGCGGCACGATCTCCTGCGCGATGATCTGGTCGCCGCGGTCAGAGCGCTCGAGTTTGCCCTTGATGCGCACAAAGGCGTCGGACAGCTGCGCACCGGTCTCGGGATCGACCTCGCCGTACAGGTACCCCTCGGCCTCTTTATAGGTCTTGGGGAACACGACGACGGTAGCCTCGCCTTCCATGTCCTCGAGCTGCACGATGCCCATGGGGTCGCCGTTTTTGGTCACGCGCTTGGACACGCTCGAGACCATGCCGGCCCACCACAGCGCTTTGCCCTCGGGAATCTCCTGGTTGATGGTGCCGCCCGTAGGATTCTGAACTTCGTAGCCGGTGTCGATCTGCGAGAACGAGAAGTCGCGCGCTTTGCTGAGCGCATACTCAAACGGGCGCAGTGGGTGGTCCGAGACATAGATGCCCAGAACCTCTTTCTCCTGGCTCAGCTTAAGGTGGCGGTCCCATTCCTGGCCGTCCGGATCGGGCACGCTGACCTCAAAGCCCGAGCCCTCAACATCACCGAACATGTCGAAGAACGAAGTCTGGCCGCTCGCGCGGTCCTTCTGGCGCTTTACCGCGGCATCGATAATGTTCTCGGGGTTGTTCTTGTCCACAAAGTGCATCATCTGGCGACGCGGATACCCCGTGGAGTCGAAGGCGCCTGCCTTGATCAGCGATTCGATCACGCGGCGGTTGGCCTGGCTCGAGTCCACGCGCTCGACAAAGTCGTGCAGCGTCTTAAACGGGCCGCCCGCCTCGCGCTCGGCGATAATCGCCTGCGCCACGCCGGTACCCACGCCGCGGATGCCGGCCAGGCCAAAGCGCACGCCCTCCTTGGTAGCCGTGAACTCGGTACCGGACTCGTTGACATCTGGCGAAAGCACGGGGATGCCGTCATGACGGCACGCCGAGACGTAGTGCACGATCTTGTCGGTCTTGCCCGTATAGGACGTCAGAACGGCCGCCATGTACTCGTGCGGATAGTGCGCCTTGAGCCACGCCGTCTGCATAACCAGGATGGCGTAGCCGGCGGAGTGCGACTTGTTAAAGGCGTAAGATGCGAACTCGAGAACATCGTCCCAAATCTTCTGGGCGACCTCGCGCGTGTAGTTGTTCTTGATAGCGCCGTTCATCCAGTGGTCGTAGGTGGTCTCGTCCGAGCCATCCTCCCAGTGGAGCACCGTCGACGTGAGCAGCTTAATCTTTTTCTTAGCCACGGGCTTACGGATACGCGAGTCCGATTCGCCCTTGGAGAAGCCGCACATCTCGACCGAGATGAGCATAACCTGCTCCTGG
>JBKTBE010000058.1:0-14161 GCA_046883645.1 Collinsella sp. | reverse complement strand
GAGCGCTCCCGCAAACTGCCTCTTGACAACTTATAGGAGCGTCGGTTTTATTTTTCGTTTTCCCGGCATGGTTGAGGGTATCCAATTAAACGTAGTAGATAGGCCCGTTTTGTGGCATACGACCCATTCAAGCCCAATCTCGAAGGCTAAAGAGAGCCTCTCATCCGCACCTGCGAGCGAAAACCAAATAGAATGAAAGGCAAATGGAAAGCCCGTTTGACGAGCGGAGAACATATGCGCGACGTAACCGAAAGCGACTGGAAGCTGTTTAAGAAAATGCTTCCTCAATGGCAAGAACGTTATATGGAAAAGCTCATCGGCCAGTACGTTGAGATGCTGAACGGCGACAGCGAAGCGTCCAGTAGATTTTGGGCACTAGAAGAGCGCCTCAATAGAGACAAGCTGTCCTCAGGCGTAATTGCAAACGACATTCGCCGCAGCACAATGCACCGCGAGATAGCCAATTTGCTTATCGACAGCGTGATCACCCTTGACGACCTTGACGGTTTTACCGAAGACATTAAGAGCTATGCGCAACACTGGATTGGCCAGTAAGAGCACTGAACGACAGACATCCCCAGCAAAACGGGGCAAACGCTGGGCCACCTAATGGTTGTCCGGCGTTTGCCCAGATAAAACCTGCCAAAAAATACCTGTCCCTTTTTGGCAGGTTACTCGGCGCTCTTGAGGGCGCCGACCATGTCGATCTTGTTGAGGGTACGATTGGTGGCGAGGTTGACGATAAACGTAAAGCCAAAGGAAAGCACCACGGCGAGCACGTAGCTTAGCGGCTCGACCTCAACATCAAAGTACAGCGACGGCATCTGCAAAATGTACGTAAAACTCTCGGCCAGCAAGCCGCCCAGTGGCACGCCCAGCGCGGCGCCAATTGCCGTGAGGATCAACGTCTCCTTGTTGACGTAATGGTGCACCTCGCCACGGCGGAAACCAAGCACCTTGATGGTCGCCAGCTCGCGCTCGCGCTCGGAGATATTCGTGTTGGACAGCGTAAACACCACCACAAACGACAGGCACGCCGCCATAAAGGTCACGAGCACCACGACGGAATTGATAATAGTGAAGTTCGCCTCAAAGTTCTCCCAATGCTCGGCCGTGCTCGAAATCGAAAGCCAGCCGTCACTCTTAAGCTTCTTGCTAAACGCAATCTGGTCGGCCGACGAACCCTTGAGCAGCGCAAAGATGCCATTGAGGCGAGCGCTGCGCCCAAACGCGCGCTCATAGGTGCTCTGCGTCATGTAAAGCGTGTTGCCCAGATAGTTAAGCGAAATGTCGCTGACCTTGACCTTGGCGACGTTGAGTGACGAATCCTGGACGTGCGCCGTATCGCCCGGTTGAATCCCCAGCACCAGCTGTGAACTCTTACTCAGATACACGTCTCCGTCACGCAAAGACAGTGGCTCTTTGGACTCATCCTCAAGGCGAACATAGTCGTCCAGATCGTTCGTGCGGTCATCGGGCACCACGATCAGCTGCACGGTCTCGCTCTTTCCGCCGAATGTAAAGGTGACGTTGTCGGTCATGATCGGCAGCGTCGAAGTTACGGTCACACCGGAATCCTTGACCGCGCTTCGCTCGTCGAGCGCCGCGCACGTCTGCGAAAAATCGTCGGGATTGGCAACCGCCAGCAGGTCGTAGCGTGTGATGTGGCCGTACTGCTTGGGCGAAAGCGCGACCGACGTATCACGAATGCCCATGCCGCAGATCACGAGCGCCGTGCAGCCGGCGATGCCGAAGATGGTCATAAAGGCGCGCTTTTTGTAGCGGAACAGGTTACGCGCTGCCACCTTGTTCAAAAAGCCCATGCGGCGCCAGATAAATCCGATACGCTCGAGCAGAATGCGTGAGCCGGCACGCGGCGCCTTGGGGCGCATGAGCGAGGCAGGGGTCTCGGCCATCTCGTGGCGGCAGGCGACAATCGTGGCGCCCACCACGCCCACGGCAAACAGCGCCACCGACACAATCGACGACACGATGTCGTACGAAAGCAGCATCTGGGGCAGCGAATACATGTCGTCGAACACCGTAAACAAGAACAGCGGCAGGCCCACAAAGCCGATGATATTGCCAAGCACGCCGCCGATCAGACAAGCCCACAGCGCATAGTCCACGTATTTGGACAGGATGCATCCGCGCGAATAACCGAGCGCCTTATACAGGCCGATGAGCGTGCGCTCCTCCTCGACCATACGCGTGGCGGTGGTGAGGCTGATGAGCACGGCGACGATAAAGAAGATGAACGGGAACACCGTGGCGATGGCCTCAATTGACGAGCTATCGCTCTCCACGCTCGAGTAGCTTGCGATATTGCCGCGGTCCTGGATGTACCAGGTGCATTCACCAAGGTCAGAGAGCTCGGCGCGGGCATCGGCAAACTGCTGGTCGGCGGCGGCACGGCGCTGGTCCAGGTCGGCTTGCGCCTGCGCACGCTCGTCGCTGCCCTCGGCCATGCGATTGATGTTGTCCTGCTCAATCCCAAAGAGCATATTCGCCTGGCGCTCGGCCGCATCCAAGCTTGCCGGCGTGTCGACCGTCAGTTCCTGAGCGCGCGCCTTCTCACGCTCCTCGCGGATCTTCTCGATATTGCCCTTGACCTCATTGATCTTTGCCGCGTAGGAATCCGAATAGGAGTTGAGGCTCTTGGCTCCCTCGACGATCACGTGGACCGCGGAGTAGGAAGAAGATGTCGCGGCATCCTCGCTCACATAGAACTTATAGTCCGCCGCCGAAGCAGCGCGAAAGGCGTTGACTGTCGAGTCAGAACTTACATCAGTGGGGTCGAGGACCTCGGCCGTAATGGTGTAATCGCCCGCGGCAAACTGGTCCTTGGCGCTTTGATTGGACGAGCTCGCGTCATTGGCGGCAAAACTCACCGTATCGCCGAGCTTTTTGCCCGAAGCCTTCAGGAACTTCGAAGTCACCGCGACCTCATCGGCGCTCTCGGGCAAATCGCCGTTCACGAGCACCGGCTGATCGATGTTCTCCTTGGAGAGACTTTGCACGACCACGCGCTCGCGCGTTGTGCTCACGGCGGTGTAGGCGGTCTCGGTGTAGATGCCCTCGGCCGTTTCGACGCCATCGACCTCTTGGATGGCGTCGAGATCATCGTCAGTCAGGCCATAAGTCGACTGGACGTTGATATCGTAGACATTCTGCTGGTCAAAGTAGGCGTCGACCGAATCGCACAGATCCTCGCAGCCCGCCTTAAGACCGCACATCACACTCACGCCGAGCGCGGTGATGACCACGATAGATAGGAAGCGCTTAAGACTGCCTCGGATTGTGCGATAGATGCCACGGCGAAACACCGTCGGCACCATGTCGTTTGAGCTTTGGGCGGTGCGGTAGGTCGTAAACTCCTGGTCGCGACTCACGTGCTGCGCATCGTGGTTCTGGCTGTTTTGGCGGTCCTGGTCCATGGGCGCTACCACTCGATCGTCTCGATAGGCACGGGATTTTGCTGAACCGTCTCGCTCTCCACGCGGCCGCTCTTAAAGCGGATCAGGCGATCGGCCATGGGCGCCAGCGCGGAGTTGTGGGTGATGATAATGACTGTAATGCCCTGTTTGCGACAGGTGTCCTGCAACAGTTGCAAGATCTGCTTGCCGGTTTTGTAGTCGAGTGCACCCGTGGGCTCGTCGCACAAAAGTAGCTTGGGGTTCTTGGCCAGCGCGCGGGCGATGGACACGCGCTGTTGCTCGCCGCCCGAAAGCTGCGCCGGGAAGTTGGCGAGGCGCTCACCCAAGCCAACCTGGCAAAGCGTTTGCTCGGCATCGAGCGAATCGGGGCAGATTTGCGCCGCAAGCTCAACATTTTCGAGCGCCGTCAGGTTGGGGACCAGATTGTAGAACTGAAAGACAAAGCCCACGTCGGCGCGGCGGTATTCCACGAGCTGTGCCTCGTTGGCGGAGCTCACGTCGCGCCCGTCCACCGTCACGGTGCCGGAGGTTACCGTATCCATACCGCCCAGGATGTTGAGCGCCGTGGTCTTACCGGCACCCGAAGCACCCAGAATGATGGCGAGCTCACCGCGCTCGACCGTAAAACTCGCGCCGTCGAGCGCATGAATGCGGGCGTCGCCCTCGCCGTATGCTTTGATGACGTCTTTAAATTCGATATAGGCCATCGATCGGTTCCCATCTGGTCGGATAACTCTTTAGTATTACCCATTTCGCACCGACCAAAAAGGGACAGGTTCATTTTGGCAGGTTTTATATGGGAAAACGGCAGCTATAGATCAGGCGCCGGGGAGGCAGAGAAATCATCGACGGGGTCAGGCCGGCCGCCAAACACAACGCACGCATCTCTATCTGTCAGCAAAATCATTCGAACAGATGTTCGTTTCTATGATATGATTCAGCTATCTAAGCAGGCCAATGCGGAGAAAGGCGGCCAACATGGCGTTCGACTTTAAGAAGGAATGCAAGGAGCTCTACAAACCTGCAAGCAAGCCGAGTATCGTAACCGTCCCGCCTATGAGCTACGTTGCCGTTCGCGGAAAGGGCGACCCAAATACCGAAGGTGGCGAGTATCAAAACGCCCTGCCGCTGCTTTACGGCATCGCCTATACCGTCAAGATGTCGAAGAAAGGCTCAAGGAATATCGAGGGCTATTTCGACTTTATGGTACCGCCGCTCGAGGGTTTCTGGTGGCAAGACTCCCCGAGCAGCGACATCGATTATGTACGCAAGGACGATTTCAACTTTATCTCGTGCATCCGCCTGCCCGATTTCGTCACCCGAGATGACTTTGACTGGGCAGTCGTAGAAGCCACGACCAAAAAGAAACTGGACTTTTCTGCCGTCGAGTTGCTTAAAGTTGATGAGGGTCTCTGCGTTCAATGCATGCATACCGGACCCTATGACAGCGAGCCGACAACCGTAGACGCCATGCATGAATACGCGACCGAGCAGGGCTATGTCCCCGACTTCTCAGACACCCGTTTCCATCACGAAATCTATCTCTCCGATCCACGCAAATGTGCACCGGAGAAACTTAAGACTGTGGTTCGTCATCCCATCAAGCGCGCTGAATAGCGTGGAGCGTCATTTCACGCGCTGGGTTTTAAGCCAGCCAACCAGCCGCCTCCTAGGCCGTCCGGTAATTATCTTGACGCGGCCCGTCGCATCTTATAAGTTTGTTTTGCTAAAGTTGGAAAGCCTCTCAACGATGCGCAACTCCAGCTCTTTTTCTATCAAGAGGCTTAATGAAATACCAGAAGTCGCGGATATCCATCAACGAACAAATAGCACTATTGACAGAAAACAAGGGTCTTAAGTGCTCTGATCAAAGCGAACTCGAGCGAGCTTTGGTCGAAGCCAACCACTACAGACTGTCGGCCTACTGGTTTCCCTACAAAACCAAATGCAAGTCCGGGATTACCATCTTTCGCGAAGGCACAACATTCGAAACCATCATCTACACGTATGAATTTGACCGAGCCCTCCGGCAGTTAATGTTTGATGCGGTCGGCAGTGCGGTCGGCAGAATTGAGATCTACCTCAGAAGCAGAATTGCCTATCTTGCCTCTGAGGAACGCGGGCCTTTCTGTTACCCAGATGTCGCCATAACGAGGCTCAACTCGGCATGCCCGTCGAGCTCTGCGCCGCACTGGGCTACGCAGCCGTCTTTGGCAGCGCCACCAATACGCTGCTCGCACCCATCCTTATTGGCTGCGAAGTCTTCGGCTTTGGTAACTTGCCGATGTTCATTATTGTCTGCGTTGTGGCTTACCTGTTCAACATGGATAAGTCCATCTACGCCCTGCAGGAGCGGGCGTAGATCGATGTCCAGGCAGGTGGTCTCAGCCGGAAACGGTGTCCCACTCTGAGGCTGTATTCCGGGACACGGTTTCCGCTTGGAACGCCATTCGGAAAGCGCATCCCGCTTTAAAACGGAATTCCGGGACGTAGTTTCCGTCTGAGCCTCCATTCGGAAAGCATGTCCCGTTCTTTCACGGCATCTTGGCTATGCAAAGCGCTCGAGTGTTACTCCTCGTACGCGCCCTCAAGCCGAAGCAGCCACTCCTTGCGATCAAGCCCGCCGGCATATCCGTTAAGCGAGCCGTCGGCCGCCACCACGCGATGGCATGGCACAATAATCGAAACAGGGTTGCGAGCGACCGCGGCCCCCACGGCACGGGGAGACACAACGGGTGTCTCATTTCCCGGCACACGATGTCGAGCCGCAACACGCTGGGCGATCTCGCCATACGTAGCGACCTCGCCACGCGGAATAGAAAGCAGCTCGTACCAAACTTCACGCTGAAACGCCGTGCCAATCAAATGCAACGGCGGCGTAAACCGAGGTTCCTGCCCTGCAAAATAAGCATTCAGCCAAGCCCACGAACGCTCAAGCACCGAAGAAGCCGCACCATTTGCAGGACTCACCGACGACATGCCGCCAGCACCAGAAACTGCATCGGCGCCTTCAACATGTTCAGGATCTTCTTTGAGAAGCGTGGAGCCAAAATGCTCCTGTCCCTCAAACCAAAGCCCCGTCAGACCGCGGCCATCAGCGGCAAGCAAGATTTCGCCCAAAGGCGAAGCAAACGTCGTCGTGACCACCAGCGGCTCCTTTCAAAACTCCGCAACATAATACCGCGAATTGTGCAGACAACCCCAATCGACCCCAAAGTCACCCAAGGCAGCAGGCGCGCAGCGCCGAGGCCGCCGCCGGGACCAGGGCCCGCAACAGCCACGCGCCCCCACATCAGCCCAGCGGCCTCAACCAACAACGACCCCATCGCAGGCCGCTTGCAGCAGCGTCGGCCGGGGTTTTCGAACATTAGACCAGGTGGCGCCTGTCCGTGTCCGAAGGAGCAGGACAAGGCGCCACACATGGTCGAGGACGTTCTGAAAACTGAGCCCGGCCCCCGCCGGACAGGTCACACTACTCGCAGAGCAGCTTAGCGATCTGGACGGCGTTGGTTGCCGCGCCCTTACGGATTTGGTCACCGCAGCACCAGAAGGTAATGCCACGCGCGGCCTCCGGGTTCGAGATGTCGCGGCGCACGCGACCGACCCAAATCAGGTCCTGATCGGACGTATCCATCGGCATGGGGAAGCGGTCGTGCGCATCCTCGGCGCTCATGTCGTCAACCAGCTTCACGCCCGGAGCGGCAGCCAGCGCAACACGGGCCTCGTCAACCGTAATGTCACGCTCGAACTCGAGCGTAATGCTCTCGGAGTGCGAGCGCAGCACAGGCACGCGCACGCAGGTGCAGTTCACGCGCAGCTCGGGCAGGTGCATGATCTTACGGCCCTCGTTTTGTAGCTTCATCTCCTCAGAGGTAAAGCCCTCCTCCTTGACGCCGCCAATCTGCGGAATCAGGTTGCTCGCCAGCTGGGCGGCAAATGCGCGCGGCTCGGGAATCTCCTCGCCACGGCCCAGGGCAGCAAGCTGCGCTTCGAGCTCGGCCATACCGGGAGCACCGGCACCAGAAGCCGCCTGATACGTCGAGACGATCATGCGCTTCACGCCGGCAAGCTGATGCAGCGGCCACGTGGGAACCAGGCCGATGATGGTCGCGCAGTTGGGGTTGGCGATAAGGCCGTGATGCCACTTGATGTCGTCGGCATTGATCTCGGGCACGACCAGCGGCACCTCGGGATCCATGCGGAAGGCATGGCTGTTGTCGACCACGACGGCGCCGCGCTTTACGGCCTCGGGCAGCAATTCCTTGGCGATATCGTCGCCGGCAGCGCCAAGCACAATGTCACAGCCCTCAAAGGCCTCGGGGCAAGCCTCTTCGATCACGATTTGCTCGCCGCGGAACTCGACGGTCTTGCCCGCGGAGCGTGCGCTTGCCAACAGCTTGAGCTTGCCGACCGGGAACTCCTGCTCGTTGAGGCACTCGAGCATCTGGGTGCCCACGGCTCCCGTCGCGCCCAAAATAGCAACCGTGTACTGTTTCATGCTTCCCCCTTTAAAGGTTGTGGCTTTTGCCCGCACGCCGAGCAGGCCGATTATTGTTGCCAGTTTATACAAGA
Source organism: Collinsella sp. (assembly GCA_046883645.1). GTDB lineage: Bacteria > Actinomycetota > Coriobacteriia > Coriobacteriales > Coriobacteriaceae > Collinsella. Next base: position 6,152 of record JBKTBE010000058.1, on the reverse strand, counting down.
ACAGGGCGGGCATGAAACCCGCCCCGTCGAAACGAAACCGAAACGAAACGCCCCGCCGTAGATTTTTGAGACATGACCCAAAAATCTACCGAGCAGTCGCTACTTTTTGAGCGCGGCCAGGGTGGGATCGGCCGGCGCGGGAGCCTCCAGATCGGAGACCTTCACAATGCCGTTCTCATCGGAGAAGGCACGGTAAATGGTCCGAATCGCAAGGTCGAAGTCCTTCTCCTCGACACCGATAATGATATTGATCTCGTCACAGCTCTGCGAAATCATGCGCACGCTCACGCCGGCCTGGCCAAGCATGCCAAACAGGTGGCCCGAGATGCCTGCACGACCGCGCAGGTTACGGCCGACGGTCGCGATGAGCGCCAGACCCTCGACAACCTCGATCTCGAGCGGCTCGACCTCCTGCTGAATGTCACCAACGAGCGAGTACAGCGAATCGTGCACGTCCTGCTCCTGCACCACGGCGCCAAAACGGTCGACACCGGTGGGCATGTGCTCGACGGAAACGTCATAGCGTTCGAACACCGAAAGCGCACGGCGCATAAAGCCAACGCGGGGCTTGGTGCGGTCGCGGGCAACGTTGATGGCGACAAAGCCGCGCTTGCCGGTCACGCCGGTAATGATGGGCTCCGCCTCGCCCTCATCAGCCGTCTCGCTAATGATGGTACCGGGGTCCTGCGGCGCATTGGTGTTCTTGATGACCAGCGGAATACCCGCCTCGCGCACGGGGAACACGGCCTCCTCGTGCAGGACGCTTGCGCCCATGTACGAAAGCTCGCGCAGCTCCTCGTAGGTAACGCGCGCAATGGGCTGAGCCTCGGGAACAATACGCGGATCGGCAGAATAGAAGCCCGAGACGTCGGTCCAGTTCTCGTACAGGTCGGCGCCCAGGCACTTGGCCAAGATCGAGCCCGAGATATCGCCACCGCCTCGATCGAGCAGCTTGATCTGGCCCTCGCGCGTCGCGCCGTAGAAGCCAGGCATAACGAAGCCGCCCTGCTGGCCATACTCCTGCACCAGCTCGGAGGTGCGATTCATGCTGAGCGTACCGTCGTGATGGAACGCCACAACCGTCGCGGCGTCCAGGAACGGTAGGCCCAGGTACTCAGCCATCAGGCGAGCGGTAAAGTACTCGCCACGGCTCACAAGCTCCTCGGTGGAGTAGCCGCCCGAGCGGGCGCGCTCGGCAAAGGCCGCGAACTCCTCACGGATGGGATAGGTGAGCTCCAACTCATCAGCGATATCAAAATAGCGCTGGCCGATGTCCTCGAGCAGCTCCTCACACGACACGTGGTACTTAACGTGCGCGTTAACCAGGTAGAGCAGGTCGGTCACCTTGGTGTCGCCCTTAAAGCGGCGGCCGCAGGCGGAAACCACCACAAAACGGCGGGCAGGGTCGGCGTCGACGATGGCCTTGATCTTTTTGAAGTGTTCGGCGTCGGCGACCGACGAGCCGCCAAACTTGGCAATCTTAATCATGGGCTGGAGGTTACCTTTCTAAAAAGCCTCTGCGAACCTATTTTGCGCGCTCTGATACCATGGTTTCACCGATTGGGACCAAGGCATCCGAGGAGCAGTGTTATATGGGAACTTATCATAGTACACGAGGACGCACTTTATCGTGCTCAAGTAAGGTGGCAATCCGTACCGGCATCGCTCCCGACGGGGGTTTGTTTGTCTCGGACGAGCTCGGCACCCAGCAGGTCGATATCAGCTCGCTTGCAGATAAATCGTACTTTGAAATCGCTCAAGATGTGTTGGGAATGTTACTGAATGATTACACGGCCGAAGAAATTTCGGCGTGTGTCGACGAGGCATACCGCGGCACGTTCGCGAGTGAAGAGGTTACGCCGCTCGTCAAACTCGACGCTGCGCCGGGCGCTGACGCCCCTCAGACCTATGTGATGGAGCTCTTTGGCGGCCCCACGAGTGCCTTTAAGGACGTCGCCCTGCAGATGCTCCCCCGCTTGATGGCCCGCACTTCCGCCAAGGACGGCGGCGCCGAGCGCATCATGATCGTCACCGCCACGTCGGGCGACACCGGCAAGGCCGCACTCGCTGGTTTTGCCGACGCTCCGGGCACGGGCATTACCGTCTTTTATCCCGAAGGCAAAGTCAGCCGCGTGCAGAATCTGCAGATGTCCACGCAGGAGGGCGACAACGTCGCCGTCTGCGGCATCCGCGGCAACTTTGACGATGCCCAGAGTGCCGTCAAGCGCATCTTTGCCGATAAGGAGCTCGCCGAGCGTCTTGAGGCCGCCGGCACGGTGCTTTCGAGCGCCAACTCCATCAACGTCGGCCGTCTGGTGCCGCAGGTCGTCTACTACTTTGCCGCTTATGCGCAGCTGCTGCGCGCCGGCGCCATCGAGGCCGGCGACGCCGTGGAGTTCTGCGTACCGACCGGCAACTTTGGCGACATCCTGGCCGGCTACTATGCCAAGCGCATGGGTCTGCCCGTCGCCAAACTCGTCGTGGCCAGCGACAAGAACAACGTGCTCGCTGACTTCCTGACCACCGGCGTTTACGACCGTAACCGCCCGTTCTTCACGACCATCTCGCCGTCGATGGACATCCTTATTAGCTCCAACCTGGAGCGTATGCTTTATTTCCTGTCCGATGGCGACTGCGAACTCGTTGCCGGCCTTATGGAGCAGCTGGCACAGACTGGTCGCTATGAGGTGCCCGCCGAGCTGCTGGCCAAGATCCAGAGTGTGTTTGGCTGCGGCTGGGCCAGCGAGGACGAGGTCCGCGCTGCCATCAAGAACTGCTGGGATGCAAACGGCTATGTGATCGACCCGCACACCGCTTGCGGCTATCACGTCTTTGAAAAGGTCGCCCCCGCCGAGGGCGCGAAGGCCCGCGTGCTGCTTTCGACCGCCAGCCCCTACAAGTTCCCGCGCGCCTGCTGCGACGCCCTGGGGCTCGACGTTCCCGAGGACGACTTTGAGGCCATGCACGTGCTCGAGCAGGCAACCAACACGGTCGCCCCGGCACAGCTCGCCGAACTCGAGTCCAAACCCGTCCGCTTCGAAGACGTCTGCGACGTCGATGAGATGGCAAGCTACGTCGAGTCTGCAGCAAAAAAGATGGCTACCAACTAAACCCCTTATTAAGCGCCGGCGAAAGCCGGCGCACCTTCTTTTTATTTAGCTTTCGGGATGATGACGAGCATGCGAGCGGGTCTGGCCGTTTAGTTCGTCGCGAGTTCCGCACGAGCCGGAAAGCACTTAATGTGCTTTCCGAGCGAGCCAGGACTGCCCGAGCAGCGAACTAAACGGTCAGACCCGCCCAGGAGGACCCACATGATCAAAATCACCGTCCCAGCAACCAGCGCCAACCTAGGCATCGGCTACGACACCCTCGGCATGGCCGTCAGCCTCTACTCGCACTTCACCTTCGAGCGCGCCGACAAACTCACCATCACGGGCTGCCCCGAGGAATTCCAAAACGAGAACAACCTGGTCTACGTGAGCTTTGTCGATGCACTGGCTGCATGGGGCGAGCCGGCTTTTCCCGTTGCCATCGACATTCAAACCGATGTGCCCGTCGCTCGCGGCCTGGGTTCCAGCTCCACCTGCGTTGTCGCCGGCATTATGGCCGCCGCCGCACTGACAGGCCACACCGTCGACCGCGCCGAGCTGGTTCGCATTGCCACCGAAGTCGAGGGCCATCCTGATAACGTCGCCCCCGCCATCCTGGGCGGCGCCGTCTGCTCCTTTACGCCGACCGATTCGCTCCCCCAGTGCCTGCGCTACGAGGTGAGCGATCGCCTGCGTTTTATTACCGTGATCCCGCCCTACGAGGTACACACGAGCGAGGCGCGCAAGGTCGTGCCGCAGGAGATTCCGCTCTCCACCGCCGTGTGGCAGATGGGCCGCATCGCCGGTATGACGCGCGGCTTGGAGACTGGTGACCTCGACCTGATTGCCGCCGCCAATGACGACCGCATCCAGGAGCCCTATCGTCGCCGCCTGATTCCCGACTACAACGCCGTGCGCGACACCTGCCTTAACGGCGGCGCTAAGACCATCTGGATTAGCGGCTCGGGCTCGACCCTTATGGCTGTGACCGACGATACCATCGTGGCAAAGTTCCTGCAGGTCAAGCTGCGCGAGCAGTTCCCTAAGTGTGATACGCACATTCTGACGTGCGACACCGAGGGCGCCCAGATCGAATACCTGTAGTCGCCGTCCCGTATACTCGCCGGGGAGGCCAGGGGCTTTGCCCCCAAATCGTCCTCGGACATGGCAGGACCCCCGCTGCGCACTTCGTGCGGCGGGGGTCCTGCCGTCCTGCGGAAAGATTTGGGGGCAAAGCCCCTGGCCTCCCCTACGTTCACTTCGCTGGCGGCGGCTACAGGGACCTACACTCTGTAAAAGCGCCGGGCTGATAGTTGCTTTTTATTGGTAGGGGCTCTTGCTAGGTAGGGGCACTTACTAGTGACAGGCTTCGCCTGTGCGCTTGGTTTACGCTGCGCTGGTTTCTTTGTATTCGAAGACTGGTTCTAGGAGGTCTTCGATGTTGCAGTGGAGGGCTTTTGCTATGGCTCTTACGCTTGTTACCGAAGCTTCATTGATGTTTCTCTGGCGCTGCTCGTACATTTGGATTGAGCGGAGTGACACATCCGATTCGTATGCCAGATCTTGTTGGGTTTTCTTGAGCCTCTTTCTTGCTAACGCAAGCTTGGTTTGCCTGGACGCTTTTTTCGCCATATCGCAGACGAGGCGAGCCACGCGTTCCTCCGAGGCTTCGTGCCAGGGGTAGTACAGACTGCGTAGCACATCGAATGGAACGACATGCAGCAAATCTTCGAAAGACTCTCCTAGGCGCCACTGAAGGTATGCCAATATCCAGCCTGTCCAATATTCCGGTGTCTTTTCGAATCGGTAGGTTCGATTTGGCATCGGCCTTGATTGATAGCCCGACCTTTCGGCGATAAGCACAAATAGTTCAACGCCCGACTTTCCCGACACTACCCATGCGTTGCCGCGTTCGAACTCGCGGGCTACGCCGCTCAGGCAAAAGAGTTCAGCAACTTCCGATCCTTCTGCCCCATAATCGTTAACGGCATAGTCAAAGCAGTCGCCGAGGTTGTTCATTGCATCCTCAAGGTAGTAGACGGGGTATGTCCTACTCGGCCCACGATCCGTTAACTCTTGGATCATTTAAATCAACCCTCCCTGCCATCAAATCCCTAATGTCGACACCATCAGAGTCAAATCCGTTTACAGTATCCAGGTACTTTCGTCGAGCGTTCTGTTCTCGCTCAAATCGTTTGGGATAAAACTCAGCTCCCGAGGCCTGCTTCCAATCGCGAAACTTAATCGCCGAGAACGCACGCTCACTCATAAGCGCATATTGAATGCCCAAATCCCCCAAAAACATAATGCGCTGCAATTGCCTGAGCGAAATCATGCCGTTGACAAACTGTCTTGCAAACGAGAAATAGGAATCGTCTGCACGATAGCCTCGAATAACGTCATAGGGAGAAATATCAATCAGGCAGTTATCCAGCAGATAACGAAGCCCCTCGCGTGCTACTGGCGTTGAAACATTAAACTCTCTGTTATTCGCCAGAATTGCAAGCCAGTTGAGAATCGAGAACTCACCTGATTCCAAATCCAAAATCGCAAGGCCATCTAAATCAAGCTCATATCGATTGGCAATGCCATCAGACTCGGTCCGACATGCCCACTCCATTGCCATTTCCTCATGCGGTGTGCAATAAAACCCGCGCCCATAGTCATTGAATTGCCTGCATTTATCCAACGATGGATGCTCGACAACAACCTCCGACCCGTGCCAAAGCTCCATATCGACCTCCTAAAAAATATCACCCCAGTGATAGTTTACCAATAACTATCACTGGGGTGATATGAACGGGGGCTTTTGACGGTTTAACCCTGACTAGAGGCAGGCTTCGGCGATGCGGCGCTTGAGTTCGTCGATGCCGGTGCCAGTCTGGGAGCTTGTAATGATTACGTTCTCGGCCGGGACGTTGAGCTGCTTCTTGATGGCTGCCGCCTGGCGGGCCTGTTGGGTGCGGCTGAGCTTGTCGGCTTTGGTGAGGCAGACGATAAAGTTGAACTCGTTGCCCTGCAGGTAGTCGATCATGTCATGGTCGAGTTTACTGGGGTCGTGGC
>JBKTBE010000057.1:0-14224 GCA_046883645.1 Collinsella sp. | reverse complement strand
ACCTGGAGATGGGCGCCTATACACAGCCCAAGTCCACAATTGCTCCGGGCCTGGAGCGCGTCTACGAGCAGTTCCCGCGCCTGAAGGAACGTCGTCGCCAGGTCGCCGGCACCCTTTCAGGTGGCGAGCAGCAGATGCTCGTTATGGGGCGCGCCCTTATGAGTAACCCCAAACTGCTTATGCTCGACGAGCCTTCCATGGGTCTGGCACCGATTCTGATCGAACAGATCTTCCAGATTGTCGAGGACCTGCACAAGGCCGGCACCACGGTGCTTCTGGTCGAGCAAAACGCGCAGATGGCGCTTTCCATCGCCACACGCGGTTACGTGCTCGAGACCGGCAAGATCACCATGACCGGCACCGGCCAAGAGCTGCTCCACGACGATAACGTTCGCAAGGCATATCTGGGCGGCTAGGGACTTCCGCCGTTCTGCCGAACGGCGGACCGGCCGACGCTGTGCGGGCGCCCTGATCGACGTGCCGAAGCTCCTCACCCTTGGGGCTATGCCGCGGTACGAGGCCAGGTGGTCATGGTCCGGGAACCTCGCGATGTCGAATGACACCGCGAGGTTCGCCGCCGTCCTCGGCGGCCTCGGCCCCCGAGTGGGCGATTCCCACGCGCTAACGCCTGCAAACAAGGGGATCGCCAAGACGCCGCCGGGCACCTCCGTCATAGACGTGGAAGTGCGGCCGCGCTGAAGCTCTGCGCGGTGTCTGCTCGCTTATGTGCGCATCACGAAGGAAGACCAGATCGGTGAGCGGGATTGGCCCGAAGTCGAGAGATTCCCATCAGCCTCTCGTCGGTCGATGACCGGTTCACCACGCAGGAAGAGCGTGACGGAAGGTCTCGCAAAAAGGCTCCGAGCGCGGTGTGCTCATGCCCGTCGTGGTGCGCCCGAGGGGGGGGACGGCTGCTACGAGCTCGATCATTTGCGAGGAGAAGGCGAACCAGTCGTTGCAGATCCAATATGGATCTCGCCGACCTCGGCAAGCTGCTCGATGAGTGGAAGCCCTGTCGGGTCGTCTATTTCAACACCACCCAGAATGATGGTGTCATCGCGCAGGTCGATCTGCGTGTTGAACACAGCGAGGTTAAAGCCGGAGGCCACAAATCCGATAGCAGCCAGGACGAGCCCCGTGGCAACAAGCCCACCCGCTACGGCAAGGTAAATCCTTTTTACGCTGGACATGTTTGCACTCCTTCCTATGCCGTGAGCGGCGCCGCTTCAGCGCCCATGCGGCTCTTATTGCCTCGATCTTTCCAGAAGGGCGAAACGGCTTTCTTCGCCCAAAGGGCAGAGAGGCGCGCGATCTGCTTGGACGCCGTCCAGGCGCCGGCTCCCGTGAGGAGCGCCACACCGATGGAAGCGAATCCCATTCCCATCGAGGCCAAAACGTACGGAACATGCCCGATAATGATGCCGTCCACGGCGAACAGGAGCCCTACCAGGCCCGCGCCCCCGAATGCCGCGGCCACGATCCACACGCAGAGCGCAAGAACCCAAATACAGATGTAGACTGCAGCGGCAACGGCGACGAACGCGAGCAGCAGCGGAATCCATACCGGAGAGCCCACGATGGCAAGCGCCCATAGAAGTGCCGTGCTCTTGCGCTTGGTCCTCGCGATCGCGCGCGGCACGGCGGGCAGTTCGTCGAGCGTTGCCTCGGCGACCTCACCGGGCGTGCCCATGGCGGCCACAGCCTCGGCCTCCGTCATGCCGTCCTCCATACGGTCGGCGATGGCCTCCGCGTAGAACTCCTGCGTTTCCTTTACCTGATCTGCCGGCAGGCAGGCCAGAAGCTCGCCCAGCCGGTTCAAGAACTCATCGCGCGTCATGGTGCGCCCCCTCCACGTAACGGTAGATCTCCTGCACGGATGGCCATTCGTCGAGGAACTCGGCGATACGCTCGCGCCCGGCGTCCGTGATGCGGTAGTACCTCCGCAGCCGCCCGTTGTGCTCGGCGGAGCGCGCGGTGATGCAGCCCGCCTTCTCCAGGCGCTTGAGCAACGGATAGAGCGTGGATTCCGTGAGCCCCATACTCGCGGGCACGTCCTTCACGATCTGATAGCCGTAGGATTCCTCGCCCGAGACGGCCGCGAGCACGCAGGCCTCGAGGAAGCCGCGCTTCATCTGTGCCTCCATCCGCACACCTCCTTTCGTAGTATACTGTGTAACACCTACTATATGACACATAGTATATGATGTCAACAGTTGTCGTATAGGGAGTCCGGTCTGTCTGTCCCCTGCGGGTACTCATTGGGGACGTACTTAAATGAGTACCCATCGCTCAAGGTGGCACCTGGGGACGTTCCTTATGTGCCGGCACTTTGGGACACTCCTTGTCAAGGTTTTGTTCCATCGTGCGGGTTGCTATTTAACGTGCGACAATGCCGTGTGGAAATCGAAATGTCTCCTGGGGGCTATCTATGCTATACGAATTTTGCGCCGAGAACTTTGAGCGAGTGCCGGCGGCCATCGATGCCGGTGCGGGGCGCATTGAGCTGTGTGACAACCTCGCCGTCGGTGGCACCACGCCTTCCGCCGGCGTTATCAGCGCTACAGTCAGCTACGCTCACGAGCATGACGCGCGAGTGATGTGCATGATTCGTCCGCGTGGTGGCGACTTTCATTACAACCAGGACGAGCTGCGCATGATGGAGATGGACCTGGGTCTTGCTGTGAGCGCCGGCGTTGACGGCCTGGTCTTTGGCTGCTGCAAGCCCTGTGCCGGCGGCTGGGCGCTCGACGAACTCACCCTCGGCGCCCTCGTTATGGCTACGGGCTGCGCGACCGAGGAGTGCAAGCGCGAGTCCCTTGACATCACCTTCCACATGGCATTTGACCAGCTCTCGCACGAGGCTCAGCTCGATGCGATTGATACACTTGCCGACTGCGGCGTTACGCGCATCCTCACGCATGGCGGCGCTGCCGGTATGTCGATCGAGGATAATTTCGATTACCTGGCTCGTTTAATCGAGTATGCGGGCGATCGTTTGACCATCCTTCCCGGCGGCGGCATCACTACGGCAAATCGCGACGCGGTCACGGCGGCGCTAGGTGTCTCCGAGCTCCATGGCACCAAGATCGTGCCGCTAGAGGCGTAGCCCACATCGACCGCGTCTTTATCCGAAGGCGTCTGAGTAAGAAAATGAGCGATCGAACAAAGCGGACGAACTAGCGTGCCATGGCGTCGCGGCCGGCCTCGACTCGCTTGCGCTGCGCTGTGCGCTCCTCGCCGGTCAGGTGCTCAAAGAGGTGTCCGATAATTGAGGCCAACACCTGCTGAAACAGCGTGCCGCACATGACGGGGAATACCACTTCGCCGGGAAAATACTGCGTGGCGATGACGGCACCCGAAGAGATGTTGCGCATGCCACAGGTAAAGCACATGGTGGTCGTCTCGCTATACGGCAGGTGCAGGGCACGGGCGATCAGGACGCCGGTGATAAAGCCGCTGATGGCGAACACCAGGATAAAGAGCGCGACTTCCAAGCGCTCAACATTCATGTGTAGCACGTACTCGCTCATAGCGGTGGAGTTGGACGCGATGACGCCCATCATCATGAACTTGCAGGCGGGCGAGAGCGCGGGGGAGAGCTTCTCGTGTCCCCATCCACGCGTGAGCTCGTTGATCACGATGCCGAGCACGGCGGGGATGGCGATCATAAAGGCCATGTCCTGCATCATGTTCGGCACATCGATCGAGACGGTGGCACCCAGCAAGAGCTTAAGCGTGAGCGGAATCGTCACAGTGGAGATAACCGAGGACGTCAGGATGATGGTGAGCGCGAGCTGGCCGTTGCCGCCGAACATGCTGATCCACATAAAAGCGGTGACGGCCACGGGCACGCTGTACTCGAGCACGATGCCGCAGACAAGGTTGGGGTTGGAGCCAAAAAAGAGTGACCCTATGGCATACGCCGCGATGGGAATAAGCACTGCCGAGACCAGTAGCGCCAGAATCAGGTGCAGCGGACGGTGGAACACCTCGGCTACCTGGTGAAAGGTGTTGCTGAGCGCGCCCTGAAACGTCATAAAGGCGAAGAGGGCGGGAACAATGGGCTTGAGCACGCCGATCTGCTGGGGAAAGAGCACGCCGAGCGCCACGCAAATCGGAACGATGATCTGCATATGCCCCGCGAGGAACTTTCCCAGTCCAGCCCATTGCTTCATATGTCCCGTGACTCCCTTTATCCGCGAACTCGTTTGTATGGATATGCTAGACGCTCGTATGCGTCCGTGCGGCTGAAACGCTCGATTATTTCGAGGGCATTACCGCCATCGTTTGCCGAAACCGCGGCACACCGCGGCGTTTTGCGTCCGCGCTGCACGGTATAATAAATCCGTTCAACAGATCTGCCTGCCGAAGCGGGCATACACAGAGGACTCATCGCTATGAACCGTGAGAGGTATCGCGGCGACCTGCCCCTATCAGGGGTGGGTGCCTATGTCATCGCTTAAGACGACGCATCGCTGGGCGGTCGCTCAGCAAAACCCCGAGCTTGAAAAGGAGCTTTCGGCTGGTCTGGGCATTCCCGGGCTGGTGGCGCGCATTATGGTCGCGCACGGCATTGGCTCCATCAAAGAGGGCCAATTGTTTTTGACGCCTTCGCTCGATCGCGACTGGGCCGACCCACTCATTATCCCGGGCATGTCGGTCGTTGCCGACCGCGTCGAGCGTGCTATTCGCAACCACGAGCACATTGCAGTCTTTGGCGATTTTGACGTTGACGGTATTACGTCGACCTGTCTGTTGACCGAGGCGCTGCGCACGTTTGGCGCCGATGTTACGCCGTTTATTCCGCATCGCTTTGATGAGGGCTACGGTCTTTCGCGCGCGGCGCTCGACCGCGTTAACGAGCTCGCTCGCCCCCAGCTGATCGTGACCGTCGATAACGGCATTGCCGCCAAGGAAGAGGTTTCCTATCTGGAGAGCCTGGGGATCGATTTGGTGGTCACGGACCATCACGAGCCCTCCGACCAGGTGCCGCAGGGTGTGCCCCTGACTGACCCCAAGCTCGAGGACGAGGGCCCCTCGCGTGAGCTTGCCGGTGCTGGTGTGGCGCTCAAGCTGGTGCAAGTCCTGGGTGAGCGCCTGGGCAAGCCGTCGTATTGGCGTTCGCTAATCGAGGTCGCGGCGCTGGGCACCGTGTCCGACATGATGCCGCTCACGCCCGAGAACCGCGCGCTGGTTGCCGAGGGCATCCAGCAGATGCGCGTAACCGCTCGCCCCGGCTATATCGCGCTTGCCGCGCTCGCCAAGGCGGACCTTTCTACCATTACGGCCGACGGCCTGTCGTTTTCGCTCATCCCTCGTCTGAATGCTGCCGGCCGCATGGCTGATCCCAAGCTGGCGCTCGACCTGCTGCTTGCCCGCGATCCCATCGAAGCAAGCGCACTGGCGGCTGAGCTCGAGGAAATCAACCGCCAGCGCCGTGAGATCGAGGCGGAGCTCACGCGCGATGCCATGGCAAAGGTCGAGGAGGCCTATGACGGCGGACGCGCGATCGTCGTGGGCGGCGAAGGCTGGCACGAGGGCGTCAAGGGCATCGTGGCAAGCCGTCTGACCAACCGCTACCACGTGCCGGCGCTGCTGTTCTCGATCGAGGACGGTATCGCGCGCGGCTCTGGTCGCTCGGTGGGCAAAGTTAACCTGTTTGACGCCGTCGAGCGCTGTTCCGACCTGCTGATTCGTCGCGGCGGACATGCCGGTGCGGTGGGAGTGACCATCGAGGCATCCAAGCTCGATGAATTCCGTCGTCGCCTTTCCGCCGTGCTATCGGAGATTCCCGCCGAGGACTTTGAAGACATCGACGAGGTTGCCGCCACGGTCGACCTTTCCGAGCTGAATATCGAGACTATAGAGCAGATTTCCCGTCTTGAGCCGTTTGGCCAGGGCAACAAGGTGCCGCTGCTGGCCGCCGAGGGCGTGACGATGTGCGATCGCGCCGTGGTGGGCAAAACCGGCGAGCACATGCGCTTTGTGGCGACCGATGGCGCCGCGAGTGTGCCGGCCATTATGTTCCGCGTGCCGCAAATCGATAAGCTCATCAACTGCGATAGCGCTGTCGACTTGGTGTTCGAGGCCGTTGCCGAGCATTGGCAGGGGCGTGTGAAGCCCAAGCTCATGATCAAGGATGTTCTGGTCCGCGATACCATGCTGCCCAGCGTCGACGATCCGGCATGCGAGCTTCGTCGTGGCGTGCAGCCGGCGGATTCCGGCCTGCGCCTGGAGTCGCGCAAGCGCGAGACGCTCGCCCAGCTTTCCTATACCGAGCTCACGCGCTCGCTTATCCATAGCTTTATAGGCTCGAACCAGCCGCACCGCGCGCAGGTCGAGGCGCTCGATGCCCTGGCCGATCACCAAAGTGTTCTGGCCGTTATGGGAACGGGACGCGGCAAGTCGCTCATCTTCCATGTGCATGCCGCGCGCGAGGCGGTTCTTCGCGGGCGTGCGAGCATCTTTGTCTATCCGCTGCGCGCGCTCGTTGCCGACCAGGCCTATCACCTCTCGTCGACGATGGCCGCGCTCGGCATTGGCGTCGGCGTGTTGACCGGCGAGACCGTGGAGGCGGCGCGCGATGACGTGTTCGCCGGCCTGGCTTCGGGCCGCACCGGTATCGTGCTCACGACGCCCGAGTTCCTGTCTATCCATCGTGACCGCTTCGCGCGTTCGGGCCGCATCGGCTTTGTCGTTATCGATGAGGCGCACCACGCCGGCCTTGCCAAGGGCGGCGACCGCAGCGCCTATCTCGACATGCCCGATATCCTCAAAGCCCTGGGCGACCCGGTCGTTATGGCTGCGACGGCCACCGCGACGGCTCCGGTCGTGGCCGAGCTTGCCCGCATGTTGCCGATCACTCGCACGGTGGTCGACGAGACGGTGCGCGAGAACCTGCAGCTCGAGGACGACCGCGACCTTGCGAGCCGCGAGAACCGTTTAGTGTCGATCGTGGCGACGGGGGAGAAGACCGTCATTTACGTCAATTCGCGTGATCAGTCCGTGGCGCTTGCCAAGACACTACGCAAACGCGTTCCCGACTGTGCGACCCGTATCGCGTTCTATAACGCTGGCCTTACGCGCACCGACCGCCATCGCGTAGAAGAAGCGTTTCGAGACGGCAGCCTCAGCTGCATCGTTTCGACCTCCGCCTTTGGCGAGGGTGTCAACCTGCCCGATATCCGCCATGTCGTGCTCTACCACATGCCGTTTGGCGCCATCGAGTTCAACCAGATGAGCGGACGTGCCGGCCGCGACGGCCAGCCCGCCGTAATCCATCTGCTCTATTCGTCGCGCGACGCCCGCATTAACGAGCGCCTGCTCGACTGCTATGCGCCCGAGCGCGACGAGCTCGTCACGCTCTATCGCGCGCTGCAGACCATGTGGCGCTCCAACCGCGGCAAAACCGGGGACGATTCCTTTAGCGCGAGCGATATCGACATCGCGCAGATGTGCCTTGCCGTCGATGCTCGCACGCCGGTCGACGAGCGCTCGGTGGAAAGCGGCCTGGGAATCTTCGAAGAGCTTGGTTTTTGTCGCGTTTCGGGGTTTGACGACACTCGTCGTATCGCGATGGCCGAAAACCCCGGCCGCGTGCAATTGAGCAGGTCAATTCGCTATTTGGAGGGCTTGCGCTCGCGCATGGAGTTTTCGGCTTTCCGGAGCTGGGCGCTCGATTCGTGCGCTTCTGATATGCTAGCCAAAGTTAACCGCCCGATCGTACCGCGGGCCTAGGGGAAGGGGACCTCGATGGATGCCGCAGCCCGTACCGCCCATGATTCCACCCTCCAGCCGTTTTCGGAGATGGAGCACTATAAGCATGCCGATGAGCTGCCGCCCGAGATTATGGCGGACAGCTACGACAAGCTGGAGCGCCTGTGCCTCAAATATATGAATGAGGACGACTTTTCTAAGGTTGAGCAGGCCTACTGCTTTGCCGCCGAGAAGCACTGCAACCAAAAGCGCCGCTCGGGCGAGATGTACATTAACCATCCCGTCGAGGTTGCCATCATTTTGGCCGATCTCAAGATGGACTGCGATGTGGTGTGCGCCGCGCTGCTGCACGATACCGTCGAGGATACCGAGACTTCTCTTGCCGATGTTTCCGGCCTGTTTGGCGATACGGTGGCCGAGCTCGTCGATGGCGTGACCAAGCTCACCAACATCGAAGTCGACAGCATGGACGAGAAGCAGGCGCTCACGCTGCGCAAGATGTTCCTCGCCATGTCCAAGGACATTCGCGTCATCATCGTTAAACTTGCCGACCGTCTGCACAACATGCGAACGCTGGCAGCCCTGCGCGAGGATCGTCGCCTGTTTAAGGCTCGCGAGACCATGGACGTGTACGCGCCCTTGGCCGACCGCCTGGGCATGAGCTCTATTAAGTGGGAGCTCGAGGACCTGTCCTTCTTCTACCTGGAGCCCGATGCCTACCAGCGCATCGCGCGCATGGTGGCTGAGTCGCGCGAGGTCCGCGAGCGCTACCTTGCCGAGACCATCAAGACGCTTACCGATGAGCTCAACCGCATTGGTCTGGAGGACTTCCAGATCAACGGCCGCTCCAAGCACTATTGGTCCATCTACCAAAAGATGAAGCGCAAGGGCAAGGAGTTCTCCGAGATCTACGACCTGGTGGCGCTGCGCGTAATTACCCATTCGGTGCGCGATTGCTACTCCACGCTCGGTGCGGTGCATACGCTGTGGCACCCCATGCCTGGTCGCTTTAAAGACTATATCGCCATGCCCAAGGTCAATAACTACCAGTCGCTCCACACGACGGTCATCGGCCCTACGGCTCGTCCGCTCGAGATTCAGATTCGAACCTACGAGATGCATGAGCAGGCCGAGTACGGCATTGCCGCCCACTGGCTATATAAGAAGTCGGGCGGATCGTCTGCTTCCAAGACCAATGACGCTCAACGTTTGGACGACCAGATCAACTGGCTCAAGCATTCGCTCGATTGGGCGGCTTCCGACGAGATTACCGATGCCAAGGAATACCTGCACTCGCTGAAGGTCGATCTGTTCGATCAGGAGATCTTTGTCTTCACGCCCAAAGGCGAGGTCATGGCGCTTCGTGCTGGCTCCACGCCGCTCGACTTTGCCTATGCCGTTCATACCGAGGTGGGAAACCATTGCGTCGGCGCCAAAATCAACGGTGCGGTGGCTCCGCTCACGCACGAGATCAAGACGGGCGACCGCGTTGAAATCCTGACTAACAAGAGTTCCAAGCCGTCGCGCGATTGGCTCAAGATCGTTAAGACACCTTCCGCCAAGTCAAAGATCCGCCGCTATTTTGCCGCTGCGACCAAGGACGACGACGCTGCCGCCGGCCGCGATATGCTGGCCAAGGACCTGCGTAAGCGTGGCTATGGCATTTCTACGCCGCGTTCGACGCGTGCACTCAACGCCGTGGCGGAGCAGTTTAACTTCAAGCAGCTCGAGGACCTGTTTGCCGCCGTCGGCGCCGGCAAGGTTGCCCCGCGCGCTGTGGGCAATAAGGTCGAGCAAATCTTGGACCCCAAGCCCGAGGAACAGCTCACCAAGGCCGAGGCTATCGCCGAGGTCGTGAAGCAGCCCGCTCGCGGCTCCAACCGCAAGCCGCAAAAGCGCGGCAAGAGCGCCAGTAACGGCATTATCGTCAAGGGCGAGAGCAACAGCGGCCTGCTGGTCCGTCTGGCTCATTGCTGCAACCCCGTGACGGGTGACGACATCGTCGGCTTCATCACGCGCGGTCGTGGCGTTTCGGTGCATCGCGCCAACTGCCCCAACGTCAAGGGTCTTATGGAACATCCCGAGCGCATGATCGATGTGGAGTGGGACGGCGCTGCCGACACCCTCTTCCAGGTCGAGATCGTGGTCGAGTGCCTGGACCGCATGGGCCTGCTCAAGGATGTCACCATTGCCATTGGCGATGCGGGCGGCAATATCCTTTCTGCCGCCACATCGACCAACCGCGAGGGTATTGCAACCCTGCGCTTCATGGTCGAGATCTCGGACGCGAGCGGTCTGGATCCGCTGCTGGCTTCCATCAGCAGTGTCGATTCGGTCTACGACGCTCGCCGTCTTATGCCCGGCGAAGGCGGAGCTCAGCTCAAACGCCGTGTGTAGGTGCGAGAGCCTCTCAGCATCATAGATATTGGTTACGTTCGAGGCATCGTTTGGTGCCTCGAACGTATTTTAGAAGGAGGGTATGCGCATGGGCGATATGACTTTGGACCTGACACCCCGAGGTGCGGCTTCGATTGAGACACTCGTCAACGGCCCGATTCAGACCAACAGCTACGCCGTGATTTCGAATGACGAGTGCTTAATCGTCGATCCGGCGTGGGAGGGCGAGCGTCTTGTGGAGCATATCCGCACCGCGCATCCCGAGGTGCGCGTACTCGGCTCTGTCTGCACGCACGGTCATGCCGACCATGTTGGCGGGGTTGCCGGGGTTCGAGCTGTCGTTGGCGACAGCGCACTATATGAGTTGTGCGCTAAGGACGTGACGGTACCTCGCGCAAATATCGAGGAGCAGCGCGCCATGTGGGGTATCGAGACGCCCGATCCGGGTGAGCCGACGCGCTTGCTTGCCGAGGGCGATACAATCGAGGTGGGCGACGTCTGTCTGCAGGTGATCGAGACGCCGGGGCATACGCCGGGCGGCATCGTCCTGTTCGCCGCGACCGAGCAGGGGAACATCGCCTTTGTGGGCGACACGCTTTTCCCGGGCAGTCACGGTCGTACCGATCTTTCCGGCGGTGACGAGGCGGCGATTATGCGCTCGCTCTCCAAACTTGCCAAGACGCTTCCGCCCGATACCGTTTGCTTGACGGGCCATGGCGATTCGACCACGATGGCGCGCGAACTTATGCAGAACCCGTTTATGCAGATGTAGGCTCGAAGCCGTCTTTCGAACCACGAAGACCGCTCAATCGTCAAGCTATTTTCCCCAGTGGGTCGATTCTGTGGGGCAAACGGTCAAAATTTGTCCAATCGGATGGTATTCGTGAACAAACGAACGTTTATGCTCGGGTATGTCGTGGTAAAATCTCAGGCGTTATCGGAGCAACCTTACAGGAGGTTTCTTTTATGCTCGTCAACGCAGCAGACATGCTCAAGAAGGCCGAGGCCGGCAAGTACGCTCTCGGTGCCTTCAACACCAACAACCTCGAGTGGACCCTGGCTATTCTCCAGGCCGCCGAGGAGGCCAAGTCTCCGCTGATCCTTCAGTGCACCGCTGGTGCCGCTAAGTGGATGGGCGGTTTCAAGGTCTGCGCCGACATGGTCAAGGCTGCCGTCGAGGCCACGGGCGTTACCGTCCCCGTCGCCCTTCACCTCGATCACGGTTCTTACGAGGACTGCTTCAAGTGCATCGAGGCCGGCTTCACGTCCATCATGTATGACGGCTCTCACGAGGAGACCTTCCAGCTTAACCTCGACCGCACCAAGGAGCTCGTTGAGCTTGCCCACTCCAAGGGCATGTCCATCGAGGCCGAGGTCGGCGGCATCGGCGGCACCGAGGACGGCGTGACCTCCAACGGCGAGCTCGCTGACCCCGCTGAGTGCAAGCAGATTGCTGACCTGGGCGTCGACTTCCTCGCCTGCGGTATCGGCAACATCCACGGCGTGTATCCCGCCGACTGGGCTGGCCTTTCCTTCGAGCGTCTGGGCGAGATCAAGGCTCAGACCGGCGACCTGCCCCTCGTTCTGCACGGTGGTACCGGCATCCCCGAGGATCAGATCAAGAAGGCCATCTCCCTGGGTATCTCCAAGATCAACGTCAACACCGATCTGCAGCTCGTCTTCGCCAAGGGCGTTCGCGAGTATATCGAGGCTGGCAAGGATCAGCAGGGCAAGGGCTTTGACCCCCGCAAGCTCCTCAAGCCTGGTCGCGACAACATCGTTGCCCGCACCAAGGAGCTCATGGAGGAGTTCGGCTCCGTCAACAAGGCGTAAGTAGCGGTTTAACTTTCCCGTCGGAGGCCCCGTTCACCCTACGCTTTTCCCTTGCGCTCACCTGGCTTTGCCAGAAGTCGCGCAATGGGAAAAGCTTCGGGTGAACGGGGCCTCCTTCGTTAACTCGCCACAGGGTTACTGGGCTGAATTCATTTTTTATGGGTACCGTTTATCGGTGTTGAGGGTTCCTTTATTGGGGCTTTCTTTTTATCTCGCTACAATGGACTTCAAGAGTTCTAATGACTTGGAGTTTGGTATGGCTGTTATTAATGTGCTGCCTTCGGATGGGAAGGTTATTGACGAGGGTCCTGTTGGTTGCTCTGTTGATGTTTGCAATGATGACTTCCGTTTTCTAGATGTTGGCTTGCCACCCGAGATTCTGCGTTTAAAGGACGCGGGGTATCTTTCGCAGGCTATTGAGGCTTGCGACCGCCTACTTGCCCAAGATCCCGATCCCTCGCTTGCTGCCTGCGTTCGTGCCGAGCGGTATCGCATGCTTGAGACGCCGCTTCATTTTTCGGTGTCGCGCGATCGAGCTATTGCGATGATTCGCGAGGAGTGGCCTGAGTTTACCGAGGAGCAGTTTGACGATCTGATTGACCGTAAGCGTATTGACTGGCGCTTTATCGATGGCGAGCTGTTCGTTCTCGACAACTTCCTCGATTCGCTTCGCGTATATCCCAAAGAGGTCCCCGGCATGCGTCCCGATTCTACGGACGGAATAGCACTGCGCGACGAGATGCTCAAGGAGATGGAGTCACAAAACGGATTGGCTCGCGTCATTACGCTTAAAGCGTCCGTGTCTGTCCCCGGCGCTCTGGAGGGAGAGACCGTTTGCGCTTGGCTTCCCGTCGCGGCTGCCTGCCGTCAGCAGTCTCGGGTCGAGATTCTCGACATGACGCCGGAGGGTGCTGTTGCTCCCGCGAACGCTTCGGCGCGTACCGCCTCGTGGTCTTCTTCGAGTGAGCGCTCATTCTCGGTGACTTATCGTTATCACATCGATGCTGCTTATTGTGATGTCTACGGTGGCACACTTCCGGTTCATCCGCGTATGGACGCGCCTCTGCCCGAGGATATTTCCGAGGACCGTCCGCACATTGCATTCACGCCGTATCTGCAGCAGCTGACGGCCGGTGTTGTTGACGGACTCGAGGATCCGCTCGATCGCGCTCGTGCTATCTATGATTATCTGACGCAGCATATCGACTATCGCTATCAGCCTCCGTACTTGCTTTTGGGATCTATTGCCGATGACTGCGCGCATTCGCTCCGCGGCGATTGCGGCGTTATGGCGCTCACGTTTATCACCATGTGCCGTATCGCGGGCGTGCCTGCCCGTTGGCAGAGCGGCCTGTACGTTGCGCCCGATTCGGTGGGGTCGCACGACTGGGCAGAGTTCTATACGCCGCAGACCGGTTGGCTCAACGCCGACGTGTCATTTGGATCTTCTGCTCACAGGATGGGGGAGGAGTGGCGCCGCCGTCACTACTTTGGCAATCTCGACCCATGGCGTATGGTGGCCAACAATCGATTCCAGGCAGAGTTTGAGCCCTCTTTCGACGGCATGCGCGAGGACCCTTACGATAACCAGATGGGTGAGGCTTCGGTCGACGGTCGCGGATGCCGTCAGCGCGAGATGCTACGCACGGTCGAACTCATCGAAATGCTCGAAGTTCCATTTTCGGACTAATCGGTAGAAAGCTGTGATAAACTAACTCACGCATTGCGTGCCCGAGTGGCGGAATTGGCAGACGCAGTGGACTCAAAATCCACCGTTGGCAACAACGTGCGAGTTCGAGTCTCGCCTCGGGCACCATACATGCAAGTGAGCGTTCAAGGGGGTCAAGGCCCCTTTTTCGTGTACGTAATGTGATAACGCGCTGTACGTGTTATTATTCGCAAGGCGTTGTTCCCGCAATGCCCTAAAGAGGAACCCGAGGGTTCCCACCTTTTGGCGCCAATGAGCAGCTGACTGGTCATACAAATTAGATTCTCTTCCTCAAATCGAGGATGTCTATGTGTACGACCTGGTTGCTGAGAAGCGCCGGGTTATTTTTTTATGAATGGAGGTAGGGAAAATAGCTAAGTCTGATGACACCCGCATCAACGACGAGATTACTGCATCTTCGTGCCGTTTGATTGGCGTCGATGGCTCTCAGCTCGGCCTGTTCGCCATCCGCGATGCCCAGCGCGTCGCCGACGATCAGGGTCTCGACCTGGTCGAGATCGCTCCCAACGCGGAGCCGCCGGTCTGCAAGGTCATGGACTACGGTAAGTT
>JBKTBE010000056.1:0-14250 GCA_046883645.1 Collinsella sp. | reverse complement strand
GTCCACGGCGGCGAGCACCTCATCTATGCGGCTCTCGGGAAGGCCCAGCAACGTGGTGCGCACGCGCAGGTTCTCGCGCGCGGTGAGGTTGGGGTAGAGCGGCGCGTCCTCGATGAGGCTGCCGATTGCGTAGAGGTCCTCGCGGCGCCAGGCGTGCCCGGCAAAGAGGATCTCCCCGGCCGTCGGCCGCAGCATCCCGCAGATCATCTTGAGCGTTGTCGACTTGCCGGCGCCGTTGGGACCGAGCAGCCCGTACACCTCGCCCTCGCGGATATGAAGGCTCACGTCGGCCACGGCGTCCTGCGCCTGGTCGCCGCGGCCGAAGCGCTTGGTGAGCCCGCGCGTCTCGAGCATGTAACCCATGGGTTTATCCTTTCTCTTCCGGGCGCGCGGGCCGATTCACCGTGCCCGCGCGTCTTACCTTTCGGCTTCACCATCCATGGTGGGGCGCGTTTCTAACGAAGCCGTAACGGCCGATGGGCTCTTTTGGTG
Organism: Collinsella sp.; assembly: GCA_046883645.1. GTDB lineage: Bacteria > Actinomycetota > Coriobacteriia > Coriobacteriales > Coriobacteriaceae > Collinsella. The sequence goes on along the minus strand of JBKTBE010000056.1, from coordinate 13,758 downwards.
CCAGCCAATCTCGACCCGCACGCATTTGCTAAAGCAACAACTTTCCCGATCGATGTAATCACCGAATCAAAACGTGTAAACCAGCCACCAAAGAAGCCGAAAAATGTCGCTTTTGGAGGCTGATGTACACAAATGCAGAATCCAGCGCAGCCCAGAGGCGCCCTCCACATGTCTGGACTCTCTATGGCTGCGCTGGATAGACATCGCCGGAACGGGTATAGTATCGAAAGTTTTGTCGTTAACCAGCGGGGGAGTCCTGTGGGCATCAAAAAGAAGATCAAAAAGGAGCTTATCGGCACTTCCGATTACCCGTCGAATAAGATCTTTACGATCTCCAATTTCATCACCTTTACGCGCCTGATCCTCACCCTGGTATTTCTGTACCTGTTTGTGACGGATAACAACCGCGTCATCGCCATTGTTATCTACGCCGTTGCCGCCTCCACCGACTGGATGGACGGTCAGATCGCCCGCATGACTAAGACGGTCTCGTGGCTCGGCAAGGTCATGGATCCCATTTGTGACCGTGCGCTGCTGTTCACCGGCGTGCTGGGACTGGTGGTTCGCGGAGAGCTGCCCATCTGGGTCTGCGTGCTCATTATTGGCCGCGACATCTATTTGGGCATCGGCACGCTTATCGTGCGCCATTATCACCGTCGCCCCATCGATGTCGTCTTCCCCGGAAAGATTGCCACAGCGCTGCTCATGACCGGCTTCTCGCTCATGCTACTCGGGTTCCCCGTTATTGACGGCCTGCATCTTTTGCCTTCAGCCCTTACGGCCTTCCCAGGCCTCAACGGAAGCTCGGTGCCCCTCGGCATCTTCTTTGTGTACGGCGGCGTGATCTTCTCCATGCTCACGGCTGTCATCTACTCCATTAAGGGCGGAGCGGCCATTAAACAGGCTCTCATGCATCCCGAAGACGAGGACATCGACTTTCTGAACCCTGAAATCGAAGACTGATTCGTTGGGGTATGATTACGTACGGTTCATTATTTGCGGCACGTCCGCGATAAGTTAGGGGTTGTCATGGACAACATGGTTAACAATATGCCTCAGAATGATAAGACTGCTGACGCTACCTGCGTATTCCGCGTGCCTTCAAGCGACGTCACCGTTCCCGACCTCATGGCCAACGTGCGCATCACCGCCCCCGTTCTGTCCATCGTCAAGGGTCCGCAGACTGGTGCCGCTTTTGAGCTCGAGGACGACGTGACCACCATCGGCCGCGATCCTGCAAACGGCATCTTCCTCAATGACATGACCGTTTCGCGCAGCCACGCGCGCATTATTCGCGAGGGCCTCGGCGCTCGCATCGAGGACTTGGGCTCGCTCAATGGCACCTGGGTCGACGGTGCCATCGTCAATGCAGCCCCGCTGCACGACGGTTCTTCCGTCCAGATCGGTACGTTTACGCTCATCTACCACGAGAGCACGCCGGAGCGCATCGAAACCGGTGAGTAGGGCATGGCCGAACGCAACTATCTGAGTATCGGCCAAGTCGTCAACCTACTTCGAGGCGCATACCCCGATCTTTCGAACTCAAAAATTAGATTTCTAGAGGATGAGGGGCTCATTACCCCTCATCGTACGCCTAAGGGATACCGTCAGTACTCCAAAGAGGACGTTGATCGCCTGGAGGTCATCCTGCACTTGCAGAAGACCCGCTACATGCCGCTCAACGTGATTAAGCAGCGCTTGGAAAACGCCACGGACCTGTCAACGCTCGCCTACGAGGTGGGCTTGCTGTCCGATGTTCCGCTCAAGACGGAGCCCAAGGAGACTAAGCAAAAGCTGCATCCCATCGAGACCATTCCCGATATGCTGGGCGTCGAGATTTCGTTTATCCGCTCGCTCGCCGAAAACGACCTCATTCGCATCATCAAAAGCCCGCAGAACCGCGAGCTCGTCGATGGTCGCGATTTTCCGATCATCCGTTACTGCTCCGAGCTGTCGCGCTTCCATATCGAGCCACGCAACCTGCGTCAGTACGTGTCTTCCGCTAACCGCGAGTCCTCGATGTTTGAGCAGGTGCTCGTGAGCATGCTCGGAATGGATACCTCCGATGACGAGCGCGACGCCAAGCTCGAGCGTGCGTTTAAGAAGCTTCACGACCTGACGGAGGGCGTGCACACTGCGCTGCTCAAGAACCGCGTTTTTGAGTCGCTCAACGCCGTGGTCGAGGACGCCGACATCGATGCACTCGATGAGGAAATCACGCGTTCCGAGTCCACCAAGGCCAAAAACGAAGAGCCAGCCGCGCCGGTTTCGCACGAGGATTCTCTCGTAAAGCCGCTCAAAGTCGTCGCCCCTTCGCAATCCGGCGCCGCCACCGCGGGCAAATAAACGCTGCTGAAATTTCGGCAACCCATTGAAAGGTCATGCAATGTACGACTTCGAATCTCAAATCGTCGACATCCCCGACTATCCCGAGCCCGGAGTCATCTTTAAAGACATCACGCCGCTCTTTGGCAATCCCGAGGCGCTCAAAGCCATGACCGATGCCCTCGCCGAGCACTTTGCCGGCATGGGAATCACCAAGGTCGTGGGTCCCGAGGCTCGCGGCTTTATGGTTGGCGTACCGGTGGCTGTAGCCCTTGGCGCCGGCTTTGTTCCCGCACGTAAACCTGGCAAGCTACCGCGCGAGACCGTAAGTCAGAGCTACGAGCTCGAGTACGGCACCGATTCAATTGAAATCCATGCCGACGCTATCAGCTCTAAAGATACCGTGTTGATTCTGGACGACTTGGTCGCGACGGGCGGAACCGTCGAGGCAACAGGTAAACTGGTGCGAGATATGGGCGCAAAGCTTGTCGGTTACGGTTGTATCCTTGAGCTTGCGTTTCTCAACCCGCGCGAGAAGCTCACACCGTCTAATGACGATGTGGAGCTCTTTAGCCTGGTGACGGTGGACTAGCCGTTACCCTTAGTTACTGGAAAGGAAGCTACATGCGCACAGCAAACACGCACAAAAACATGGCACGCTGCGCTGCTACGGCAACCCTCGCTTGTGTTTTGGGCTTGGGCCTCGCGGCTCCTGCCTACGCCGATACCGCATCCGACCTTGCCTGCGCTCGTACGAAGCTCGAGCAGATCGGTACCCAAACTCAGCAGATTTACGATGAGCTCGCCACGCAGACACAGGCGCTCGATCAGACTGCCGGCGAGATCACGCAAAAGCAGCAGGAGATCGCCGATGGTCAGGCTAAGCTCTCGACCTATGTCGCCGGCGAGTATAAGACCGGCGGCCTGAGCTTGCTTCAGGTTCTGACGGGTGTCGATGACCTGAGCGATATGCTCAACCGTCTGTTCTACTACGGCAAAGTTTCCGATAAGCAAGCTCAGACCATTCAAGAGGTCAAGGAGCTTAAGCAGCAGCTCACCAATAAGCAGTCCGAGCAGGAAAAGAACGTCGCCGCCACGCAAAAGAAGGTCGACGAGCTTAACGCCCAGCAGGCTGAAGCCCAGAACGTCGTAAACTCCCTGGATTCGCAGCTGCAGGCCGAGCTTGCCTCCGAGGCCGAGGCCAACGCCGCGCTGCAGGCCGGCATCAACGCCAGCACCGCCGAGAAGGCCACGGTGAGCAACGAGACTGCCGGTACGACCGAGAACACCAACAACGGTGGCCAGACCAGCAATAATAACAACCAGGGCGGCAACACTCCGGCTCCTACGCCGGCACCTGCTCCGACGCCGCAGCCCTCTACGCCTGCCCCGGCTCCGACGCCTTCTGCTCCGAGCCAGTCAGTCGATGGCGGTTCTGTTGTCTCGCGTGCATACAGCAAGCTTGGTTGCGCTTATTCCTGGGGCGGAATTGGCCCGAACAGCTTCGACTGCTCTGGTTTTGTTAGTTATTGCCTCACTGGTCGCTATTGCCGCCTGGGCACCACGGGTACCTTTATGGGCTGGACGCGTGTGTCCGATCCGCAGCCCGGTGACGTTGTGGTCAACTCGTACCACACCGGCATTTACATCGGTGGTGGTCAGATGATTCATGCTTCCGACTACAACACGGGTGTTATCATCAGCTCCGTTGCCGCCGGCATGAACAATAACTATATCTTCGTGCGTTACTAAGTCATCTTACACGGCGTGTGAATGTGGACCTCGTGGCTTTGAGTCATGGGGTCCATTCTTTTGCCTTTCGTGCAGGCCGCTATCTAGTTTTGAATACTAGATAGCGGCCCAATCGGTCAGCAAGAAGGCTATAATTGTATGGGAGCAATTAGAAAGGACCCTCTATGAGCTGGGCACTTATCTCAGATTCAAGCTGCAACCTCCGCGATTGGCAACCGACCGCACCCCATACCACCTTTGCATTTGCGCCCCTCAAAATTCGAGTGGGGGAGCGTGAATTCGTCGATGACCTTTCGCTCGATGTTCATGAGCTCAACTGCGCTGTTCAGGCGGAGACGAACGCTTCTTCAAGCGCTTGTCCCAGCGTAGGGGAGTGGGCCGAGCTCTTCAAATTGGCAGACAAGACCATCTGCATGCCAATCTCTGAGGGCGTGTCGGGCAGCTACAACGCGGCAGCCACGGCTCGCGATATGGTTCTTGCCGAGGAACCGGACCGACAGATTCATCTAGTCAATTCACGCGCAGCTGGCGGTAAAATGGACCTCATTTTCCTGCTGTTCGACCGCTATCTTGCAAGCAATCCGAATGTCTCATTCGAGGATGCTTGCGCATACTTCGATAGCCTTGAACAGAACAGCAAAATCCTCTTCAGTTTGTGCAATTACGAAAACCTCGCCAAAGCCGGACGTATCCCTAAGGCAGCCGGCGTCATTGCCAACAAGCTCAATATCCGCATTTTGGGCACGGCGAGTGAGGCAGGTAAAATCGAACTCGTCGGACACACTCGTGGCGAAAAGAAGATGCTCAACAAGATCATCGACACCATGGAAGCCGAGGGTTTTACGGGCGGCGAGGTCGTTATCGATCATGTTGAGAACGAAGCTGGAGCCCAGGCGCTTGCTGACCGCATAGTCGAGCATTGGCCCGGTTCCAAGACCATCATCATGCCCTGCAACGGCCTGGATTCCTATTACGCCGAAATGCATGGGCTCATTATCGGCTACGGCATGGGCGTAGCTTCAGGCAAATAAAGTCCAACCAAGCAAAAAAACGGGCGGGACAAAGCGACAGATGGCTCTTTGTCCCGCCCGTTGTATACGTCGGCTAGCTATTAAACCCGTTGAACTTGAGATAGCTCATCAAGTAAGCCTTCGAAACAAAGGATGAAACCGCGCTGCGCACAAGCAGCGACTCACGCGTTACCTGATGCGCCGTATCGGGAACCGGCGTCTGCTCGACGGAAAACGCCGAACGAATCGATGCCTCGAGCTGATCGACCACATAATCAAAGGCCGTAGGGGCATCGTAGCTCAAACGCTGAATGTTAAAGAGTGCCTGCACAGCAGCAATAGGTAGCACCTGCTTAAAGATGCAGATAGCAATCAGGCGGGCAATCTGCTCGCGGCCATATTGCTTTTTGACCGGAGCAGGCACCAGGCCGACCTTCACGTAGTTATTGATCATCGATGGCGTAATGACGGGCTGCTCAACGCAAATGGACAGTGGCTCCATCCACAGTGCAACATACTCAATGACCTGGTCGCGGTAGAGCGTCACATTGGGCAACTGATTATAGCGCGGCAGACTCAACGTATTGAGTTTGCGAACGATATCGGACTCAATAAATGCATCGGGCAGCACAGTGGGCTGAATATCCTCAGGCTTAATGCTGACCGACGAATCAGACATCGGAATAACGTGTTTAACGTGGTTCATAAAGGTCCTCCGTTCATTTCTATATTGTATTCTAGATTATCCAGTTTTGCATACCACATAGCCGACAAGTAAAAGTGGTTGGACAGCACATTGATGCACCGTCCAACCACTTTGTTTAAAGATAGCAACCTTACATAAGATATATTATCGTACTTATCCGCGGAGAAACGCGTATGCGCTAGTTGCTGCTATGGCTCCGTCAGAAACGGCGGTCACAACCTGGCGTAAGCGCTTGGAACGGATATCGCCAGCGGCAAATAGACCTAGCGTGCGGGTCGCCATGGAATCATCAGTAACAATACCGCCGTCCGGCGCCAAATCAACTAGATGCTCGACAAGTTCGGTATGGGGTTGCGTTCCGGTAAAGACAAAGATGCCAAACGAGCCGGGCTCAAATGACTCGATATGAGTCTCACCGGATGCATTGTCCTTAAAGGTGATCGTCGTTGGCATGGCTTCGCCCGAGAGCTCCACAATACTAGTTTGGTACCTAACTGTAATATTGTCCTTTTCGAGCACCTTCTGAACAACACCATCAGGCGCACGAAACTGATCGCGACGCAGCACGATGGTCACGCTGCTGGCGATTTCTGACAAGAACAGAGCTTCCTCGCAGGCGGCATTGCCGCCGCCGATGACAAAGACCTGCTTGCCGCGAAAGAACATGCCGTCGCACGTCGCGCAATACGAAACGCCGCGACCGCGATACGTATCCTCGCCAACAAAACCAGCAGATCGCGGCGTGGCACCCATGCAAGCGATAACGCTCGAGGCCAACGTATCGCCCAAATCGTGATGCACCGTAAACAGCGCTGTATCGGCATCGTAATCGATACCCGTAACCATGCTCCATGTAACCTGTGCTCCCAGGCCCTCTGCATGCTGCTGAAAACGCTCGCCAAGTTCGGCGCCACTCAAGAGCGGAATGCCCGGATAGTTCTCGACCTCATTGGTTGTGGCGATCTGTCCTCCCGACATGCCCTGTTCAATCACGGTCGTCGTTAGATTGGAGCGCGCAGCGTAAATGGCGGCAGCATAGCCCGCGGGGCCGCCACCGATAATAGCAACATCGATCGGCTGATGGGTAGTCATGAAGAGACCTCCTGTCGAAAGATTGGCGTTCTTTGCGCTCATACCCAAATTTACGTGAACATGACACTCATGCACTACAATGATAAATCGCGTAACAAATCTGAAGGGGAGTTATCGATGGATCAAACGCAGACGAGCAATAGCGCTCCCCTGCCCATGCAAGCCACTCCCCAACCGGAGCAAATGACCGTTTCACCTGCACAAAAACCCCTAGTAACCATTGTGCACGCATCGGTTGGATCGGGCCACAAAGCCGCCGCCAACGCGATTGCACAAGCATTGGACCTTATCCGCGGCACCAAGGGAATCCCTGAGGATGTTGAGATCGAAGTCCTGGATATCCTCGATTTTGGACGCATTAGGTTCGATGGTAATAAAACAGCAGCTTCGTTTACCGGCGCCACGCGTCCCATATATGACCTAACCTGGCGATACACGTTTACGGGACATCTGCTCTGGGGCGGAGGCACGGCATGGTCACGTATTATGTTCCCTGCCTTCAACGAATATGTCCGCACCCGCAGGCCCATAGCCGTGGTCGCGACACACATCACGGCGGCCAACGTCGCTGTGGGTGCCCGCGTCATCACGGGTATCGATTATCCGGTCATCTGCGTACCAACAGACTATGAAGTCGAAGGCTTTTGGCCCCACAAGGACACCGACCTGTTCTGCGTAGCCAACGAATTTATGGCCGAGACACTTCGCCCCCGTAAAGTTCCCGAGACCAAAATCCGCATTACAGGCATCCCCATTCGCGCCGGGTTTGATACGGACTACAATCGCGAGGAAGAACTCGAGAAGTTCAATCTCCCCGCTGACAAGACCGTTGTGTTGGTGATGGCCGGTGCCAGTTTGCCTCAACCGTACGTTCGCTTTCGCGCGGAGATGGACCGCACACTCCCCTTCCTGCGCAGCTTCGAGGACATGCACTTTGTCTTTTTGCCGGGCAAGGATGAGGAATACGCCACCCGCCTCAAGACGCTCTTCGACGCCATGAAGCTCGAAAACGTCACGGTTCTGGACTACGTGGACGATATGGCAGCCCTCATGCACGGCTGCGACCTGGCAATCCTCAAATCGGGCGGACTCACCGTCACCGAATGCCTATGCGCGCATCTGCCGATGATCCTGCTGGGCAAATCATATGGTCAAGAAAAGGCCAACACCACCATGCTCACCGGAATGGGCGCCAGCATGCATGTCACCACCGCACGAGAACTCATCGTAACCCTGCGCCATCTGCACGATCATCCCGAATCACTCAAAGCCCTACTCATCAACGGCGAAGTACTACGCCGCCCCCACGCAGCCGAAGATATAGCCATCGCAACCATGGAGCTCGTAGGCAAACCCCAAAAGCGCAAACGAGCCTTCTGCCGCTTCTACTGGGGCGGAAAACCCGCGCATATCCGCTAGCATTGGACTGTCCGCTTACCTGTGGGAGGCCCCTATATATCATCCCATGCTCAAACATTCTCGCTGCGCTGCGAAACTGCGCGTGGGACGATATATAGGGGCCTCCCACAGGTAAGCTGCGTTAACGTACTAGCGGCTATACCAGATTCCCCACCAGTAGAATCTGAAAAGGGGAACCAGAAAATATAAATACAGTAAGTCGATGCGACAAAGGAGGCGTCCCTTTATCGCATCGACTTACTAGAAAAGTAAATATTGTTTCAAGCGAGTAGCCGCCCGCCCGGGGCTTACCTATATCGTTCCACGCGCAGTTTCGCAGCGAGCGAAGCGACGCGAGAATGTTTGAGCATGGAATGATATAGGTAAGCCCCGGGCGGGAGGGATACGAGTACCCCTAGGCGACGCCGCTGGAGCCGAAGCCTCCGTTTCCTCGGTCGGTTTTGTCTAGTTCGTCTACCTCTATGAGGTTGACCGTGGGGACTTCTTGGATGACGAGTTGGGCTATGCGGTCGCCTTTGTTGATTTGGATGTCGTTGGTGGGATCCAGGTTGATGAGGATAACCTTGAGTTCTCCTCGGTAGTGGGCGTCGATGAGGCCCGGCGTGTTAACTATAGACAGGCCCTGCTTGATGGCCAAGCCGCTGCGGGGCTGGACGAAGCCGGCGTAGCCATCGGGCAAGGCGATGGCCAGCCCAGTAGAGACCAGACGACGTTCGAAGGGCTTCAGGACGCAGTCCTCGTTGGAGCGCAAATCCAAGCCGGCATCGGTGGGATGGGCGTATTTGGGAAGCTCGACGGTGGGGTCGAGACGCTTTATGTTGACGGTAATGTTGGACATGGAATCACCTTAGCTTGTCGAGCTCTTGCAGAAACTCATCGACGTCTTTGAAATCGCGGTAGACCGAGGCAAAGCGGATGTAGGCCACCTTGTCGATCTTGGCCAAGCGCTTGAGCACCATGTCACCCAACTCATGGGACGTGACGGCCGTCAGCGTGCGAGAGCGCAGCTCGACCTCGATGTCGTCGATAATCTCATTGAGCTTCTTAGTATCGATATCACGCTTGATGGTGGCGCGCATCAAGCCGACGAGCAGCTTATTGCGATCGAACCGCTGCTTGGTTCCGTCTGACTTAATGACCTCGATTGGGTCTTCACAACGCTCAAATGTCGTAAAGCGATAATTGCACGAGCAGCATTCGCGACGGCGCTTGATGGTGTTATTAGATTCCTGCATGCGGGAATCAACGACGCGGGTATGTGCCTTGCCGCATTTGGGACAGCGCATGGTACCTCCTCTAAAACGATTACAAGGGTACCATGCGACGGTGCGTAAATCTTAGGAACGTGCGGGAACTTTAAGATGCGCACCGGCATCGAGTGAGCCATGCTCCAGGTGATTGACGTTGCGGATCATATCAGAGGTCTCCTGTGTCGAAAGACCCTCAATCGGATGCTCCTGGGCAAGCGACCACAAGGAATCGCCAGACTGAACACGGACGGTCTCGTAGGTAACGTTGGATGCCGACTCGGCATATGCGGCGTGACGAGCGCTGAAGATCGAGGTAGCAAGTACAAAGAAAAGCGTGAGCGCAACGGCCAAGGCGACAATCGTCGAGACCTTTAGGGCAACGGGGGCCGAAGTCGTGGCGACGCATTGGCTGCGGACGGGCTTACCAGGCAGTGTTTGAAAACCAGGCCGGCCGCCTTTGACAACCGTAAAAGCCGGCACCGCAGGCGCCTCGAGCTTAAGGGCGAGGTTTCCCTGGACCATATCCGTTGCGTTCATCATGTTCTCCTCTCGCGTGTTTTGCTGAGAACAGTTTTATCAAGCCGCGCGGACAAAAATGTCTAGCGCGAGAACGAATGTTCGGTTATTATTATCTTCGAACAGTTGTTCCTGTCAAGCAAAAATCGAACATTTGTTTGACATTGGCAGAGAGGATCCCCTGATGGCTCGCAAAATTACCAAGCGTCAGCAGCAGATTTACGACTTCATCAAGGAATATCAGCAGGAGAAGGGCTATCCGCCCAGTGTGCGCGAGATGGCATCGGCCGTAGGCCTCTCCTCCCCCAGCACGGTGCATGCTCATCTCTCTGCCCTGGAGGCTCGAGGGCTGCTCAAGCGCGATGCCACCAAGCCTCGCGCCCTAGAGCTCTTTGATGAGGACGGATCCTCTGTCTCGATTTCCAAATCCGATGAACCCACAGCGCCCCGCGGAACGGTCTCGCTACCGCTCGTTGGTCGCGTCGCGGCTGGGATACCCATTCTAGCCGAGCAAAATATCGAGGATACCTTTACCATCCCGACCGAAATCGCCACAGACCAGGGTTCCTTTATCCTTGAAGTGCACGGCAGCTCAATGATCAATGTCGGCATCTACAACGGTGACTACATTATCGTTCGCGAGCAAAAGAGCGCCATGAACGGCGAAATCGTCGTGGCTATGATCGATGGCTCGGCGACCGTCAAGACGTTCTACAAGGAGCAGGGGCGCGTGCGCCTGCAGCCCGAGAACGACACTATGGAGCCCATCTATGCGACGAACCCCGTTATTTTGGGTAAAGTTGTCGGTTTAATGCGCCGGTTCTCGTAATGCAAAAACGCATCACCATCTTTGATACCGTCCGCGGGTTTACGATGATTTCAATGGCAGGTTTTCACGCTTGCTACGATCTCGCCTACCTGTACGACTGGGATATGCCCTGGTTTACCCAGACCGTCTTTCAAGACATCTGGCGCGCCAGCATCAGCTGGGTATTTTTGTTTATCGCGGGTTGGATGTGCACGCTCTCACGCAACAATGCCAAACGAGCGGCCAAGTACGCTGCCGCAGCTTTGGTCGTCTGGATCGCAACAACGCTCGTATCGGTCGACGATTCAGTGAACTTTGGCATCATTTATTGCATGGCGGCGTGTACCGCTGTGACAGCCGTAGCACGACCGATGCTTAAGAAAGTGCCCAGCACGTGGGGCATTGCGATATGCCTCGCTCTCTTTGCAGCGACATGGGGCATCCCGAAATCGACCTATTCATTCCCCTATTTGGCGTGGCTAGGATTACCCGGCCCCCGGTTTGTTTCAGGCGACTATTATCCAATCATCCCGTTCATATTCATGTATCTCACAGGATACTTTGCTGCGCGCACCGCTCAAAGATGCGAACATCCCGCCCCAAGCTGGGCCTACGCCAACCCCCTGCCGGCGCTCGCCAGCCTTGGACGTCACGCACTCCCCTTTTATCTACTGCATCAGCCCATCATTCTGGGCATTTTGGAGCTCGTCTACTCGGTGCGATAGCGCTCGAGCCGCGGTGCAATACGAGCCGGCAACTTCGCCACAATGCGAACGCCATCCTCAAGATATTCCTCGTGCAAAAGGGTCCCCTGCTCATGCACGACTGTGATGAGTGCACCTTCACGATATGGAATGTCGGCGGAAAGCAGCACATCGGTGGCGGCCGCCTCGCGAGCAATGCGATCGACGAGATCGTCGAGCCCCTCGCCCGTTTGGGCCGAGAACAGAACAGCTTCCGGATAACGACGACGGAAACTCAATCGATCGACGCTATCGAGAAGATCGATTTTATTGAATACGGTCAGCGTTAGGCGCTCTCCGGCACCGATCTCATCAAGCACGCGGTCGACAGCCTCAAGCTGTCGCTCATAGTCCTCGTCAGACGCATCTACGACTTTGAGAATTAGATCGGCACCCAACACCTCGGACAGCGTCGATTTAAAGGCATCGACCAGACCATGCGGCAGCTTTTGAATAAAGCCGACGGTATCAGTAATCGTCATGCCGCGACCGCCGGGCAGACGATACGAACGCGTCGTCGGGTCGAGCGTAGCAAACAGCTTGTCCTGAGAAAGTACCGTAGAGCCGGTCAGACGATTGAGCAACGTCGATTTACCGGCATTGGTATAACCGGCTAACGCGACGCGAAACGCCGGTGACTCAATGCGGCTCTTAGATTGAACATCGCGACGCTGTTCAACCTGCTTGAGCTCACGACGAAGCGCAGCGATCTTATTACGAATGAGGCGACGGTCGACCTCGAGCTGACTTTCGCCCTGACCAAAGCGTGAGCCGATGCCGCCGCGCGTCTGTTCCTTGGCGAGATGACTCCACATGCCACGCAGACGAGGCAACAAATATTGAAGCTGTGCCAGCTGTACCTGTAGGCGTCCCTCACGCGTCTGAGCATGAAGGCCAAAGATATCCAAGATCAGTGCCGTGCGATCGATAATCTTTACCGGCTCGCCCACGGCTTTCTCCAAATAGGATTGCTGCGAGGGCGTCAGGTCGTCGTCAAAAATAACGACATCGGCATCCATGCGATGTACCAGGCCGTACAGCTCTTCAACTTTACCGGAACCGATAAACGATTTAGGATACGGCTTTACCAAACGCTGTGACAAACGCGCCACACACTGGGCGCCAGCCGTATGGGCTAGGCGCTCAAGCTCGTCAAGCGAACGATCGAGCGGCCACGCATTGTCGCGCCACTCAACACCAACTAATATGGCACGCTCGGGCTCGGGTGCCGTGGGAACAAGGGGGAAACGGGCCATTAGGCAGCCTCAATACGATGCAGGATTTCCTCAACGACCTTATCGATCGTACATTCATCCATATCGAACCACACGATGCGGTCATCGCGTTTAAACCACGAAAGCTGACGTTTGGCATAGCGACGCGAACGCATCTTGATGAGTTCGCGAGCCTCATCCATAGAAATCACGCCATTGAAAGCATCAATGATCTCTTTATAGCCAATTGCCTGCATCGACGTCAGGGCATCTCCCAGTCCCTGGTCCATAAGACCGCGGACCTCATCGACAAGGCCCTGCTCAAACATCATATCGACGCGCAGGTTAATGCGCTCGTAGAGCACCTCGCGATTGCGCGTCAGACCAAACCACAGAGCATGATAATGCTCGCGCGGAACACTAAACTGAGACTTTTGCTGCGCGTAGGACACTCCATCATCGTGCATTTCGAGCGCGCGAATCACGCGACGAACATTATGGGGGTGGATGACCGCAGCGGACTCGGGGTCACGCTCGGCAAGCAGCGCGTGCAGCGCTTCCTCGCCTATGCGCTCGGCAAGTTCCTGATACCCCGCGCGACGATCGTCCTCAAGCTCGCCCGAGGGAAAATCCATCTCATCAAGGGCAGCCTTAAGATACAGCCCCGTACCTCCGCAAAAAACCGGCAGGCAACCCGAACCAAGGAGACGTTCAACATGCGCGCGAGCGTCAGCCTGATAAAGCGCAGCAGAATATGCCACACCCGGCTCTACAATGTCGACGAGACGCAGCGGCGCCGTACACTCATTGGGCGCCATCTTTGCGGTGCCGATGTCCATGCCGCGATAGATTTGCATCGCATCGCACGACAGCACTTCGGACGAAAGACGAGCGGCCAAACGGTCGGCAACATCACTCTTACC
>JBKTBE010000055.1:0-14774 GCA_046883645.1 Collinsella sp. | reverse complement strand
GTTGAACTCCATGGCGATCGGCAGCAGCATGGCGCAGGCGACACCGTGCGGGGTATCGTAGTGAGCGGACAGGGTGTGAGCCATGGCGTGGTCGATGCCCAGGCCAACATTGGAGAAGCCCATGCCGGCGACATACTGGCCAAGAGCCATGCCCTCGCGGCCGGAGCCGGGCTGACCGGACTTGGCCTCGGCAACGGAGTCACGCAGGTTCTCGCTGATCAGTTTAATGGCCTCAAAGTGGAACATGTCGGAGAGCTCCCAAGCGCCCTTGGTGGTGTAGCCCTCGATGGCGTGGGTCAGAGCGTCCATGCCGGTAGAGGCGGTCAGGCCGGCGGGCATGGAGGCCATCATATCGGGGTCGACGACGGCGACCTCGGGGGCATCGTTGGTGTCGACGCACACGAACTTGCGGACCTTCTCGGGGTCGGTGATGACGTAGTTGATGGTCACCTCAGCGGCGGTACCGGCGGTCGTCGGCACGGCGATGGTGAACACGGCGTGGTTCTTAGTGGGAGCAACACCCTCGAGGCTGCGGACATCGGCGAACTCGGGGTTGTTGATGATAATGCCGATGGCCTTAGCGGTGTCCATGGAGGAGCCGCCACCGATGGTCACGATAGCGTCAGCCTCGGCGGCCTTAAAGGCCTCGACGCCGTCCTTGACGTTCTGGATAGTGGGGTTGGGCTTGATCTCGGAGTAGAGGCTCCAAGCGATGCCGGCAGCGTCGAGCTCGTCGGTCACCTTAGCGGTAACGCCGAACTTGACCAGATCGGGGTCGGAGCAGACGAAGATCTTCTTGTAGCCGCGACGCTGGAGCTCGCCGGGGATCTCCTTGATGGCGCCGGAACCATGATAAGAGATGGTATTGAGAACGAAACGATTAGCCATTGATAGCCTCCCATCGTGTGCGAGGCACCCATTACGCCCCGCGCTATAAGTCCCATCCTAACGCTTTTGAAACAAAAAAACGCGTGAGAACATCAAAAGTGTTAAAGCGTTTCAACAGAATAACGGAGCCCTATCCTTCCCTCCCGACAGCAGCGAAGGCTAGATTATAGGAGCAATCGCCCAAAGAATACGACCGACTCAGTCTATAAATTGTTTCTGTTTTAGCAATATATGTTTGACAATACGTTTATAACAAGATACTTTGTAGTGAATAACATGCATGCAGCAAATAACGTCATTCATTTTGTTAGAAATTGCCCATGCGGTTATTGCAGCCGCATCTACTGCAACGTACGGCGTAATTCTCCGCACGAGGCAGAAGACGGTTCCAATTCGATCGAGGCGATGACACATGGTGGCTAGTGGTCCTAAATCGAGCAAGGCGGCTATAAACGAATATCGAATCTCAATTGAAGGTAACCCTTATCCGCATACTCTGGCTCTCGTCAACCCAGCGGGAGACAGCCTCAACATCAAAAAACATGGGTTCACGGGTCCACTAGGACAGCTATTGAGTCTTAAATATACCGTTTATGACGATGCAAATGAAAAACTCTTCACTGTCGTCGACGGTGGTTTTAGCAACATGCCCAGGGTTGCGCTCATCATCGAACACGAGGAAGTTGCGGTGTTTGATTATGGTCTAAACAGACTTGAGATGAAGTGCGTAACGAACATACCGAATTACACAATAAAAGGTAACTTCCTATTTGGAGATTACGATATATTCAGCCAACGGGAAGTGAAACTATCTTCAGTTATCGTCCTTCAATGTGATAAACAATCGTGCTTTAGCATACAGGTTTTGGATAAAGCCGAATTAGCCGCCGCAATTGGAATACCTACAGCCATTGCCCTTCTTAGGGCTCGGATTGAAGAGCATCTCGAATAAATCGCAAAAAGCAGTTCGTAGCAACATTCAGGAGCTGGATAGTTTTTTCTGGCTCCTGGAACTGTATTACATAGTCTGCAAATTGTTCGAAACCACGTCCATGATCCGCAGTAATGGTGGTATGTTTTTTCAACTCCTGCGTAAACGCTACTTTCAAAAAGGATATCGAAACACTATCTAAATTGTTGCAAGACTCATCCAGACTAATAATAGAATAGCTGCTCAGAAAGGCTCTACAAAGCAATAAAGAGGACAGTTCTCCGCCTTGATTATCAACTTGATTACTGTCGTCTTATTTTGAATAAAAAGCTCTGACATATGTCCATCCCCTTAACTAATAATCATAGCTGGAAAGATGGCATTTTTATTCTATAGCCTCAAGCAACACGCTTTGCTGACGTCAAATCTTGTCATTACAAACATGTACCTTAGCGCTTAAGACTCCAAAAAAGGGGCGGCCGAGATGGCCGTCCCCTCCCCAATATTGATCAGTGCGGCAAAGGGACAGCCCCTTTGCCGCATTCAGTTACTTTCGGCAGCCCTCTTTCCAAGCCTCGGCCGCAACCTTCCAGCGTAAGCGCAAGTCGCGCTCGCGGTCGATGAACATGATGGCAAACGCGACAAACAGCAGCAAGCTCGCCACGACGATGGCGTGCAGGCCCATGCGCTCAATACACCAGTTGCCCAACACGGCGCCAAACACAAAGGTAAAGATCACGCCAAAGTACAGCAGGCCGTTTTCCAAAAAGCCGCGCCTGTGGGTGATGATGTAATCGTCCACGTTTTGCAGCGCGTTGCGCAAGTTGCCGATGCACATGGTCGTAGCGATGCCGTGACCGTGGATCTTGCGGAAGCTCTCGACCTGCATGCCGCAGGCAAACGAAGTGAGGCAGTTGGCGAGCAGGTTGTAACCGCCACCGGGGATAAAGCTCACGCCCAGCAAGATGACGGCTTCAAAGAACACCGTCACTTGGCGCCAGTGAATCACGCTGCCAAACCGTTCGTGTACCAGGTCGGCAAGCATAATGCCCACGGCAAACGACACCACAGGGAAGAAGTAGCGCCCCGCAAGTGCCCAATTGCCCTCCGAGATGCTCACGCCCACAAGCAGGATGTTGCCCGTCTGCGCGTTTGCGAAAACATGGTCGCGCCCAATGTACGAATACACATCCATAAAGCCGCCGGCGAGCGCCAGGATAATGCCCAGTTCGATGGACTCCGATATCTGTTTGGCACGCTGCATCGTCGTGCATCCTCCTTGTTGACGACCCTCTCGTGCGTTGGCGGAAACATAGCCGCCGTTCATACTGTAACCCATTGACAACATGGCGTGCGCGCGAGACGGCTCCTTCGACACGGGGATACACAGTCTGGAAACAAACGACTGGCTCAGCAACGCTCTCACTCACCAGCTCATGTACTCCCCCAGTCTTTTTAGCCCCGTCCCAAAAAGACTGGTTACAATTACGTGCAGCATACAAACACCGGGAGGGATCGTGGCAAAAAAGCCTCAGCACGCTCAGAACAACCAGCGCAGTCAGCAGGGCAAACAGAGCCAACAGCAAAAGCGCGGCGGTAAGGCGCAGGACTCGCGACCCACGCATGCCTCTGCAGCGCCTGTCCGCCCCTGGCGCCCGGGCCGCGACAAGTTCCTCCCCGTCAGCCGCGCCGACATGGATGCGCGCGGCTGGGACCAGTGCGACTTTGTCTACATCTGCGGCGACGCCTACGTGGACCATCCCAGCTTTGGCATGGCCATCATCAGCCGCGTACTCGATGCACACGGTTACAAAGTGGGCATCATCTGCCAGCCTGACTGGACCGATCCCGCCAGCATCAGCGTACTCGGCGAGCCGCGCCTGGGCTTTCTCGTCAGTGCCGGTAACATGGACTCCATGGTCAACCACTATTCGGTAACCAAGCACCGCCGCCACACCGACGCCTATACCCCCGGTGGCGAGGAGGGGCACCGTCCCAACCGAGCCGTCACGGTCTACGGCAACCTCATCCGCCAGACGTTTAAGGACGCTCCCATCATCATCGGCGGCATCGAGGCAAGCCTGCGCCGTCTGGCCCACTACGACTACTGGCAGGACAAGCTCAAGCGCTCAGTGCTACTCGACTCGGGCGCCGACATTCTCATCTACGGCATGGGCGAGCACGCGATTGTCGAGATCGCCGACGCGCTCGACGCGGGACTGCCCGTCGATCAGATCACCTATATCAACGGCACCGTCTACCGCACCGGCTCGCTCGACGAGGTCTACGATTACGATCTGCTGCCCAGCTGGGACGACCTTACCGCCGACAAGCTCAACTACGCGCGCAGCTTTAACGTTCAGCAGCAAAACATGGACCCCATCACCGGACACCGCCTGGTAGAGCCCTACCCCAACAGCGTATATGTGGTGCAGAACCCGCCGTCGGCGACGTTGACGACCGACGAGATGGACGAGGTGGCCGAACTCCCCTACGCGCGCGATTGGCATCCCGACTACGACGCGGCGGGCGGCGTGCCGGCCTTTGCCGAGATCAAGTTTTCCATTAGCTCCAACCGCGGCTGTTTTGGCGAGTGCTCGTTTTGCGCGCTCACCTTCCACCAGGGTCGCGTGCTGCAGATGCGCAGTCACGACTCGATCATGTGCGAAGCCGAGCTGCTCACGCGCGATCCCGAGTTTAAGGGCTACATCAACGACGTGGGCGGACCGACGGCTAACTTTAGCCGCCCGGCCTGCGACAAGCAGCTCAAGCACGGCGTGTGCAAGAACAAGCGCTGCCTGTGGCCGAGCGTGTGCAAGAACATGGTGGTCGACGAGAGCGGTTACACGCAGCTGCTGCGCGACCTGCGCCAGCTGCCGGGCGTCAAGAAGGTCTTTGTCCGCAGCGGCATCCGTTTTGACTACACCATGGCCGATGCCTCGGACGAGTTTTTGCGCGAGCTGCTGGAGCACCATGTCTCGGGCCAGCTGCGCGTAGCGCCCGAGCACGTGAGCGACGCGGTGCTCTCCGTAATGGGCAAGCCGAGCCGCGCCGTCTACGATGCGTTCTGTCGCAAATTTGAGCGCTTGAACCGTGAATACGGCCTTAAGCAGTACGTGGTGCCGTATCTGATCTCGAGCCACCCCGGCTCGACCATGAAAGAAGCCGTGGACCTTGCCGAAGCCGTGCGCGACATGGGCTATATGCCCGAGCAAGTGCAGGACTTCTACCCCACGCCGTCCACCATGTCGACCTGCATGTACTACACCGGCGTAGACCCGCGCACCATGGAGCCGATCTATGTGGCGCGTGACCCGCACGAGAAGGCCATGCAGCGCGCGCTCATTCAGTACCGCAAGCCCGAGAACTACAAGCTCGTGCGCGAAGCATTGGAAAAGGCCGGGCGTCGTGACCTGATCGGCTACACCAAGCATTGCCTGATCCGTCCCGTGCCGCCACGCCCGGGCGAGACGTCTGCTGGCGGTGGACATGGCACCGGCAAGAAGGGCGGCAAACCGCACGGTGACGCCGCCGGCAAGGGGCCCAAGGGCAGCAAGGGCCACGGCGGCATGTCGCGTGCGCAAAACACCGCAGGCCGCAACCGCGCGGCCCAGGGGCGTCAGGGCGCCAACGGAGGCGGACGCCGCAATTAGTGCGGGAATGCGGCAGATGCGCTCGCAGCGCCCTGTTGGCACGCTTGGCGCAGCGAGCGCATTGCCTCCACCAGGATCACGCCGGCGATCGCAACCGTGATTATCACGTCGAGCGGCGTGTTCACAAACCAGAGCAACGTCATGAGATACGACCCGGCATTAAAGGCAAAGTGCAGCAGAATCGTGTAGCGGAGCTTTCCGGTCGTCACGAGCACCCAACCAAAGATGAGGCCGGCGGCACCCGCGTAGCAACCCTGCACCCAATTCATGTGCATAAAACCGAAGATTGCCGCCTGCAGCACAATCGCCGCAGCGATACCCCACGTGCTTGGGGCCGCCCAGGGCACCATGGCGCCGTCCTGCGCGCTCGCACGACGCCGGCGCTTCCAAAGTGGGCGGCACTGCGGATTAAACGCTCGGAGCGAAAACTCAAAAATAATGCCGCGCACCAGCAGCTCCTCACAAAATGGGGCGCCGAGCACCGTAGTCAGGACGGCGAGATAGCTGGTGTCGCCCATACCTGTTTCCTCGACAAGCTCGCTGTAGTCGGCCGCGGCATCGGGCAACAGCGACAGCACGGCGTCGGTCACGTAACCAACGACCACCTGCAGGGCCAGGCCAATCACGATAACGCAGGCGATGCGTTTCCATGCCCCACGCGCTCCCCCGCCGAGCGGATGCGCGCTTTGCCGGCGTGCCATAAACGAACGCGGCCACAGATAACGCCACCACAGCAGCGCCATCAAAAACGACGCCGTCTGCGCGACGGCCTGAAGCAATTGGATGTCGAGATCATCGATCGAAAAACCCATGAACACCGATGCGACGCCAAGGGCGGAGAACAAAACGACGCTCAGGGCAATATCGGCAGCGACAACGCCAAAACATGCAAGCGCCCACGCCATCGCATTGAGCATGCCAACCTCCTCAAAACCGTTCCCTAGTTCTACCACAACTCGGCAGAGAGCTGATCCCATGGGGACGGAGGAAAACGGATCACTTATTGATGAGAATCGGGCACAGTGCCAAAGGCCCCGCTGGGCGAAATGTCGAACGGAAAGGTGCCGCAGCGATTGAAGGCGGCGATGAACATGCGGATGGCGTTGGACGGCGTGGTGCCTACGAGCTGGGTTGCCGCCGCGAAGGCCGCCTTTTCCTCAGGCAAGACCTTCGCTACAACCGGGGTCATGTGTTCTGCCATGGCGCTTCCTTTTTGAAACGACGGTGGTGCGGATAGATGCGGGCCACGCGGCTGGGCGACGGGCTGTGAAGGCAACCCGATTGGCCCGCATCTGGAGTTTGTTTCTACGGCGTTGGTATTACTTGGTATTCCTAAGTATTACCCCGCAGATAGAATAGCACACCTGATCCCTTGGGGACGGAGGAAAACGGATCATTTTGTTGCTGAATAAGTATTTAGAGTGTGATGATGTCCGAGATATTGAGGGCCCGAGCGTCGACGGCATCGTGCGTGGCAAGCAACAGCATGCGACCGTCGAGCAAGTCGAGCACGACTTCGGCGCATGCGTCGCGCGCAGCGGTATCTAGACCGGTAAAGGGCTCGTCCAGAATCACCGCGTCGCCTGGGCACAGCAGGGCTCGGGCAATCTCGACGCGACGGCGCTGCCCGCCCGAGAGCTCGGCCACACGAGCATGTACATCGACCCCCGGCACCAGCAGGCGCAACAGGGCTGCGGCACTCGAGGCGTCCACGCGCGCGTTGGCGCACACCAGCGCGTTATCCAGAGCAGAAGCGTCCTCTACCAGGCGCACATCCTGAAACACCATCGAGCACGGTGCGCACTCCCCCGCCGCTAGCGCGAGCAACGTCGACTTGCCCACCCCCGAGGCGCCCATCACGCAGGCGCGCCCACCGGCGGGCACACGAAGCACCAGCCCGTCGAGCGCCGGCGCCCAGGGCGCACGATCGCCCACGGCAAGCGCAAGCTCCGCCGCAGCGCCGGCGCCAGCAGGGTCACCCGAACGCCCGCGAGTACCACGCCCATGTGCCCACACGGCAGCACGCCACGCCGCGGGCCCCGAAGCCCGCAGCAACCACACCAGCACACGCTCGCATGCCCGCGATGCCGCCACGACCAACACGGTCCAAGCCAGCAGGTCAGCCGTCTCGATGAGCAGCTTCGCCTGATAGATGCGCTCGCCCACGGTGCCCGTCGCCATGCCGATCAGCTCCGCCGCCACGCCGGCCTTCCAGCTCATGCCAATCACGGCGCGGGCGCACGAAAGCACAAACGGCAGGACTTCGCGCCAGGTATGGGCGCAAAACAGTCGCCAACCCCGCACGCCATGCAGACGAAACATCTGCTCCAGCGGCTTATCCGCTTGCGTCAAACCCTCGACCAGCGAAAAATACACGCCCGGAAGCGCCATCAAAAAGACCGCCGCAATGCTCACGCGCGCCGACCCCAGCCAAATGAGCAGCAGGACCACCACGCAGGCAACCGGCGTCGCCTTAACAAACGAAAGCGCCGGAGCCACCAAGCGGACAAACGCCTGCGAGCGCGACGAAATTCCGGCCAGCAAACCACCGCACACCGCGGCAAGCGCCAAACCGCCTAGAATCCGCGCACCCGAGCCCGCCAGAATCGCCCACGTGCCGGCATCGCATACCAGCCGCAGCAACGCCACCACAACAGCACCCGGACCCGGCAAAATCAGCGGCTGTGCCACCAGCGCCGCCGCGAAGACCCACACGGCAAGCCAAAAGGCGGCGACGGCACCTGCTGCCGCCACCGCCTTCATACGCTCTGTCATTTGTCGAGCAAACACACGCACGGGCTACTCCATGTAGTAGAAATCGTCAGCCGGAAGTTTACCACCCACGGCGCTCGCGTCCGCGTCGGCCAGCACCTGCAGATACCCACTAAGTGCCGCCTTCATATCCTTGCCCGTCTGGCACACAAGCATGCACCCGGGAATCGCCTTCTCGGCAATCTTGGCGTTGTCCACGATGCCAGCATCGACCACGGCCTGCGCCCAGTCTGCCGGTGACACATTGACAGCCTTAACGCTCGCCGCATGGCAGCTCAAGAACTCCGCCACAGCCTCGGGATGTTCCTCGGCAAACGCGCGGCGCACCACGGTCACGCCCGTCAGCAGGCGCGAACCCGTGTCATCCGCCAGCTCATCCCACACATCGGTCAGGCTTACCGGCGCTGACAGCTTGCCTTTGCTCTTGGCGATGGCAGCGGTCTTGAACGGCTCCGGCAGCACGCCCACGGCAGACGGATCGGCAAGCAGGGCCGACAGCACCTCGGTGGGCTCGCTCTTAAACTCGAGCGTCACCTGGCCGGTCAGGCCCGCGCGCTCCAGCAGGAAGTTCATGACGTACTCTGGCGTGGTGCCCTTGCCCGTCATGTAGACGGTGCGACCCGCCAGATCGCCAAACGAGGCCACATTCGCATCGCCCGTCACAACGTTCAGCACACCCAGCGTGTTGATGTCGATGACCTGCACCGCGCCCTCAGTCTTGTTATAGAGCACGCTCGCCAC
The DNA here is from genome assembly GCA_046883645.1 of Collinsella sp. Classification (GTDB taxonomy): domain Bacteria; phylum Actinomycetota; class Coriobacteriia; order Coriobacteriales; family Coriobacteriaceae; genus Collinsella. The sequence goes on along the minus strand of JBKTBE010000055.1, from coordinate 5,789 downwards.
GTTGGCGGGCACCAGGGCAATGTCGATATCGCCCTGAATGACCTTGGGCACAATCTCATCGGCGGCAGTATTGATCGCAAAGTCGAACTCATTGTCCGTCTCGCCATCGGCTGCCCGGTCCATAAACTGCACCAGACCAATCGAGGTCGGCCCCTTGAGCGAGGCGACGTGCACCTCGACCGGCTCGGCAGCAGCACCGGCGCCGTCCGTGGCAGCCGAGCCCGCGGCGGACCCGGCACCGGCAGCCCCGCCGCCACAGCCCGCGAGTGCGAGCGACAGCGCACCCGCGGCAAGCGCCGAGGCAAACCCCCGGCGCGACATATCAAAATCAAACGCGCGCATCGCTAGCACGTCCCCTCGTTGGGCATCGACCAGGCGTGATGGTCGGTATGCAGCAGCTCCTCAGCCAGCGGCGAGAGCGGCTCGCCCAAGAACTCGCGGTAGCACGCCTGGACATCGGGATTCTCGTGCGAGAAGCGAATGTCCGCAGCGGCATCCAGACCCCACAGCACCTGACCGCGCTCGGCTGCCAGCTCGCAGCCGTCGTGGATGGGCTGACCGCCGCCACCGACGCAGCCGCCCGGGCATGCCATGACCTCAACGAAGTCATAGCTCACGCGGCCGTCGCGAATCGCGTCGAGCAGACGGGCGGCGTTGCCTAGCCCGTGCGCCACGGCGACGCGCACCTTGGTGCCATCGATATCGGCCACGGCCTCCTTCCAGCCGTCCAGGCCGCGCACATCGGTAAAGAAGTCGGCGTCGGGGTTCTTGCCCGTCACCAGGTAATAGGCCGAGCGCACGGCAGCCTCCATCACGCCGCCCGTGGCGCCAAAGATCACACCCGCGCCCGTGCCAAAGCCCAGCGGCGTGTCGAGCGGCTCCTCAACCAGCGTGTCGACGCTCACGTGGCTCGCGCGGATCATGCGCACCGTCTCGCGCACCGTCAGCGCAACGTCCACATCGGGCGTGCCGTCCTCGCCCACCATGCTCGGCAGCGCGCACTCGGCCTTCTTGGCCGTGCACGGCATCACGGACACCACAAACAGACGCTCGGGCTCCACGCCCAGCACCTTGGCGTAGTAGGTCTTGGCGATGGCGCCAAACATCTGCTGCGGCGACTTGGACGTGGACAGGCTGTCGACAAACTCCGGGTAGCGCGCCTTCACAAAGCGTACCCAGCCCGGGCAGCAGCTCGTGAACATGGGCCAGCTGCGGCTGTCGCCCTCGCCCTTGGCGGCCTTACCCAGGCGCTCGAGCAGCTCGGAGCCCTCCTCCATAATGGTGAGGTCGGCCGAGAAGTCGGTATCGAACACGTACTCAAAGCCCACGCGGCGCAGCGCACAAGCCAGGCGCTCGACAGTAGCCTCCTCGCGCGGAATGCCGAGCTCCTCGCCCCAGGCGCTACGCACGGCCGGCGCAATCTGCACCAGCACGATCTTGTCGGGATCGGCGATGGCATCGAACACGGTCTCGGTATCGTCACGCTCGCGCAGGGCGCCCGTCGGGCAATGCGTGATGCACTGGCCGCACGCGACGCAATCGGTCTTGCCGATCGGCGCACGCCCGCGGGTGCCCACGGCGGTATGCGTGGCGCGGTTGGTCAGATCCCAAATCCCTAAGCCCTGCACGCTCTCGCACACCTTGATGCAGCGCATGCATTTGATGCACTTGTCGTTATCGCGGATGATGGGGAAATCGAAATCCCAGCCCTCGCGCGCCAGGTGCTGCTCGTACGGCAGATAGAAGATGCCCAGGTCGTTGGCGATGGTCTGCAGGTTGCAGTTACCACTGCGCACGCAGCTCGTACAGCGCGAGTCGTGCTGGGACAGCAGCAGCTGCACGTTGGTGCGACGCGCCTCGCGGGCCTTGGGGCTGTTAGTGTGGACCACCATGCCGTCGAGCACGTAGTTGTTGCAGGCGGCAACCAGCTGGTCGCAGCCCTCAACCTCGACCACGCACACGCGGCAACCGCCGATCTCGTTTAGATCGCGCAGGTAGCACAGGGTGGGAATCTGGATGCCGGCGGACTTGGCCGCGTCCAGGATCGTGGTGTGCTCGGGTACCATGACCTCGCAATTATCGATAGTGAGCTTGACCATATTGAGTGCTCCGCTTTCGGTGTTGTCGCTGACAGTGGGGTTGTTGGGCTCTACCATTCCAGGTTCCTCCCTCCGCGGAACGCGCCAAAGCCAAAGTGGTCGCAACGCAGGCAGCGGCTTGCCTCCTGGCGTGCCTCCTCCTCGGTAAGGCCCTGCTCGACCAGATTCCAATCGTGGATGCGCTCGCCGGCCTCGCGCTCGCCCAGCTCGCAGCGGCCGCACTCGTGCTTGCCCTTAAACTGCACGGTCGGCAGCTCAACGTCGAGCTTGATCTTGTGGTCAAAGCCCAGGTAGCGGTCGATATTTGCCGAAGCAACGCGGCCGGCGTTGATGGCCCGGATGACGGTGGCGGGACCGGTCTGGCAGTCACCGCCGCTAAAGAGGCCGTCGAAGTTAGGCACGGCGCCGTCCGAATCGGTGACGACGCAGCCCCACTTGCAGGCGATGCCCATCTCCTCAAACGGCTTGGAATCGATGTCCTGACCAATGGCAACAAACACGCGCTCGCAGGGAATGACGCGCTCGGGCGTCGCGGCGGCACGCGGGGCCGGGCGCCCACGACGGGGCTCGCCGATAATCTGCGGCTGCACGCGCAGACCACTCACGCGACCATCTTCGCCCGTCTCAATAGCGAGCGGTGCGGTGAGCTCAAGAACCTCGCAGCCCTCGGCCTGGGCGCCGGCAATCTCGGCATCCTGGGCCGTCATGTCGCAGATGCGACGGCGGTAGACGATGCTCACCTTTTCGGCACCGCAGCGCACGGCAGAGCGCGCCACGTCCATGGCCACGTTGCCGCCGCCGATGACGCACACGCGCTGACCGCTCAGGTCGGGCAGCTCGTCGTCGCCGATGGCGCGCAGCATCTTGACGGCCGACTCCACGCCGGGCGCCTCTTCGCCCGGAAGGCCGAGCTTCTTATCGCTGTGGGCACCAATGGCCAGGTAGACGGCATCGAACTCGTCGCGCAGGCGGGCAAGCTCCTCGCCATTGACGGAGTGGTCGAGTTCCACGTTGATGCCGGCGCTCAAGATCCAGTCGATCTCGGCCTGCAGGCGCTCGCGCGGCAGACGGTAGCTGGGAATGCCATAGCGCAGCATGCCGCCCAGGTGGTGGCGCTGCTCAAAGATGGTCACCTTATGGCCCATCACGGCCAGGTAGTAGGCACAGGAAAGGCCGGCCGGGCCGCCGCCGATCACGGCGATGCGCTTGCCGGTGTTGTCCACTACATGCGGCTTGTGGTCGTTGAGGTCACTGTGCTCAACGGCAAAACGCTTGAGGGCGAGGATGTTCATGGGGTCATCGACCATGCCACGGCGACAGTGCATCTCGCAGGGATGCTCGCACACCAGGCCGCAGACGAGCGGCAGCGGATTGTTCTTGCGGATGACCTTGACGGCGTCGGCATAACGGCCGGCCTCGACGAGCGAAATGTACCCGGGAATGTCGACGTGCGCCGGGCAGCCCGAGACGCACGGGACGCGGGCCTCACGATCAAAGCCGCAGGAGTGCTCGCGAATGTGATGCTCAAAATCGTCGCGGAAGCCGCGAATGGCCGTGAGTGCCATGGCGCCAGCTTCGTAGCCGATGGCGCAGTCGCTCGAAAGGTAGATGGTGCGGGCCGTACGCTCAATCAGGTTGAGCGTGGACTCATCGGCGCGCCCTTCGAGCACATCGGCGAGCAGGTCACTCAGTGCGCTCAGGCCAACGCGGCAGGGCGTGCACTTGCCGCAGCTCTGGGTGGAGCACAGGTTGACGAGCGCTGCCGTAAACTCCACGGGACACGGGGCGAGCGAGCTCACCGCCAGACGACGTCCGAGCGCATCGTGCAGGTCGTCCATGACGGCCTGAGCGTGGCTGCGTTCCATTACATGCAGTCGAGCCATAAGATCCCCTCTCACATGGCAGCCCGGAGGCGAGGCCGGGCGAAATTGCTACACGCACAACACTGACCTAAAAAGTTGTTAGGTCTCCACGCAGTTCGGCAGGCGGCATGAAATGTCACCCTCAGCGGTGAAATAGAACATTACCGCAGATAAATGCCATATTTGATAAAACGCATTACCCAGAATGCGGCACTTAGGGACGTTCCTTTCCTGCCGGCACCTGGGGCACTCCTTGCTCTGACCCCAATGCACCAATTGTGAGTTGCGGTGAAATAGGGACTGAAAAGCCGTTTGAAAGGCAAAAGCAGTCCGTATTCCACCGCAACTTAGAGAAGGGATGCCGCCGCCTTTCGGAGGCGGCGGAGAAAAGTTGATTGACGCTCCTGCGCTAGATGAAGAGCTCACATTCTCTGCGCTCGACGCAAGCCTTGCTCAGCATCTGGGTAACAGCGGCAAGTTTGTTAGGGTCAAGTTTGCGAGCACCCCGCGGGCATACAGCGACGCACCGCATGCAGGAGACGCACACCTCGCCATCCACCTGCTTGGGATCGTCCTTGTCGATAGCACAAACAGGGCACGACGCAGTGCAGGCACCGCAGGAGACGCAATCCTCCGTAGTCTGGGGCACCATGCTGTGGCCTCCAGCTTGCTTATAAGGACGATTGCCGGGAATAGAGGGCTCGGACATATCCCCATCCAGTAACTTTTGCCGGATCCGCTGCGCAAACTCTGCAAGCTGTGCCACGTCTTGAGCATCCGGTCGCCCAGCAGCAAACTGACGTGCAACGGAATGCTCTGCAATGGCAGCAACGGCCGCAACCACCCTAAATCCGGCGCTCTTCGCAACGTCCTCCAGCTCTACGAGCGTATCCTCAAACGCGCGGTTTCCGTATACACAGACCAAAACGGCGCGCGCTCCGTTGCCGCGCACCATACCCAAACGGTCGACCACCACGGCCGGAACCCTACCGGCATATGATGGCACGGAAATAACCGCCACGTCATCCTTCGTCATCGAGACCCCGTGGAAGTCCTGCCCGCTATCGGTCAGATCGACGGTAACGGTATTCCCGTCCAGTGCCCCGGTCACAAGGCCAGACACCCTCTCCGTTCCACCCGTTGGACTAAACACAATTTCGAACACGTTCACCGAACATCCTCCCCTGCGCTTGGCAACACAGCAAGCCGCCCGCATGCTTAGACAGAGTATATGGCACGCAGAACGCTCCTCGCTTTGGCGCCTAGCCTTCGTTTTGCATAATTCCCGCTGCAGATTGCATATTTTTATGAGATACCGCCGTATTCTCCTGAGGTACCCCATCCCGGACCGTGCAAAAAACGGAGTATTCTGCAACGTGACCGCGTCGGCACTGCCGCGGGTGGGCAAAACCGTAGGATGCCGCATCATTTTGTGGCCCGACATAGCGGGAATGACGCACCTTTGCTCCGGGAAACGACGAAATTTGGCTCAAAACGATCGCTAGGGATATCCGAAGACCACCGTTGGCGATGCCGAATCGTATGCAGCCGGCTCGAACTGCAGAATATTCCAAAAAATGCACGGTGCACCCCATGGGACCCATTGCCACATGGCAGAAAACGGGTCTTCGCGACCCTCCACATGCATTCCCGAGGAAATCGCATCCGAACTAGCGGTCGGATACGACAAACAAAAGGGCCCCGAGCGAAGTTTTTGCTCGGGGCCCTTGGTTCGCATCGCTCTAGCGTGCGATGCGTATGTTATTTGCGCTTGCCGCCGCCGTCACCGGGGCGACGGGAGCTGCCGCCGCGCTTGCCACCACGACTA
>JBKTBE010000054.1:0-15346 GCA_046883645.1 Collinsella sp. | reverse complement strand
GCATAACGATGAGGCCAAAGATCTCCATGGGGTCGATGCCCGTCTGGCCGCAGCTCTGTGCGCTCATGATGGTGGTGACAAAGGTGAACAACGTCACGATGACGGCCGGAACGGGGCCAAGGTCAAGCACGATGGCGATGATCACGGCGATGGCGGCAGCGCCCAGGCCGATGATGCCGGCGTCGAGCTTAAGGGAGCCCGAGATGAGCGACTGCTCGTCGGTGTCGGTGGAGCTGTCGGCGGCAAGACCGCGGACGATGCCGGCGACCTGCGGCAGGATGTCCTTGAGGACGACGGCGACGCCAAAGCCCATCATGAGGCCCATGCCCAGGGACTTGACGATGCCCTGCGCAGTCACAACGTCGAACAGACCGGCAGCGGTGCCGCCCACGATGATGCCAAAGTTGCCCAGCAGGGCGCCGGCAAACCAGAAGGCGACCGGGGCGAAGCCCACGAGGAAGCCGACGGAGAGCAGCATGGGCGAGTTGTAGATGCCAAAGGTCACGCCGGGAATGTTGAGCGTGCACAGCATGCTGGGCACCACGCCCAGGGCGTCGCGCAGCACGCTATAGATGCCGGCGATGGCCATGGAACCAAAGAGCTGCTTGCCGGTCTTGCCGCCGGCCTCGGTAGCACGCAGGGTCTGAGCTGCGGCGTTGCCGGTGGGGAACTCCAGCGCGGCGTCCACGATAAAGTGACGGTGGATGAGCGCGGTGGCCAGCAGGCCCAGGATGGTGCCGGCGAGTGCCACGATAAACATGTCGAGCCAGCTGATCTGGTCGGCATAGCCCAGCATCCAGGCGCCCGGGATGGTAAACGCTAGACCGCCGGCGACCATGGCGCCTGCGGACATGATGGTGTGGGTGACGTTGGCCTCGTTGAGGCTGGCGTTGCCCATGAGCTTAAGGAAGAACAGCGAGATGACGGCAGCGAAGACGATCGGCCAGGGGAGTGCGCCCATCTTGAGGGCGGTGTAGGCCGAGCTTGCCGTGATGATCACGCAGCCAAGGACGCCAATGACGACGCCGCGCAGCGTGAGTTGCCCGCGCATCGAGGTGCGGTTCGAGGGATTGCTCATATAGAACTCCTTTGCGTATATCCGCTTCCCCCGGAAGCGCCGCTACGGATACGGCGCGGGAAGTCGGGTTACCAAGGGCCGCCGCGTGAGCTCGCGCACGACCGCGCACCAGTATAGCCGCAAGCTAGTCATTTTGGGATGACTGGTTTAGGTAGGCGATATACTGCTGGGCAGACGAAAGGAGCGCCGACGATGCTTAATGGGTGCGCATATATATTGACGGTCGACGTGGGCAACACGTTCATTCGCTTTGGCCTGTTTGCCGAGGATTCGGCTGCGGCACAGGAATGCTCGCTTGCGACGTGCGAGATCACGACGCCGTCGAGCATCACAGCCGACGAGGCGCGCATGAGGCTCGCGCAGGTCATGGGCGCACTGGCAGCCGATGCGGGCATGCCGGGCGCACTCGTTCCCGCGGCCGCAGTGCTGAGCTGCGTGGTGCCGGCGCTCGAACGCCCATGGAAGGCGGCGCTTTCCCGTACCTGCACGGGACGCGTGCTCACCGTGGGGCCGGGCCTCAAGACCGGCATGCCCGTGCACTACGACGACCCGGCCGAGATCGGCCCCGACCGCATCGCCGATGCCGTGGCGGCACGCGCCGTCTACGGCTCTCCCTGTATCGTGATCGACCTGGGTACGACGACCAATATCGAGGTCATCGACGCGCACGGTACCTTTGTGGGCGGCGTCATCGCGCCGGGTCTGGCGCTCGGCGCCCGCTCGCTTTCGGCGGCTGCGGCGCGCCTACCCCAGGTCGAGCCCTCGGCACCGACGCATGTGATCGGCCGTAACACGCGCGAGGCCATGCGCTCGGGAGTGGTCTTGGGCGAGGTGGCCCGCATCGACGGCATGCTCGACATGGTGCTTGCCGAGATGCGCGCGACCAAGGCGGCGGGGGAGGGCGACGTGCCCATTGTCATCACCGGCGACGATGCCGAGGCGCTCGCGGCGTTGGTCGGTCACAGCCTGACGGTAGACGACGCACTGACGCTGCGGGGTCTCGCCGAGCTGTACCGCATCAACCAAAAGCCTCGTCGCGCATAAAGCCGAGGACGTCGGCGGGACAAACGCCCCCACCTTTCACCTGCTACAATGGGTCAAACTATTGCGATTACGGAGGTGTCTGCCATGTCGGACGATCTTCATCAAACTTCGTCAGGCAAGCGCCTGGACGTCATTAGCTGGGACGAGTTCTTTATGAGCGTGGCCATCGCCGCGCAGCGTCGCAGCAAGGACCCCAACACGCAGGTGGGTGCGTGCATCGCCAGCACCAACCACCGCATCCTTTCGGTGGGCTACAACGGTACACCCTCGGCGCTCAACGACGACTTTTTCCCGTGGGGTACGAGCGACGACCCGCTGCAGGACAAGCACAACTACGTGGTCCATGCCGAGGCCAACGCCGTGCTCAACTACCGTGGCTCGCTCAAGGACCTCGAGGGTTCCACGGTCTACGTCACGCTGTTCCCGTGCCACGACTGCGCCAAGATTTTGGCGCAGGTGGGCGTGGGCGAGGTTGTCTACCTGGACAACAAGTACGCCGACACCGATGATGGGCGCATCAGCCGCCGCATCCTCGACTCCTGTGGCATCAGCTACCGCCAGGTTATCGTCGATGTTCACATCGGCACCGAGGGGCAGGCTCAGCAGTAGCGCGTGGCAACGCCAGCTGGCGGCAAAACAGCCAAAAGAGACCCGTCCCAAATTGACCGCTCGTGAAAGTCGTGTCCGCACGCATGGCTGGCGCCTAAGCGGGTACATGGCTGTAGTAACATAGCCCCTGTCCGCGGGCGCGCCCGCGTAATTGTGAGAAAGGAGCCCCTGTGGCTGTTAACGAAGAGCTGCTTAAGAAGGTTCTTGAAGAGATTCGCCCCAACCTGCAGGCCGACGGCGGCGATATGGAGTATGTGGGCGTTGACGACGAGGGCGTCGTCAAACTGGAGCTGCAGGGCGCTTGCGCCGGCTGCCCCATGAGCTCGCTGACCCTGTCCATGGGTATTGAGCGCATCCTGAAGGAGCATGTGCCCGGCGTTACCCGTGTCGAGCAGGTCAATGCCTCCGGCGAGACCGACGACCTGTACGACGAGTACGCGCCGTTCTAAGATGCGAAAGCTGCGGACGGCATACTCCGCATAGACGTTACGCCCAAATATGCGGCTGCGAGCGCAAGGCCCGCGGGCGCATTTGTATGTAGGGAGCAGGGGGACCGATATGCTCAACGACCTCTACCATATGCTTGATCCCGTCGCCATTTCGGCGGGGCCCATCACCATCTACTGGTACGGCTTGGCCTATGTGGTCGGAGCTTTGCTCACGGCGGTCGTCATGTATCGCACGCAGCGCCGTTGGGGTTTTGACATTACGGTCGACGACCTGACGAGCGTCGTGGTCGGCGTGGTCTTTGGCCTTATCATTGGCGCTCGCCTGTTCTACGTCATTTTCTACGGCGACGGCTACTACTGGACGCATCCGCTCGAGATCTTTGCCACCAACGAGGGCGGCATGAGTTTTCATGGCGGCCTGGTGGGCGGCATCATCGGCGGCGTGCTCGTGTGCCGCATGTACAAGCTCGATGCGTGGACTTTGGCAGACCTCGCGGTCATCGGTGCTCCGCTGGCCCTGTGCCTGGGGCGCTGCGCCAACTTTGTCAATGGTGAGCTGTGGGGCAAGCCGACCGATCTGCCCTGGGGCGTGGTCTTCGGTGGTACCGCGGGCGATATGCCGCGTCACCCCTCCCAGCTCTACGAGGCATTTCTTGAGGGCATCGTGCTTTTTTGCATTCTGCAGGTGCTCAGCCGCAAAAAGCCGCTACTGCCCCAAGGCACGTTTATGGGCGTGTTTGTGATGGGTTACGGCATCGTCCGCTTCCTCATTGAGTTTGTGCGCGTGCCCGATGCCCAGCTGGGCTATCTACTTGGTGGCGTCATCACCATGGGTCAGCTGCTGAGCCTGCCGCTCGTAATCGCGGGCCTGGCGCTCATCATCTTTGCTCGTCGCCGCAACCAACCCCAGCGCATCTACCTCGACGCCTAATCACCACAAAGGGGACAGGCGCCTTTGTGGTGGTTTGCTGGGCAACGATGACAGAACAGTAACGTTTCCCCAGATAAAACCTGCCAAAATAAACCTGTCCCTTTTTGGCAGGTTTCTAGAAAGGCTCTTTGGACTGTGAAGGATTCCGACCTCTCCACAACGGCTGCGCGCGATGCTGCTCGCATCGTCTGGTTTAAGCGCTACCCCGCCAAGCAGACACTCATCGCTTTTTTGCTTGCGCTGTTGGCGACCACGGCGTTTTCCATCGATCCCGCCCCGGTGTCGAGCAACGCAGTCTTGGCGATTGACCCCAAAGCCTCGGGCATGCTGTACGTGTGCTACGAGGTACTCCTCTCGTTTGCCGGCCATACCGACGCGGTCATGCTGCTTGCACTTGCCTGCCTGCTCACCTTGCCGTTTCGCTACGTGTTCTTTGGCCGTGGCGACACCTGGCGCCCATCGATCATTCTGCCGTCGCTGTTCTTCGCCATCTGCATGGTGTTCGGCCGCAGCTACGATCTCACCGACTCGGCCGAGATTGTCCTTGGCGACAAAGCCCGTATCATCTGCGCCTGGATTGGCGGCGCGGGCTGGATGCTTCTGGCGATCGTGGCCTTCTATCTGGCTTTTGAGTGCCTGGATTGGCTGAGCTCCCGACGCATCCCGTTTTCCGAGGCGCACTTTGGCCGCATATGGCGTGTGGCTCACGCCGTGCTCTCGGTCCATCCCTTTGCTGGGCCCTTTCTGGTGCTTATGATCGTCTGGGCGCCCACGCTCATCGCTTCGTTGCCTGGCCTTTTTATGGGAGACACCGGCGCGCAGATTCGCCAGTGGTTCAACTATCCCAACGGCACGAGCGACTACCTGCGCCTACTCAATCCCAACGTGCTGCTCAACGGGCATCATCCTGTAGTGCACACGGCCATTATCGGCTCGTGCGTTCAGCTGGGGCTTTCGCTGTTCAACAGCGCCAACGCAGGTCTTGCTATCTACACCTGCGCCCAGTTCGTCATTACGGCCGCCTGCATGGCCTATTCCATTTCGTCGCTGCGCAAACTGGGCGTGAGCCTGCCGGTTCGCGGTGCGATCCTGCTGTTCTTTGCGTTTATGCCGATGTTCTCTAACTACGCGGCGTTGCTCACCAAAGACGTGCTCTTTGCCGATGCGTTCTTGGTGCTGCTGGTACAGACCGTCAAGCTCGTGGCATGTGGCTTGCCCCGTCGTGATGCCAATGTTGAGCGAGCAGGCGAGAAAGCCCCCGTGCTCTTTGCGCGCCACGACTGGCTGCTGCTCGCTCTGGGCGCCATGGGTTCCACGTTTCTGCGCAACGGCGGCCTGGTGTTTCCCCTGGCGTCATGCGTAATCGCGGCGGCGTTTTGCGTATGGGACGTGCATGTGGCTCGTCGTGCAGCCAAGCAGACTGGTGCTGCGCCTTCGGGCGCCATCCCGCGTTTCCGCTGGGTTGGCGCTCTCGCGGTGCTCGCGCTCTGCCTTGCCTCTAATATGTACTTCACCAAGGTCTTTATGCCGGCGCACGACATCACGCCTGGTTCCAAGCGCGAAATCCTCTCGATTCCGTTCCAGCAGACGGCTCGTTTTGTCCAAAAGCACGACGGCCTCAACTCGGGCGTCAACCCCACGGTTAAGGAGGACGGTACCATCGTGGAGGCTCCTTGCGACGGTTCGGTGACCGACGAAGAGCGTGCCGTGATCGATCGCGTACTCAAGTACGAGAACCTGGGCCGCCGCTACAACCCCGACAAGTCCGATGCCGTCAAGAACTGCTTTAACGAGTACGCCTCGCAGGAGGACATCGATGCCTATTTTGAGGTATGGGCTCAGATGTTTAAGAAGGATCACGAGTGCTATATTTCGGCGCTTATCAATAACTACTATGGTTATTTTTATCCGAGCGCGCGCGATGCCTGGGTCTACAGCACGGCGCGTAGTGCCGAGATCATGGCGCGTCCCGACAACCTCAAGTACTTCGACTTCCATCCGGTTGACGGCAACGTGGTGCGCTGGTGCGACCACCTGATCAATCTGTACCGTGTGGCGGTGCAGCGCATCCCGTTTATCTCGCTCACCATGAGCTCGGCCACCTATGTGTGGATCATGATCGCCGTGGTGGTCTACCTGCTGCGTCGTCATTCATGGCGTGCGCTGGCGATCTGGGTGCCGCTGTTGGGCGTGCTCGCTGTGTGCCTGATTGGCCCGTGCAACGGCTCGACTTACATGCGCTACCTGTATCCGGTCATCGCCTGCATGCCCTTCGCCATCGGCGCCACCGTCACCCGCAGCGACTTCTTCTGGTTCTAATTTGGTGCATTGAGGGCCAGGTTTCTTTGCACCAAAGGGGGCATCATCACGACGCCTTCATTTTGGGGTTTATCTCGCAGGCCAGTAGGTATATCATAACGACGTTTGTTTATATTGCCCGAGCATCTGCGCTGGGCTTTAGGTCGAAACCGATAGGAGACACGTATGTCCGGACACTCTAAGTGGGCCACAACCAAGCATCGTAAGGGCGCGCAGGACGCCAAGCGTTCCGCCCTCTTCTCCAAGCTCAGCCGCAACATCACCGTTGCTGCCCGTCTCGGCGGTGACCCGCTGCCCGAGAACAACGCCAGCCTCGCCGCTGCCGTTGCCAAGGCCAAGGCTCAGTCCATGCCTAAGGACAAGATCAAGTCCGCTATCGACAAGGCTTTTGGTTCGGGTGCCGACGCTGCCGTCTACGAGAACATCGTGTACGAGGGCTACGGTCCCGCCGGTGTCGCCGTCTACGTCGACTGCCTGACCGACAACCGCAACCGTACCGCCGCTGATGTCCGTTCCGCCTTCTCCCACGCTGGTGGCAACCTGGGCACCTCCGGCTCCGTCGCCTTCCAGTTTGAGCGCAAGGGCCAGATCGTCGTCGCCAAGGAGATCCTGGACGAGAACGCCAAGAAGGAGACCATGATCGCCAACGGTGCTGCCGGTGACGAGGATGAGTTCATGATGGCCATCGCCGAGGCCGGTGGCGAGGACTACGAGGACGCCGGCGAGGAGTGGATCGTCTGGACTACTGCCAACGAGGTCATGGCTGTCTCCAAGGCGCTCGAGGAGCAGGGCGTCCAGGTCAAGGGTTCCGAGACCACCATGGTCCCGACCACCCCGACCGAGGTCTCCGGCGCCGACGCCAAGAAGGTTCAGCGCCTCATCGACCGTCTTGAGGAGCTCGACGACGTCCAGGATGTTTACAGCACCATGGACATGACCGACGAGGTCATCGCTGCCCTCGAGGAGGAGTAGCGCCCGCACGGGTTAAGCCGTGCATATCTGGGCATAATGAAGCGAGCATGCAAGCCTCGTGGAATAGATGAGCCGGATCCGCGTGCGTAGAGCACCGGACCCGGCTCTTTTATAATGATGCGAACCGTTTTGTATTTCGAGAGCCGAGATTTGAAGGGAGCGCCGCGTGCGCGTACTCAAACGAGCCCTAGCGATCGTGTATCTTGCCGCCACCATCGTGGCGCTGGGTACGCTTGTCTGCCAGTTTTGGGGGCCGTATACGTATCGCTTTATGCTGCTGATGCGCGACCCCATGCCGCGCATCGTCGTCACGGCGTGTGCCGGCGTCGTGGCGATCGGCGTGCTGGTAAGCTTCTTCCGCCTGATGTTTGCTCGTCGCGAGCCGTCCTGCGTGCATCCGGCGGGGGAGCGCAATATCGAGGTCACGCTCGCGGCGCTTTCTTCGTGTGCCAGGGCTGCTGCCGAGCGCGACGACCGCGTGATGGTCGAGCATATCGAGGCCCGCGTCCAAGGCTCCGACGATTCGCACGTCCGATTTAAGGTCGAGGCTATCGCGCTTGACGATAAGGACGTGGCATCTCTGGCTACCGCGATGCAGCAGCGCATCGAGGAAGCTTGCGACACCATGCTCGGCACGCCGGGTACGACCACGCGCGTCCGTTTTTTGCCGTCCAAGACTACCGTCCAGACCGTGGAGGTTTCCGGTGAGTGATACCAATCAAGATAAGACCGCTCGTACGCCGCGCCTGACGATTGACCAGAGCGCCACGCCGGCGAGCGAACCTGTTGATTCCAAAGCAGAGGCAACCGAGTTGCAAGACGCGGCAGCCGCGGATTTTGACGAGGCTATGGGTCTCATCAAGGGTACGGGCGCTGCCATCTGGAGCTATGCTGTGCGTCATCCCAACACCACGCTCGGTGCCGTCGCTGGCTTTATCCTCGCCGTGTTGGTGCTCACGTTGGGCCTGTGGGACACGCTCGTCATTGCATTCTTCGTGCTGATCGGCGCTGTGATTGGCCAAATTCGCGACGGCGAGAACGGGATCGTCAACTTCTTCGGCCGTCTGTTTAGCGGCCGCTAATATGTATTCGACTGTCGCATCTGCGGCAGGCATAAGGAGGAACCATGGCTTTTAATACGAAGGTCGATGTAGCCGATACCGAGCTCGAGGCAGACGAGACCGTCACCGCCGAGGCCGAGGACGTAACGCTCGAGGACGAGGCCCTCGTCGAGGCCGAGTCCGATGCGGATGAGGACGACGAGGAAGCGGACGAGTCCGAGGACTCGCTGACCTATTCCAACGGCGTGATCGAGAAGATCGTTGCCATGGCCACCCGCGAGGTTCCGCACGTTCTGGGCATGAAGGGTAACCTCATGCACTTTGTGCAGGAGCAGTTCGGTGCCGAGAATCTGACCAAGGGCGTGACGGTCGAGGTCACCGATGACAATCGCGTGGTCGTCAACATCTCTGTCATCATCGAGTACGGCGCCTATGCGCCCGCGATCTTCGACGATGTCAAGGCACGCGTCACCGAGCGCCTTGCCGCGATGACCGGCCTTGAGGTGGCGGGCGTCAACCTGCGCATCGAGGACGTCATCACCCCCGAGGAGTACGAGCACCGCACCAGCCAGCACGAATAACCTTCCAAAAAGGGACAGGTTTGTTTTGGCAGGCTTTATCTGCGAAAACGTTAAACGGCCGACCGCGCAAGCAAAAGCGTGGCCGGCCGTTTTTTGTATGCCCCCCGATGTAGGCATACCGCTCGTCTAACTAGGGGTTGCAATCGTCGCGTTCCGCGTTACCCTAATGGGCGCATTGTTTCCAAATTGTTAACGAGGAGTTGCCGTAATGGCCGACGAGCACGAAACAGAAAGCAAGGCATGGGCGATTGAGGCCGCCGCGGCAGAGGCGGCATCGCGTGCTGCCGAGGAGATGCATCGTCCTCCCGTGGTGCCGATGGAGCGCGTGGTTGATCGCACCGATATCGAGCGCGGCGAGCGTGCCGGTCAAAAGCGCAGCCAGGAGCCGGGCTTCCCGCGCTTTTTTGCCGAGCTCAATCTGGGCCTGATTCTTACGGCCTTTGCCATCGTTGCGTTTAAAACCCCTAATCACTTTGCTTTTGGCGGCACCTCGGGCGTGTCGGTCATTCTGTCCACGCTGTTCCCGACCCTGCCCGTCGGCGTCTTTATGTGGATTATCAACGCGGTTCTCGTCGTTTTGGGCTTTATCTTTTTGGAGCGCAAGGCAATCCTGTGGAGCGTCTTCGCCTCGTTTGCGCTGTCCGCCTATGTTTCGCTGTTTGAGCTTTTTATTCCGACCGATGTCTCTCTGACGGGTGATATGTGGCTCGACCTGTGCTTTGCCGTCATCTTGCCGGCGCTCGGCAGCGCTATCGTTTTTGATATTGGCGCCTCGACGGGTGGCACGGACATTCTTGCCATGATCCTCAAGCGCCGCACGACGCTCGAGATTGGCCGCGCCCTGCTGCTGGTCGATATCGGCATCGTGACCATCGCGGCCTTTTTGTATGGCCCGCGTGTCGGTCTGTACTGCGTGCTCGGCCTGTTTGCCAAGACGCTTGTGGTCGACAAAGCCATTGAGAGCATTCATCTGCGCAAAGTCTGCACGGTCATTTGTTCCGAGCCCCTTAAGGTCGAGGAGTTTATCGTCAAGCATCTCAACCGCACGGCGACCATCAGCCGCGGCTACGGTGCCTTCTCGGGCAAGTGTGTGACGGTGATCATGAGCGTGCTGAGCCGTCGCGAGGCCGTGCAACTGCGCCGCTATGCGCGCGAAGTCGATCCAGGTGCCTTTATCACGATCGTCGACAGCTCCGAGATCGTCGGCAAGGGCTTCCGCGGAACGAACTAGCGCGGACACACTCATCAAACAATCGAAAAGCGCCTCGCGCGTTGCAAATACGTCATCTAAGAGTATTTGTCCTCACATTGGGTGATAATGATGCCAAAGACATCGTTTGCGATCCAGGTGATTCGCTCTAGATACGAAGGGATGATTTCGATGTTCTGTTCGCAGTGTGGCGCTCCTATGGGCGATAACGACAAGTTCTGCGGTGCGTGCGGTGCTCCTAATGCTGGTGCTGCAGCTTCCACCCCTCAGGGTCAACCTCAGCAATTTGTCCCTCAGCCTCCCATGAACGCGTCCAAGGGCTGTGTGGCTCAGGCGTTTGAGGATATGACCAAGACTCCGGGCGTGCTGCAGCGCGTGTGCCAGATTGCTTTTTTGCCGGCGCTTATCTGTGTCGTGTCGGTACTCGTGTTGTTTATTCCCGTTATTGGCGGTATTGCAGCTGCCATCGGTTTTTTGGCTGCCTACGTGGCGAGCGTGTGCGGTTCGGGCTTTGGCATCGAGTGGGGTCGCGATCTGTCGCTTAAGATCGATGACGGCATGGAGCGTCCGTTGATGCGTTCCACGTCGTTTGGCCTCGGAGTCTTTTCGAGCGTTATTTCGGTCGTGCTCGAGGTTATCGCTGCCATTCCCGTGATCGGTGTAGCGCTTTCGCTGGTGGAGGGCGTGGTAATTGGCGCTGCGGGCTCGTATTCTTATTACGGCTCTTATGCGCTCGAGGCTGCGCTGTTTGGCTCGCTTGGCTTGCTCGTTCTGGCTATGATTGTCACGGCGGTCCTGGGGGTCTTCTTTAAGATGTTCGCCGACATTGCCGTGATGCATTTTGCGGTGACCGGTCGCGTCGAGAGCGCGTTTTCGCTCGATAAGGTCTGGGCGGCCTTTAAGAACAACAAGACCAAGCTGTTCTGCGCTTCGTGGCTTCCCGAGTTTTTGACTGGCCTGGTCGCCAACGTTGTCACATGGATCTTGACGGTTGTCTTTGGCGCCATTGCCTCTGTCGGTATGTATAGTTACTACTATCGTCCTACGGTTATTGAGGCGCTTGTTACCGGCGGTGGCATCACACTCGTGCTGTTCCTGGTGCTGGTCGCTTTTGTCACCGTATTTCTTACGGTCTTTGGCAAGATGCTCAAGCACCGTGCCGTTGGCTATTGGGTTGCACGTTATGCAAGCGAGTGGGCCGACGAGGACAAGGACGACGTCCTGACTTTTGTATTGCCCTTCGAGAAGAAGTCCGCTCCCTCGGGTTACAGCGCTCCGGATGTCGCGCCTGAGCCCGAGCCCAAGCCTGAGCCGGCACCTGCACCCGCGCCCGAGCCTGAACCTGAGCTGAGCCTGAGCCGGCACCTGCACCTGAGTCGGCGTCCGAGCCAAGCTCCGACGAGGAACCTCAGGACGAGTAGCCATGCCGTCTGCCATTTGGGGACGGGGTAGAAATAGTAGAAATAGCGCTTGAAGAATGAGCGGGGGCGGACGTGTCGAAACGTCCGCCCCCGCTCTGCTTTAGCCAGGCTGTTATGGATGGGTGTGACGACTACTCGTCGTGCTTCTCCTCGCGGCGTGCAGCAGCGCGGGCTTCGTGGATGCCCTTGATTGCGGCATGGCGAGCCGTGCGGGCATCATGGATGGCGTCGCGAGCCTCGGCGGTCGTCGCCTTGGCAGAGCGCAATTTGGCGGCCAGATCGGGGTTGGTTTCGGCGACCGCGGTAATCGCGGGGCCGTCGAGCTCCTCTTGCGTGGGCTCGGCCAAAAAGTCGATAGCATACTGGGCGGCCACCATGGAGCCCTTTGCCAGCACGGTCTCGTCGATCTTGTAGAAGCAGGAATGTTGGGCGTATGTGGCGCCAATCTTGGGGTTGCGCGTACCTACAAAGGCGAGCACGCCCGGTACGCGACGCAGGTACTCCGAAAAATCCTCGCCCGAAAGCGTACCGCGGTAATGACCCTGGCCGGTGGGGCCAAGACATTTGATGACAGCCTGACGGCAGCGCTCGCTCGAGCCCGCGTCGTTTTCGACCTTGTAGTTTGCGATGGTGTAGTCGGTGAGCTCTGCCTCGGCGCCCAAGGCGGCCGCAGTATGCTCCACGATGCGGCGCATAAGCTCCGGCATTTCCTCGTGGGTCGAATCGCCGTAGGTGCGCACTGTGCCGGCGAGGTAGGCCGTGCCGGCGATAACGTTGCGCGCGGTGCCGCCGTGCAGCTCGCCGACGGTGATGACAGCCGGCTCGTAGGGGCTGATTTCGCGCGAGACGATGGTCTGCAGGGCGTTGACAATTTCGGCGGCAACCATGACGGCGTCGTGACCTCGCTGGGGCATGGCGCCATGGCACGAGGTGCCGCGGACGTCGATGCGGAACCAGTCGGTATTGGCCATGCGCGGACCGGGCTCGCAGCTCACGGTGCCGGCGTCGACCTCACTCCAGATGTGCGCGGCGTAGGCGCCATCGACGCCGTCGAGCACACCCGTGCCGATCATGAGCTTAGCGCCCTGGCCGTTTTCCTCGCTGGGCTGGAAGACGATGCGGACTTCGCCGTGGATGTCGTCGGTCATATGGCGCAGGATTTGCAGCGTTCCGAGCATCATGGCGATATGGCAGTCGTGGCCGCAGGCGTGCATGCAGCCCTCGTTGACGCTGGCGAACTCCTCGCCGGTCTGCTCGGTGACGGGCAGGGCATCGATGTCGGCGCGCAGCAGGATGCGGCGGCGTGGCGTGCCGTCCTCGCGGTAGGCATCCGGCGCGGTGCCGCGAAGGGTCGCCACAAGGCCCGTCTTAAGGGGACGCTCGTAGGGGATATTCATGGCGTCGAGCTGGTTGGCGATGTCGGAGGTTGTGCGCTCCTCGGCGAGGCTCAGCTCCGGGTGCTTATGGAAGTGGCGGCGCTGCTTGATGATGTAGGGTTCAAACTCGGTAGCGATATCTTGGATGGCTGCGGTGACGTCATCAGCCGCGCGAGCCTCGGTCGCCGCCATAATCTGCTGTGCCTTGGTCTTCGTCATGGTCGATTTGCTCCTTGCTGGTTTTTGCAAAATCGTACAGGCTCTCTCCAGTATGCCACCTGCCGCTAGGGCCGGTAAAGTTGCCGTTTGCCGCTTGGGGTTTTGTTACAAGGGCGGGGGAGTACACTCGGGGGTGTTGAATTTCCTGCCAGAGATGGGGATGCCCATGCAACATATCGATCGGATTATCCGCTCCAAGAACGTCTTTACCGCACAAGACGGCATCGATACCGCCCGCGAGCTGGCGATTGCCATCGCAGGCGACCGTATCGTCGCAGTCGGTGCGCCCGATGACGTGATCGCCGCCGCTCCTGCCGCCACGTCGGTTATCGACTACGGCGAGCAGTTTGTCTGCCCCGGTTTCCATGACGCTCATCTGCACTTCTTCCATACCTCGGTCGGTTCCTCGCCGTACATGCTCATGGATATGGGCACGTCCGAGGCGGCGCTGGTGCAACATGCGCTCGAGTTTTCCCAGGACCTGCCCGACGACGCTTGGGTTGTGACGCAGGGCTGGCGCGACTACCGTTGGGACCCGCCCGAGCATCCTACCAAGGCGTTGCTTGATGTGGCATTCCCCGATCGTCCCTGTGTTATGTATTCGGGCGACGGGCACACGCTGTGGCTCAACAGCCGCGCACTCGATGCACTCGGCGTCACGCGCGACAGCGAGTCACCAGCGGGCGGTAGCTACGACAAGGACGCAAACGGCGAGCTCACGGGTATCGCTCACGAGGCGGCTGCCATGCAGCTGCTGCCGCGCTGCCTTGAGTGGCTGGGCGAAGATCGCATCGCAAGCGCTTACGCCGATCAAATGAGGCGTATGGCCGAGCAGGGCATCACCTCGATATGCGATATGTCGCTCATGCCCATGCCGGGCTGCGATTTTATCCGCGACGACGTCTACGACAAACTGCAGGCAGCCGGCAAGTTGGGCATCCGAGCCCATCTGTTCCCCACGCTGTTGGATGACCAGTCACGCTTGGAAGAGCTGCAGACCCGCTACGCGAACAACGCGCTGCTCTCGGCGCCAGGCTTTAAGCAGTTCTTCGACGGCGTGTCGAGCGAACACACGGCCTATCTCACCGAGCCCTATACCAACCCGCGCTTCCCGGGCGACCAGGGCCGTCTGACAGTTCCTGCCGAGCGCATGCGTAAGCTGGTTCTGGCGGCCGCGGAGCGCGGCCACACCGTGCGCATCCACGTCATCGGCGACGGTGCCATCCATGCCGCGCTCGATATCTTTGAGGAGGCCGCCGAACTGTACGGACTGCCCCAGCACGGTCATAACACGCTCGAGCATCTGGAGAACCTCCTGCCCGAGGACATCGACCGCCTGCGCAAGCTCAACGTGGTCGCCTCGAGCCAGCCTTGTCATATCACGCTCGACCCGGGTGGCCCGGAGCGCGACCTGGGCTTGGAGCGCAGCCGCATCATGTGGCCGTTTGCGACCTATAAACAGCGCGGCATTCGCCAAGCCTTCGGCACTGACAGCCCTATCACGCCCGTTACCAGCATGAACGTGCTCTACACGGCTATCACGCGCCAGGACCCCAAAAGCCACTGGCCCGAGGGCGGCTGGTTACCGAGCGAGCGCATCGATGCAGCAACAGCCCTGCGCAACTACACCCTGGGCAGCGCCTATGCAGCGGGCGACGAGCAAAACCTCGGCAGCTTGGAGCCCGGCAAGTATGCCGACCTGGTAGTCCTGGACCAAAACCCGCTCACCATCGACCCCCAAGAGCTCCAGGCTACCAAGGTTCAGACCACCTACCTGGCAGGAAACTTAATCTACGAGCGCTAACCCCACATCCCACCCCTCAGTTGCGGTGAAATAGTCCCTAAAATCGGCCTTCAAGCCCAAAAACAGGAACTATTCCACCGCAACTTAAAGGAGCGCGTCCCAACAACGTGCCCCTATCTTGTGCATCCCATCCGCATCGCCATTTTGCTGCACTGACTTTTCTGAATGCCGGGCCCTAGTTAGTTAACCTGGCTCCCGGGGCGGACCGGAGGGCATGAAGTTTGTCGCGAGTTCCGCACGCAAAGGAAAGCACTTAATGTGCTTTCCGTCTT
>JBKTBE010000053.1:0-15347 GCA_046883645.1 Collinsella sp. | reverse complement strand
GCTGGATCGGCTCCGACCGCGACGGCAACCCCAACGTCACCGCCAAGGTGAGCCGCGAAGTCGCCGCCAAGTACTTCACCCACATGGTGCTCAAGCTCGAGGACAAGTGCCGCCGCATCGGCCGCAACCTGACGCTCGAGGCCACCTACAGCAAGCCGTCTGCCGAGCTCATTAACCTGTGGAACCATCAGGTCGAGATGAGCACCCAGTACACCGCACGTGCCGAGCTGATCTCCGAGCACGAGCCGCATCGCGCCGTCATGCTCGTCATGGCCGACCGTCTGAACGCCACCGTGCGTCGCATCACCGACACCATGTACCACAGCGCCGATGAGTTCCTGGACGACCTGCGCGTCGTCCAGCGTTCGCTGGCCGCCTGCGGTGCCGTCCGTGCTGCCTACGGCCCGGTCCAGACCATCATCTGGCAGGTCGAGTCCTTCGGCTTCCATATGGTCGAGATGGAGTTCCGTCAGCATTCCGTGGTGCATGCCCGCGCCCTCAAGGATATCCACGAGAACGGTATCCATGGCGACCTGCAGCCCATGACGCGTGAGGTCATCGATACCTTCCGCGCTATCGGCTCCATCCAAAAGCGCTACGGCAAGAAGATGGCGCACCGCTACATCATCTCGTTTACCAAGAGCGCTCAGCACGTGGCTGACGTCTTTGAGCTGGCCCACCTGTCCTTCGCGCACGAGGAGGACGTTCCCGAGCTCGACGTGATCCCGCTGTTCGAGCAGCTCGAGGACCTCGAGGGCTGCGTTGACGTGCTCGACCAGATGCTTACGTTGCCCGTGGTGCAAAAGCGCCTTGCCCAGACCAACCGCCGCATGGAGGTCATGCTGGGCTACTCCGACTCCTCCAAGGATGCCGGTCCTACCACGGCCATGCTCGCGCTGCACTCCGCGCAGGAGCGCATCGCCAAGTGGGCCGAGAAGAACGATATCGACCTGGTGCTCATGCACGGTCGCGGCGGCGCCGTGGGCCGTGGCGGCGGCCCGGCCAACAAGGCCGTGCTGGCGCAGCCCAAGGGTTCGGTCAACTGCTTCTTTAAACTCACCGAGCAGGGCGAGGTCATCTTTGCTCGTTACGGCAACCGCACGCTGGCTCAGCGCCATGTTGAGTCCGTTGCCGCCGCAACGCTTTTGCAGTCGGCCCCGAGCGTCGAGAAGACCAACACCGAGACCACGCAGAAGTTCTGGGATATGGCCGAGAAGCTCAACGCCGCAAGCCACGAGCGCTATCTGGACCTGCTGAACACCGAGGACTTTACACCGTGGTTCTCGACGGTGACGCCGCTGACCGAGGTCGGTCTGCTGCCGATCGGCTCGCGTCCCGCCAAGCGCGGCTTGGGTGCCAAGTCGCTCGACGACCTGCGTACCATTCCGTGGATCTTCAGCTGGAGCCAGGCGCGCATCAATCTGGCCGCTTGGTACGGCCTGGGTACCGCCTGCGAGCAGTTTGGCGATCTGGACCAGCTCAAGGCTGCCTATCAGGAGTGGCCGTTCTTCCGCACCTTTATCGACAACATCGAGATGTCGATCGCCAAGACCGACCAGCGCATCGCCAAGATGTATCTGCACCTGGGCGATCGCCAGGATCTGTCCGAGAAGGTCTTTACCGAGATGCAGCTCACGCGTAAGTGGGTCCTTGCCATCGTCGGTGACGAGTGGCCACTGCAGCGCCGCCGCGTGCTCGGTTGCGCCGTTCGCGTGCGTAACCCCTACGTCGACGCTCTGTCCATCGCCCAGGTCCGTGCCCTTCGCGAGGTGCGTATGAACCAGGACGAGATGGCCGAGGAGAAGAAGGCCGAGTACATGAGCCTGATTCTTTCGACTGTGACCGGCGTCTCGGCAGGATTGCAGAACACGGGGTAATCGATAGCCCTGTAGTCGTCCGGGCCCGCCATCAGTTTACTTTTAGGCACGTCCTCGGACATGCAAGAAGCCCTCGCTGCGCACTTCGTGCGGCGAGGGCTTCTTGCGTCCTGCGGAGTGTGCCTAAAAGTAAACTAATGGCGGGCCCTGCGATGTCCGGTCTTCGGCGGATTACTGGCTGGGGGAATTAATGGCGCGCTTCGCGCGTTTGGAAGGGGCTTCGTGCTGCGGAGTGCATTCAGAGGGAAACCCATCGGGTCCTTTCGTCCTCGGTTTACGGCGGATCAGCCGCTGGGTGAGGGTGGTGCTTGGGACGACGTGCAAAAAACGGAGTTTTCAGCAGCCAAAGATTGGTGCATAAGGCTATGGGTGACGTTCGCGGCCCCAGTTGATGCTTTTGCACGACGATTGGGCTTTGGCGATGTTCATATATGGCTGGTTTCTCGCCGCATGCTATCCAGATGGGACGAGTCATGAGGACTATTTACCTTTTGAAAGACTTTTGACACCAAAATCTTATCTTGCGATGCCGAATACTCCCAAAAATGCACGCTCCGGAGGGGTCTACCCTTTTACGGCTAGAAACCCATGCGTCATTTTATACAAAATATTGACGTATTTATGCAATATGACTTACGCGCGCATGCCATCGGGGTGGATGTTCGCCTCGGTATTGCGTAAGCCATCCTGACCATAGTGCCTTTGGCAGACGGCCGCGGTCCCGTTTGGGATCGCGGCCGTTTTGTTGTGGGTCAAATATGAACGTTGTGTTAATGAGTCGGTGGACGGTGGAGTTTTTCGGTGAGCGGCGTATCCTTCCAACGGTTTATCTAGTGTGTCAGTTGAAAGGAAGAGGGCGCTCGTCATTGTTTGAATGTGAACTGCCGTTTGACCGCAAGACGTTGCATCTGGAGCTCGAGGATAAGAACTTCGCGGGTGTGATGGAGGGTCATCAAAACGAGTTTAAGACCACGAAATCGCAGGAAGAGCTGGTAGAGGAGTCGCTTGCCAACCCTTATGGCTCGCCTTCGCTCGAGGAGCTTTGTGCTGGCAAAAAGGATATTGTCATCATTAGCTCCGACCATACGCGTCCCGTTCCCTCGCGTGTGACGATGCCTATTCTGCTGCATCACATCCATTCCGCCGCGCCCGAGGCTCGCGTGCGTATTTTGGTTGCTACGGGTATGCATCGTCCGTCGACGCATGAGGAGCTCGTCAACAAGTACGGTGAGGAAATCGTTGCCAACGAGGAAATCGTTATGCACGTCGCGACTGACGACAGCATGATGAAAAAGATCGGCACCTTGCCTTCTGGCGGCGAGTGCATCATCAACAAGATTGCCGCCGAATGCGATCTGCTGCTTGCCGAGGGTTTCATTGAGCCGCACTTCTTTGCCGGTTTCTCTGGCAGCCGCAAGTCCGTCCTGCCCGGCATCGCCAGCTACAAGACCATCATGTACAACCACAACGGTCAGTTTGTGAATGATTCCCACTCGCGTGCCGGCAACCTGTGCCACAACCACGTGAGCGAGGACATGTTTGCCGCTGCCGAGATGGCTCACCTTGCCTTTGTGCTGAACGTGGTGCTCAACGGTAAGCACGAGGTCATCGGCTCCTTTGCCGGCGACATCCACAAGGCACACGAGGCTGGCTGCGAGTTCGTGAAGAGCCTTGCCGGCGTTGAGCCCGTCGAGTGCGAGATTGCCATCACCACCAACGGCGGCTACCCGCTCGACCAGAACATCTACCAGGCCGTGAAGGGCATGTGCGCTGCCGAGGCTACGCTTCCCGAGGGCGGTGTGATCATCGATGTCGCCGGTTGTGCCGACGGTCACGGTGGCGAGGGCTTCTATCACAACATCGCCGACAACGACCCGGCGGAGTTCGAGCGCGCCTGCATCGACCGTCCTAAGGACGAGACCCTGCCCGACCAGTGGACGAGCCAGATCTTTGCCCGCATCCTGGCGCATCACCCTGTGATCATGGTCACCGACCTGTGCGATCACCAGATGCTCAAGGATATGCACATGACGCCGGTCAACACTATCGAGGAGGCGCTCAAGCTCGCCTTTGAGATGAAGGGTGCCGATGCCAAGGTCGCCGTCATTCCCGATGGCCTGGGCGTTGTCGTCGCGCAGCACTAGCGCGTGGCCTAAACGAATCGTTTATAACCGACAAGAAAGATAAGGTTTTATGCTTACCAAACTCCTCTGCGAATTCGGCGCAACGGCCCTCATGATCATCTTTGGCGTGGGCGTGCACTGCGATACCGTGCTTAAGGGCACCAAGTATCAGGGCTCCGGCCACATGTTTGCCATCACCACCTGGTCTTTTGGCATCTCGGTTTGCCTGTTTGTCTTTGGCGGCGCCGTGTGCATGAACCCCGCCATGGTACTTGCCCAGTGCATCGTCGGCCTGGTGCCGTGGAGCAGTTGCATCCCCTTCATGGTTGCTGATATGCTCGGCGGCTTTGCGGGTGCCGTGATCGCGTGGTTGATGTATGCTGATGAGTTCAAGGCTTCCGAGGGCGTCGTCGACCCCATTGCTCAGCGCAATATCTTCTCGACCAACCCCACCACCGAGGGCACGAACTATGCTCGCAACTTCTTCTGCGAGGCTATCTGCACCTTTGTGTTCATCAGCGCCATCCTTGCTGCCGCTAGCCGCGCTGGCGAGAACGTTCTGATGCTCGCCATCTGCGTCGGTCTGATCGTTTGGGCCGTTGGCATGGGCATGGGCGGCATCACCGGCTTCGCCATGAACCAGGCTCGTGACCTTGGTCCTCGTATGGCCTATCAGGTGCTGCCGATCAAGAACAAGGCCGACAACAACTGGAAGTACGGTCTGCTCGTTCCTGGTATCGCACCGTTTATCGGTGCCGCTCTGGCCGCACTGTTTGTGCATGGTTTCTTGGGCATGTTCTAGTCTGAGGCTACATAGTTGTCCGCTGGCCGCATGGGGTAACTTCCCAGCGCGTCCTCGGACATGTAAAAAGGCTCGCTGCGCACTTCGTGCGGCGAGCCTTTTTGCGTCCTGCGGAGTGCGCTGGGAAGTTACCCCATGCGGACGGCTGCGGGGTCTTTGTTGCGTTCGTACAAGCAACCCAATATATATCTGAATTTGGATGGGAGGGGCTTGTTGCTGGTAGGGGCGTTGGGCTTCTGTCGACACTTTGGGATGGATTGTGCTTTGGGTTGAGGCGGGGCTTTGAGATGAGGTCGGAACTTTGGGATGAGCTTCTTACTTAGCTGAAAAGGGGCTTTATGGCCGAGAGATAGTCTTTAGCTACGTCGGCTTTATCTGCTTGGAAGTTGTGCCAGGCCCACCATTGGACCATTCCTACGAAGCTTGAGGCTATGTGGTGTAGTAGGAAGCTGCGGTCCATGGTGCCGGCGGGGCCGTTTGGGTCGGTAGGGACGGTTTCGGCTGCGCGCGTCATGATGGTCTTGCGGAGGCAGTCGGCGAAGACGCGTGAGCCGGCGCCGGCTACGAGGGCCCGTACGCCCTGGCGACGTTCCCATAGATTGTTGAGAATATGCTCGACCTGAACGAGTGGGTCATCGAGGGGCGTACCGTCATCGTCGAGGGCATGGGTGCAGATGTCGCTCACGAGCTCGGACAGTAGGTCGTCTTTGCTCTTAAAGAGGCCATAGAATGTCGCGCGGCCTACGTGGGCACGAATGATGATGTCGCCGACGGTGATCTTGCCGTAATCTTCCTCGCACAGGAGCTCGGAGAACGCCGCAACGATGGCGGCACGGCTTTTTGCCTTGCGAGCATCCATGGCTATGCGTCCGTGTGAACGAGCAGGCAGCGAAGCGTACCGGAGCAACCCTCGTAGGGGCGCTTGCCGGCGCCGTAGCCGACGGCTTCGATGCGGTAGCGTGCCGGCAGGTGCTCGGACGTGCGCAGCGCGGTGACGATGGCGGCGCCCGTGGGCGTCACGAGCTCGCCGGCGACCGGTGCGGGCGTGAGGGCGATATTGCCCGCCTGGCACAGGTTGGCGACAGCGGGGACGGGAATGGGCATGAGGCCGTGGGCGCAGCGAATGGTGCCGTGGCCCTCGGAAAGCGACTCGACCACGATGTCCTCAATACCCAGGTCGTCGAGGCAGATGGCGACAGAGCAGACGTCGACGATGGAGTCGACGGCGCCCACCTCGTGAAACAGGACGGTGTCGGGCGTTTTGCCGTGAGCCTTGGCCTCGGCAGCAGCGAGTACGGAAAAAATGGCAAGGGTGCGACGCTTGGCGCCATCGCTTAGCTGTGAGCCGTCGATGATGGCGGTGACGTCCGCCAAAGAACGGTGGTGATGGTGATGGGCGTGATGGTGGTCCTCGTGGCCATGGCCATGGGCCTCATGGTCATGCTCGTGGCAGTGCTCGTGTTCGTGCTCGCTATGGTCATGATGGTGGTGCTCATGCTCGTGCGTGTGCTCGGCAGCTGCTTCGTTGCCGTAGAGCCAGGCCATATCGTGATCGTGGTTCTCGAGCTCCTCTGCAAGCTGGACGTCGAAATCGCAGGCGTCGATGCCATGCTTGTTTACGCGCGTCACGGAGATCGAAAAGCCGTCGACCGGCAGCGTGGCGAGCTGTTCGCGCAGGTGCTCCTCGCTGGCGCCCAGGTCGAGCAGGGCCGCGACGGTCATATCGCCGCTGATGCCCGAGGTGCCGTCGATGATAAGCGTATGCTGATGGTTGGACATGGAATGCTCCTTAACGGGCGCGGGATGTACCGGCGCTCAGATGATTGATAAGACTTGCCTGGTAGGCGGCACCAAAGCCGTTGTCGATATTGACGACCGAAACGCCGCTGGCGCAGGAGTTGAGCATGGCGAGTAGCGCGGCTACGCCACCAAAGCTCGCACCGTAACCCACGCTGGTGGGAACGGCGATGACCGGACAGCTCACCAGGCCGCCGATAACACTCGCCAGCGCGCCCTCCATGCCGGCGATGGCGATGACCACCTGTGCCTGGGCAAGTTCCTCGGCATGCGCGAGCAGGCGGTGCAGGCCGGCGACACCTACGTCGTAGAGGCGATCGACCTCGTTGCCATAGAACTCGGCCGTCAACGCGGCTTCCTCGGCGACGGGCAGGTCGCTCGTGCCGGCGCAGGTGACGACGATGCGTCCGTTGCCGGTGGGGGAGGGCTTGCCGCCCACGAGGGCGAGCTGCGCGTCCGGGGCATATCCCAGGTCGATGTCGTTGCCGAGAAGCTCAGCGGTGTGCGCCGCTTTTTCGGCATCC
Source organism: Collinsella sp. (assembly GCA_046883645.1). GTDB lineage: Bacteria > Actinomycetota > Coriobacteriia > Coriobacteriales > Coriobacteriaceae > Collinsella. Next base: position 8,224 of record JBKTBE010000053.1, on the reverse strand, counting down.
AAGCGCGTGACCAGGATGCGCTCCTGGCCGGCATCGAGTAATGCTTTGATAATGGCGGCAATCTGCTCGGCGGTTTTGCCGGCGCCGTAGACAACCTCGCCGGCTCCCTGGCGCACCCCGCGCGAAAGATCGAGCTGCGCAAAACCCAGATCGGCGGTCGGCGCCGTCTGGATGCGCGTGAGGGCGACTGCCGGGGCGACTGCTCCGTCGGCAACATCGCTCAGCAATTGCTCAAGATCTCGCTTATCCATATATGTTCCCTTCGACGGTGCAAAGTCTAGCACTCAAGGGTAAGTTTCCGAACACTAAGACAAAATTGTTCGGAAACTATAGGACAGACTGATTCAATTGTTAGACGGATCGGCTAGTCGCGCAGGATGATGTCCATGGCGAGCATCAGGTTGCGCTCGTCGATGGTGAACGGGGCGGCTTCGCGCGTCTTGGGCTTGGCGCAAAACGCGATGCCCGTGCCCGCGGCCTGAATCATGGGGATGTCGTTTGCCCCGTCGCCAATAGCGACCGTATGGGCCATGTCGACGCCGCACTCAACTGCCCAGTCCAGCAGCTGGATGAGCTTGGACTCCTTGGTCACAATGTCTGCCGCCAGCTTACCCGTGAGCTTGCCGTCTACGACCTCCAGGCGGTTGGCCAGGCAAAAATCGATGCCCGCGGCGGCTACGATCTTGTCAGCGATCTCGTGGAAGCCGCCGCTTACCACGCCGACCTTCCATCCCTTGCTGTGTGCCGAGCGCACAAGCTCTAACGCGCCGGGGGTAAATGTCACGCGCTCAAAGGTGCGCTCGAACACGCTCTCGTCAAGGCCGGCGAGCAGCTCCACGCGTTCCACGAGCGCTTGCTTAAAGTCCAGCTCGCCGCGCATAGCGCGTTCGGTGATCCGCGCAACTTGCTCGCCCACGCCGGCCTCCTCGCCCAAAAGATCGATGACCTCCTGGTTGATGAGCGTGGAGTCGATATCCATAACGATGAGGCGTGCAGTCATGACGGGCCTTTCCAAGTGCTGTTTTATTGGGGCATATTGTCGCACGTGACGAGCGCGGGCAGGTGTCGCGGTGCGTCAATTGTTTCGTCTCCGTCAAGTCTTTGGGCGAGAACTACTTTTCCGCGGCACATCGACACAGGTGCGATAAGATAGAACGCCATGTCTGGCTGCGCGGTTTACGCAGGCTGGGCAAATCTGTACGACGCCGCCCGGAACGACACGGGGCGGCACAGATCCATAAAGGAGGATCACTGGTATGAGCCAGACCCGTCCCATCGACGAGCATTCCATGCACACCCGTACCTGCGGCGAGCTTCGCCGCGAGAACGTGGGCGAAGAGGTCACCCTCACCGGTTGGGTGAGCCGTCGCCGTGACCACGGCGGCCTTATTTTCTGCGACCTTCGTGACCGCGAGGGCATCACGCAGCTCACCTTCGACCCCGAGCACTCTGACGGCGACGCATTTAAGATCGCCGAGACCATGCGTCCCGAGTGGCCCATCAAGATCCATGGCGTCGTGCGCGCCCGTGGCGAGGAGACTACCAACACCAAGCTCGCGACCGGCGAGGTCGAGGTCCTGACCGACCACGCCGAGGTGCTCAACACGTCCGTCACCCCGCCGTTCCAGATCGAGGACGGCATCGAGACCAGCGAGGACACCCGTCTGCGCTATCGCTATCTGGACCTCCGTCGTCCCGAGATGATGGCCAACCTCAAGCTGCGCTCCGACTTTACCTTTGCCATTCGCGAGGCGCTGCACAACCGTGAGTTCATGGAGGTCGAGACGCCCTCCCTGTTCAAGTCCACGCCCGAGGGCGCCCGCGACTTCATCGTCCCCAGCCGCATCCAGCCGGGTAACTTCTACGCCCTGCCGCAGTCCCCGCAGCTCTTGAAGCAGCTGCTCATGGTCGGTGGCGTCGAGCGTTACTACCAGGTTGCCAAGTGCTTCCGCGACGAGGACCTGCGTGCCGACCGTCAGCCCGAGTTCACCCAGGTCGATATCGAGATGTCCTTCGTGGACCAGAACGATGTCATGAGCGCGCTCGAAGAGGTTCTTGCCGATGCCTTCGGCCGCATGGGTGTCGAGATGCCCACGCCGCTGCGTCGCATGGACTACTGGGATGCCATGGACACCTATGGCTCCGACAAGCCAGATACCCGCTACGGCATGCACCTGGTCGATCTGACCGACATCTTTGCCAACTCCAAGTTCAAGGTCTTCGCGGCCGCCGCAAATGAGGAGGGCTCTGTCGTCAAGGCCATCAACGCCAAGGGCGCCGGTGCCTGGGCACGTGCCAAGATCGATAAGCTCGCCGGCGTGGCCTCCACGTTTGGCGCCAAGGGCCTGGCCTGGATCGCCTTCCGCGAGGACGGCTCCATCAACAGCCCCATCGTCAAGTTCTTCTCGGACGAGGAGATGGCCGCTCTGCGCGAGCGCATGGACGTCGAGCCCGGCGACCTTGTGATGTTCGCCGCCGGCCCGCGCCTGCTCTCCGACGAGATCCTGGGCGGTATGCGTTCGCACATGGCCAATGCGCTCGAGATCAAGCGCGAGGGTCACGACTTCCTGTGGGTCGTCAACTTCCCGCTGTTCCATTGGGACGAGGATCGCAAGGCCTATGCTGCCGAGCACCAGCCCTTTACCCTGCCGACCGAGACCGACATCGCCAAGATCGAGGCCGATCCCCTGGCAGCCGGTTCGTGCACCTACGACTTTGTCATGGACGGCTTTGAGGCCGGCGGTGGCGGTATGCGTATCCACAACGCCGAGATGCAGATGTCCATGCTCAAGCTCCTGGGCTTTACCGAGGAGCGCGCCGAGTCTCAGTTCGGCTTCCTCATGGAGGCCCTCAAGTTTGGTGCGCCCCCGATGGGCGGTTTCGCTCTGGGTCTGGACCGCGTGTGCATGCTGCTCACCGGTTCCGACTCCATCCGTGACGTTATGGCGTTCCCCAAGACGGCCAGCGGCTCCGACCTCATGTCGGGCGCCCCGAGTGCCGTTAGCGGCGCCCAGCTCAAGGACGTCAGCCTGCGCTTGATGTAGGCGAGCGGCCACAAATTGCTTGCAACGAGGGAAGGACGTGTGCCTTTCCTCGTTTTTTGTGAGACGGGGGTGCGCCGGTAACGTACAATAACTACCACGTGGCTGGGTTTGCCGGCCGAATGTGCGATGTCGTGGGAGGGGACATGGTCGAGTTTACAAAGACGATTAAAGATCCGTTGGGATTACATGCCCGCCCGGTTGCGCTGCTCTATGACATCATTGCCAAGCATCGTAGCGACGTGTCAGTCAGCATCGGCGATCGCCACACGGATGGCCGCGATGTCATGGGACTCATGGCTCTCTACGGCGAGTGCGGCGAGGACATCATCTTCCGCGTTTCGGGCGTAGATGAGGCCTCCTGCGTTACGTCGATCAGAAACCTCTCGCTCTAAGCATGACAGGGCGCGGCAAAGGACAGCTCTTTGCCGCGCCCTTTTGTTTCGTATAGGAAACTTTTTCGAAATCTGAATGGGGACCCTTTCCAAAAAGTTAACCACGTGTTAGTTTACTAAAGCGAACATAGGCGTGGTTAACTTTTACTGCGTCGATGTTGAGGACGAACTGACGTTAGGAGCCACTCATGTCTTGCGGACCGCAGATGCCGGCAATGCCGCTTTCGATGGTAAAAGCGGGCGAAACCGTGCGCGTGTCTCGTGTAAAGGGCAATGAGGATATGAAGCACCACCTCAAGGACCTCGGCTTTGTCGAGGGCAGCGAAATCCACGTGGTGAGCTCGAGTGGCGCCAATATCATCGTCACGGTGCTGGGCGCACGCTTTGGCATCGATTCCAAGGTCGCCATGCACATCATGACCGTCGGTTAGTTCGCAGCATTTGATAAAAACCGAAAGGGGGACAAGAGGATGAAGACGTTGGGTGACGTTAAGGTGGGCGAGAGCTCCACCATCGTCAAGCTTCACGGTGAGGGTGCGCTTCGCCGCCACCTTATGGACCTGGGGCTCATCAAGGGCACTTCGTTCAAGGTCGTGAAGGTCGCACCGCTCGGTGATCCGGTCGAGATCAACGTGCGCGGCTACGAGCTTTCCATCCGCAAGGAGGAGGCCGCCGTCGTCGAGGTTCAGTAAGAACTCGCGGCGCATATTTCTGCAGATAAAGTTAGGTTTTTCTAACTTAATACAGCATCTTTGAAGCACATTATCCAGCCTGCGCGGAGAAAGCAGCGCAGGCACACAAGGAAGAAGGATTGAATGGCGGATTCTCAGATCCATGTCGCGCTGGCGGGTAACCCCAACTGCGGCAAGACCACGCTTTTCAACCTGATCACGGGCGCCAACGGCTACGTTGGCAACTGGCCCGGCGTCACGGTTGAGAAAAAGGAGGCCAAGCTCCTAAGCGACAAGAACGTTACCATCACGGACCTCCCTGGCATCTACTCGCTTTCCCCCTACAGCCCCGAGGAGCAATGCTCGCGCGATTACCTCATGAGCGGCGAGCCCGATGTCGTCGTCCAAGTCGTCGATGCCACCAACCTCGAGCGTAACCTGTACCTGGCGCTTCAGGTTATCGAGACCGGCCTGCCCGTGGTCGTTGCCCTCAACATGGCCGACCTGGTCGAGAAGAACGGCGATAAGATCGACACGGACAAGCTCTCCAAGAAGCTCGGTTGTCCGGTCATGATGATCTCGGCCCTTAAGAACAAGGGCATCAAGGAGCTGTTCGAGCAGGTCAAGAAGTCCGCTGCTTCCAAGGGCCAGGTGCCGGAGCACAAGTTCGATTCCTCCATCGAGGACGTTCTGGACCACATCGAGAACAATCTGCCGGCGAGCGTTCCCGCCAACAAGCGCCGCTACTACGCTGTCAAGCTGTTCGAGCGCGATGCGGACGCCTGCAAGCTCATCAACCTCACCAAGGAGAAGGCCGCTCGCGTGGAGCAGCTGGTCGCCCAGTGCGAGCAGGATTGCGATGACGACGCCGAGTCCATCATCACCGGTGAGCGCTATGGCGTCATCGCGCACATCATTGACGAGTGCCTCACCAAGGCTCCGGCCAAGATGAGCACTTCCGAGAAGATCGACCGCGTGGTTACCAACCGTATCCTGGGCCTGCCGATCTTTGTGGTCATCATGTTCTGCGTGTACTACATCGCCGTTTCCACCCTGGGCGGCACGGTGACCGACTTCACCAACGACCAGCTCTTTGGTACCGACGGTTGGTATGTGCTCGGTCAGGGCCGCGACGCCTACGATGAGGCTGTCGAGGCCGCGGGTGACGACGCCGACTCGGTCGACCCGGCGCAGTATGGCCCGTATGTTCCGGGTATTACCACCATGGTCCACGACGCGCTTGTGGCGGGTGGCACCGAGGACGGTGGCCTGGTCGATTCGCTGGTCTGCGACGGCATCGTCGGCGGTCTGGGCGCCATCTTCGGCTTTGTGCCGCAGATGTTCCTGCTGTTCGTCATGCTGTCCTTCCTGGAGGACTGCGGCTACATGGCTCGCGTCGCCTTCATCATGGACCGCGTGTTCCGCCGCTTTGGCCTGTCCGGTAAGTCCTTCATCCCCATGCTCGTGTCCTCGGGCTGCGGCGTCCCCGGCGTCATGGCCACCAAGACCATCGAGAACGAGAAAGACCGTCGCATGACGGTCATGACCACCACGTTCATCCCCTGCGGCGCCAAGCTGCCGATCATCGCCCTGCTCATGGGTTCCATCATCGGCGACTCTTCCACCACCGCCGCGTGGATCAGCCCGCTCTTTTACTTCCTGGGCGTCTTTGCCGTCATCGCTTCGGGCCTGATGCTCAAGAAGACCAAGCTCTTCGCCGGCCGCCCGACGCCGTTCGTTATGGAGCTTCCTGCCTACCACTTCCCGGCGATCCGCTCTTGGGCGCTGCACGTGTGGGAGCGCTGCTGGGCCTTTATCAAGAAGGCCGGTACGGTCATCTTTGCGTCCACTGTCGTGGTTTGGTTCCTGTCCAACTTTGGTAGCTACAACGGTTCCTTTGGCTTCCTGCCTGCGATGGACGGCATCCCCGAGGAGTTCATGGACTACTCCGTGCTTGCCATGCTCGGCAACCTGGTCGCTTGGATCTTCGCCCCGCTTGGCTTTAGCACCTGGCAGGCAACCGCGCTGACTGTCTCTGGCCTTGTCGCTAAGGAGAACGTCGTCGCCACCGCCGGATCGCTGCTGTCCGTCGCCGACGCGGGCGAGACCGACCCGAGCCTGTGGACCGCGTTTGCCGGCATGTTCCCCACCATGGGCGCTTGCGTTGCCTTTGGCGCGTTCAACCTGCTGTGCGCTCCGTGCTTTGCCGCCATTGGCACCATCCGCAACCAGATGGACTCCGGCAAGTGGACCGCTATTGCCATCGGCTACGAGTGCGCTTTCGCTTGGGTCATCGGCCTGTTCATCAACCAGTTCTATAACCTGCTTGTCCTTGGGCAGTTTGGTATCTGGACGGTTGTGGCCATCGTGCTGCTGGTTGCGATGCTCTTCCAGATCTTCCGTCCCATGCCCAAGCATGCTTGGACCGACGAGGACGAGACCAACACCGCTTCTGCTGCAGTTTCCGCTTAAGTCCGAATAAGGATTAACCCCTTTCCACGAGCCCGGGTGTCCCAGCGACACTCGGGCTTTTTGGTGGGGGAGATGTGGCGTTTCCGCAGATAAAACTGATCAAAATAAGCCCGTCCCTTTTTGGTGGGTGGAGAATGGGGTAAAGTAAGTGGTGGTTAACTAGAGGAGGCTTGCTATGGCACCTATCGATATTGTTGTACTGGCTGTTATCGGTATTGCGTTTGTTGCCGTGTGCGTGCGCATCTACCGCAAGGGCACCTGCGCCGACTGCGCTCAGGGTGGCGTTTGCACGGGGCATTGCTCCAACAAAAAGACGTGCGCCGCACTTAAGGGTGTGGACAAAATCGCCGAAGACTTGGGCCGCGGTATTCATTAGCCGACCGGCGTTTGGGAATGATTGACTTCGGATACGGCGGTTGCTGATACGATAAGTACGTTAGCAACTGCCGCCGAGCGGCTCAAACGAAAGGAACCCTGTATGGAGTCCTCCGCCTATCCGATGCTCTTTAGCCCGATCAAGGTCGGTACGACCGAGGTCAAGAACCGCGTCTTTATGCCGCCGGTGTCCACCAACCTGGCCGATCACGGATATGTGACCGACGACTTGGTCGATCATTACCGTGCCCGTGCCAAGGGCGGCGTTGGCCTGATCATCACCGAGGTCGTGACGGTCGAGCCTACCTATACCTATCTGCCGGGTGACATGTGCTGCTACGACGACACGTTTATCCCCGGCTGGGAAAAGCTCGCCGCGGCCGTCCACGAGTATGGCTGCAAGATCATGCCGCAGCTCTTCCACCCCGCCTACATGGCCTTTAACATTCCGGGCACGCCGCGCCTGATCGCTCCGTCCTTCGTGGGCCCGTCCTACGCCCGCGAGGCGCCGCGTCCTATCACGGTCGACGAGATCCACGAGCTCACACACCAGTTTGGCGACGCCGCCGTGCGCATGCAAAAGGCTGGCGTCGATGGCGTCGAGGTCCATGCGGCGCACGCCCACGGCATGCTCGGCGGCTTTTTAACCCCGCTCTACAACAAGCGTACCGATGAGTACGGCGGCTCGCTCGACGCTCGCATGCGCTTCTTGCTCGAGGTCGTCGCCGAGATTCGCGAGCGCTGCGGCAAGGACTTTATCATTGACGTCCGCATCTCGGGCGATGAGTACACCGATGGCGGCCTGACCCTCAATGACATGATTTATGTCTCGCGCCGTCTGGAGAAGGCCGGCGTCGACATGATTCACGTGTCGGGCGGTACCACCATCAAGCGCGGCTCCGCGATTCCCGCCGCCGGTACGCAGCAGGCCTCGCATGCCGCCTGCTCGCGCGAGATCAAAAAGCACGTCAACATTCCCGTCGCCACCGTCGGACGTATCAACGAGGCCTGGATCGCCGAGGAGCTGATCGAGGACGGCGCTGCCGACATCTGCATGATGGGCCGCGCCAATCTGTGCGATGCCGAGTTCTGCAATAAGGCCGCTGCCGGCAACGCCGACGACATCCGCCCCTGCATCGGCTGCCTGCGCTGCCTGAACGGCATTATGTTCGGCAAGCGCATCTCCTGTACCGTCAACCCGGACGTGGAGCGCGACGCTCCGTCCTTCGTGGGCCCGTCCTACGCCCGCGAGGCGCCGCGTCCTATCACG
>JBKTBE010000052.1:0-15613 GCA_046883645.1 Collinsella sp. | reverse complement strand
ACCTGGACCTGATGTTTGGAAACCTTTACGACTTGTTAGGCGTCGATGCTCCGCGCGATATGGCGGCACTTATCGAGCCGTCGGTGGCGGGCGCGCTTGCCGAGCCGGATATCGTGGCCGCATCGATGCGCGTGGCGCCGGGCGTTACGCTCTGGGGTCCCGTCGCGGCGCCCGAGCAAGCCGAGCTCATGGCACGTCCGGTGGAGCTACTGCTTGATGTTCTGCGTCGCGAATCCGACGTGGTCTTTATCGATACCTCGGTCTTTTGGGGCGACGCCGTGGCGGCTGCGGTGGCGGCGAGCGACCGTTGCTTGGTCGTTGGCGATGCTGCGGTGTCGTCCGCGACATCGGCGTCGCGCGTCATTGAACTGGCAAGTCGAGTAGGTGTGCCGCGCACGCGCATGAGCGCTGTATTCAACCGGTTTGGCGCGCGCGGGGCAGACGAGGACGTCGCCATGCGCTTTGAGATTGCCTGTGCGTTGAGCTCCAAGATTCGTATCGCCGATGGCGGGCAGGATCTCGCCGCGCTCATGGCGTTTGGGCGCGCTGACGAGGCAGTGGGGCAGACCAGCGCTTTTGCGACCAGCGTGCGCGAGGCCACGCGCGAGATGCTCGTGGAACTGGGGTGCGCCGTCGGCCCTTGGAGCGATATGGTCGCCGACCGTGCAACGCGCACCGAACGCCCGCGTATCCGCCTTCCCTGGTCGCGCGAGGGTGATCAGCGATGAGCCTGCAAACGAGGATTAAGGCTGCCGGCGCTGCAGCGGCGGCAGCGCCTGTAGATGCGGGGCGTCGCCGCGCGGTGAAACGACGCACCAAGCGCGCCGTGATGGACCGCATGGGTTACGACGAAGTGGCGCGTATCAGCGCCTATATCGACCCGGCACTTGCCCGCTCGGAATTGCGTCCCGCGGTGGAGGCGGCGCTCAATGTTGAGGAGCCGACCGATCTCGCGACGCCCGAGCGCGAGACCATCATCGACGAGATTTTGGATGATGTGGTGGGCTTGGGGCCGTTGCAGCCGCTCATCGAGGACGACACCGTTACCGAGATCATGATCAACGGCTGCCGCTCGGCTTTCTTTGAACGCGGCGGCGTCTTGTACCCCATCGAGCATGCGTTTGAGGATGATGAGCAGATTCGTGTGCTTATCGACCGCATCATCTCGCCACTTGGCCGCCGTATCGACGAGCGCAGCCCCATCGTCAACGCCCGCCTCAAAACGGGCTATCGCGTCAACGCGGTGATTCCGCCTGTGGCGATTGACGGACCGATTCTCACCATCCGAAAGTTCTCGGACCGTATCTGCTCGCTGGACGAGCTTGTGGGGCTGGGGTCGCTGCCGCTTTGGTATGCGCAGCTGCTGTCGTGCGCGGTGTCGCTGCGACAGGACCTGGCGGTTGCGGGAGGCACTGGATCTGGTAAGACCACCCTGCTCAACGCGCTGTCATGCGAGATTTCCACCGGCGAGCGCATCGTGACGATCGAGGACTCTGCCGAGCTCAAGTTTGCGCATCATCCGCACGTGGTGCGCCTAGAGGCGCGCGAGGCTTCGATTGAGGGCGAGGGCGCGGTGACGATCCGCGACCTGGTGACCAATGCCCTGCGCATGCGCCCCGACCGCATCGTGGTGGGCGAGGTGCGCGGTGCCGAGTGCTGCGACATGTTGCAGGCCATGAATACGGGCCACGACGGGTCGCTCACCACACTTCATGCGGGTTCAGAACAGGAGACCGTGGTGCGTCTGACGTTGCTTGCACGTTATGGCATCGATCTGCCGAGCGAGCTCATCGAGGAGCAGATTGCCATGGCGCTCGACGGCATCGTGATGTCCGAGCGCCACGCCGATGGCGGGCGTTTCGTCTCCTCGTATTCGGGGGTGCGTCGCGCCGCGTCGGGCGGCGTAGAGCTCGAGCGCTATGTGACTTTCGATGCCGCCGAGCGCACCTGGACGCTTGACCGCGAGCCGCCGTTTATCGCAGAAGGCCTGCGGTCGGGGACGCTCACACAAGAGGAGGTGGACGAATGGAGGTCGCTGTGCCCCTCGTCGTAGGGGGTTTGGCAGGGTTTTCTGTTGCGACGGCGTGCGGGGCGGAACCTCGTGTGCCGCAGGTGCCGCCGGCGGAGCTGGCGCGTCAGGCGCTCGAGACGGTGGCAGAGAAGCTGCCGCGTGAGCTGGTGGAAAACGATCTGCTGAAAAAGATCGCTCGTTCGTGGGCATCGCTGGCTCCGGCGCATCGCCTTGGCCTCGTGATCGAAGATGCTTCGGGGCGTTTGGCGTTTCTGCTGCTATCGAGCGGTGTCTGCTGCGTTTTACTGACGATGGTGTCGTTATCGCCCCTCGGATTTGCCTTGGGACTTGTTGCTCCGATTGCCGCTGGCGCCGCTCGGGATGGTTTTGAGAGCCGGCGCGAGCAACACGATGCAGAAGAGGCCATGCCCGAGGCGTTTACCGCACTTTCCATGTCGCTTGCCTCGGGACATTCGCTGGCCCAGGGCATGCGCTTTGTGGGCGCTCATGCGCAAGAGCCGGTGCATACCGAGTTTTTGCGGGTGGCGGCGGCGATCGATTGCGGCATCTCGGCGACCGACGCGCTCGATGACTTGCTCGCGCGCATCGACGCCCCCGGTCTTTCGCTTGTGACCTTGGCGCTTAAGGTGTCTCAGCGCACCGGCGCTTCGCTTGCCGACTTACTGTCCGAGGCGTCGAGCATGGTGGGGGAGCGCATTGAGCTCAAGCGCCGCCTGGATGTTAAGACGTCTCAGGCTCGCATGTCTGCGCATATGGTCGCGGCGATGCCGGCGGGCATGTGCGCGGTGTTGGCGCTGCTTTCGGCAGATTTTCGTCGCGGTCTTGCGACGCCTGCCGGCGCGGGCGCTGTGGTGCTGGGTCTTGCCCTCAACGCCGTTGCCCTGGTGGTTATCCGGCGCATTATGCGGGTGGAGCTATGAGCGCCCCGGTTGCAGTTGCGGCTTGCCTGTGCGCCCTGAGTGTATTTGTCGCGACGGGTTTGGATCGGGCGGATGCACGCAAGATCGCAGAGGCCTGCAAGCGCGAGGCGGTGCTGGTCGCTGCCGCGGGTCGCTCGGTGGTCGATGCCCTGACCGCGCGAGTGAAGGGCGCGGTTGGAGCGGGCGGCCCGGCGCGAGTGTCGCTCGGCGAAGTGTCCGAGATGATCGATGTTGTGCGCTTGGGTCTTTCGGCCGGTCTTTCGTTTGATGCGGCGCTTGAGATTTTCTGTGCCAACCGCCGGTCAGTGCTGGCTCTTCGCCTTGAGCGGGCCTGCATGGCGTGGCAGGTGGGCGTGGGCACGCGTGAGGACGAGTTGTTGGCCGCCGCGCGCGACCTGGACGTGCGAGCGCTCGAGACCTTTGCCATCACGGTGGGGCAGGCGCTCGCCCTGGGTGCCCCACTTGCCGAGACGCTGGCCGCTCAAAGTCGCGAGATCCGTGCGGCTCATCGCGCCGCGGTCGAGCGCGAGATCGAGCGTGCGCCCGTCAAGCTGCTGATTCCCACCGGCACACTCATCTTGCCGGCGTTGCTTCTGTCCATATTGGGCCCGCTGTTGGGAGCAGGCGGGATGATGTAGGGAGGAATACATGAACACGATGACTGACGTTGCTGGCAAGGTCTGGAGCTGGGCTGTTTGCCAGTCAATTCGCGCTCGCCAGCATGCCGGGGAGCTACTGCAGGAGGAGAGTGCACAGGGTACCACCGAGTATGCCATCTTGGTCGGCGTGCTCGTGGTGATCGCGATTATCGCCATCGTCGCATTTAAGGGCAAGGTCCAAGATCTATGGAACGCTATCAGCGAGGGCATCAACAGCCTGTAGAGGGCGAGTGCCCCATCGGGGTGCTGCTGGTGTTTGCTTGCCTGACCGTGGCGATAGCGGCGGTGCTTTGGGGGCTTAACGCCGCGCGGCAGCAGCGTCCTGGGGCCGCCTTCGATTCGGGCTCAGATTCGGCGGTGGCGTCTCAAAAAGGTGAGATGCGAGATGCGGACGATTCGGATGTCGCTGTCACGGCGCAAACCTTTCTGCGGACGCTCGACAAGCGGTCTGGCACTGCGACGGATTCGCCTGAGGACAACGCGATTGCGGTCCGGCTTGCATGGTCCGAGGACCGACCGATGACCGAGGCAGCGGCGGATATGTTACGCGCCTACCGCGAGGTGCCAACGGCCCAGCTCGCCCTGAGCGGCTATCTCGATATTAAGGGCAACGTATGGGGCGCCATCGTGCGCGATGGGCGCGGCTGGGTCGATATGGTGACGGTTGCCGCGGATGCTGGCGATGCTTCGTGTCGTCTGCGCGCCGTGCGTCTGGTCCCGCAAACAATAAGCTCAAAGGAGGGATCGTGAAATGCATGGCGTTCTGCGTGAGGAATCTGCCCAAGCGACGGTCGAATACGCCATCGTCACGGTGGCGCTGTTATCGATCGTGCTGGCGATTGTGGGACTTTGGCGTGCTGGCACCGATGGACACTTGGCGGCGCTGGTTGAGCGGGCGGCATCCCATGGCGTTGCCTCGACGTCGGTTATCGACGCCGCTGCGGGCGCTAAGGACATCGCGTTGTATTGATATCGCGCGCGAGGACTGGGCGCAGTCTACGGTCGAGGTCGCTTTTTTGCTGCCGACGTTTCTGACGCTCATCCTTCTCGCACTGCAACCGGTGTGCCTGCTTTATACGCGCGCGGTCATGGAGTCTGCCGCCGCCGAGACCGCGCGGCTCATGACCACGACGACGGCGGAGGACGACGATCTTAAGGAGTTCACCCGCCGCCGGCTTGCCGCAGTGCCCAACGTTTCGATCTTTCATGCCGGCGGGCCGCTGTCGTGGGATATCGAGCTTGGTCGGGCCGATGCGGGTGGCGTCTCGTCCGTGTCCGTTTCCGGCGAGGTCAAGCCGTTGCCTGTGATCGGTGCGTTTGCGCAAGCTATGGGTGGTACCGCCGAGGGCGGCTACGTTGAGCTCAAGGTCGATGTCTCGTATCAATCACGTCCTGAATGGCTGGAGGGAGATTATGATTCGTGGATTGCTGCATGGGATTAAGCGTTTCTGGTCTAGACGCGTTTTGACGCGCCGTCCGAGCTGCCATCGCAAGCGAGGCGGCTTTATGGGTCGAGCCGGTATCGACCTGTTTATCGAAGACGGGGCCTACACCACGCTTTCCTCTGCGGTGGTCATCTTGGTGGTGCTCACGCTGCTGTTTTCGTCGACGGCGGCGATATGGAGCATGTCGCGCGCGGGGGACACCCAGGTGGCTGCCGATAGCGGCGCGCTGGCGGGTGCCAACGTAGTGTCGTCCTATCACACGGCTGCCACGGTGGTTGATGCGAGCATCTTGAGTCTGGGCCTGGCGGGGTTTGCCACGATCGGGACGGGCCTGGTCGCCATCCTCATCCCGGGTGCCGAACCAGTTGCCGGCAATATGGTCGACACCGGGATTGAGATCATTAAAACGCGCAACAAGTTTGCCAAAAGCGCATCGGAAGGCTTGCAGAAAATCGAGACGGCTCTGCCGTATCTGATTGCCGCGCGTGCCACGCAGGCGGTGTCGGCGCAGGATACCGATAGTGTGACCTATACCGGTACGGCGCTTGCTGTGCCCAGGACATCCGAGTCGGACTTCGCTGCGCTCAAAGGGTCAGAGATCTCGACCGATGCCATTAAAGACACATCAGATGATTTAGAGCGTGCAGCCGAGGAGCTGCGGAAGGCTTCTGAGGACACGGCGAAGGCTAAAGAGCGCACTTGGCTGGCGGATTGTGGTGGATCGGACAAAGACGTAGTCGGAAGCTGTTCGTGCATGTGGGAACGCGCGAAGAGCTTGGCGAAGCTTTCGGATATTGAGAATCCGCACTATGCCTCGAGTGTCACATGGGAGCCGCAAGTGGCGCTCGATCGCGCGAAAGCCTATTACCGCTTGCGCCTTGCAAACGAGGCACCTCAGGGCTCAAGCGTCGAGACGAAGGCGGAGTCGGCGGCGCGCAAGGCGTTTTACACCTATGCGAGTACAGAGGTCAATCGTGCATATGTAACCGAGGACGGAGATGCAGTCACTTTCCATATCCCGCTGTTGCCGCGCAACGCTGACGAGGTGCGAGCGACGGAACTCTATACCGATGCGGCGTGGCCGACCAGTGCCATCGATGGCAAGACGTATCTGCATTACGGAACGAGTTGCCCCAACTATAAGAAGGGGTCGCCAGGCGGGTTAGCCTCGGTTGCTGATTATGACGGGCAGGACAGATGCAACAGATGCCATTTTGGCGTTTCGTCGCTCGGTGCCGTTGCAGCGCCTTCGACTTCTATCGAAAACGGCTTCGAATACCACTTCAATGAATTCAAAGAGGCCCTGGAAGACTACGTCGAATGTCGCAACAAAGAGCTCGAGCTCGAGCGTCGGACCGAGGATGAGGCCGATCGTGTAGGCAATGCGTTTGACCAGGCCATTAAAGCGCTTTCGGGCGAGCGTCCGCGTATCGCTCCGCCCGGTCGTAACGGCGTGGTTGCCTTTGCGGTTTCAGGTGCCATCTCGAGCCCCGATGAGCTCAACTCTTCGTTTAACACGGCAGTCAGGCTTGACGATCGCGGTGCTATCTCTGCCGCGGTGTTGGCGCCCGATGAGGCGACGGCGCAAAACAACGTGTTTTCGCGATTTTTCTCGACATTGAAGGAGCGCTCGGGCGGCGTTGCCGGCGTGCTCGACGGCGTCATGGATGTTTGGGGACGGTTACTCGTAGGATACGGTGATATCCAAGGCTCGGCCGACGAACTTATGGACGAGATGATTAAAGGCCTAGGAGGGGGCAGCGGCGCGTTGGGCTCCATCGCATCGTGGCTCGGCGATACCGTTTCGGCGTCCGTGGCGGCGCTGGGTTTGGAACCGTGCGACTTGCGCCTGCGAAAGCCGGTGCTGACCGATTCCGCCAATGTCATTAAGAGTCCGGGGTCTGACATTGCGGGTCTCTCTCAAGCGCAAGACAAACTGCGAAGTATTCCGTTGGGCGTGACCGATCCCAAGGCGCTTTGCGAGGCGTTGGAATATCAAGTCGAACGCACCATTAGCGGCACGGTGTTCACACTTGCGGAGATTCCTCTGCCCGGCGGCGGCTCCATCCCGCTCACCGTCGATGTCGCCACGCTGGTTGGCGCTCTGGGCGGTGGGTCGTAATGAGTATCCGCATGCGTCTGCGCGAGGAGCGCGCCCAAGCGACGGTTGAGATGGCAGTGGTTACGCCCGTTTTGCTGGTGCTGGCACTCATCGTGTACAACGTCATGATCTTTGCCAGCGCTGTCGCGCGCTTCGACCGCGTGGTGCCCGACATCGTGTTGGCGCACGCTGTGGCACCGGGCGGGGAGGGTGACGAGAACTCTGCCGATGCCTCGGTGACGGTCCAGACTCAAATTCTGAATGCCATGGAAGGCTATGACTTGCAGATCGAAGTGTCGAGCGAGCAAGGCGCGAAGGCATCAGATGGTGGCCTGCTCTCCCTATCCGGTACGTTTAGGACCTACACCTGCACCATGCACTATGAGCCGTGGCCGACTTCTCTCAGCATCGCTGGCGTTCCGCTGGGGGCGCCGACAACGTTGTCGCACGAGCGCGCGGTGACGGTCGATCCATGGCGTCCGGGGGTGGTCATGTGACCGCGGTCTCGTCCTACATCGTTTACGCGCGGGCACTCAACAGGCTGGGTTGGACGCCGGCCGAGTTTGTGGTGGCGGAGTCGTTTGTCGTGCGCCTGCGCGGCATGCTGGGACGGCGTCCGGTTGCCGCCAACGGCCTGCCGCTCGTCATGGCGTTTCCACGCTGCTCTTCGGTCCATACGTGTTTTATGGCCTATCCCATCGACATTGCCTTCATCGATCGCGACGGCAATATCCTCGCGCGCTACGAAAACGTTCGTCCTTGGCGCATGTGCTCCTGCCTCGGCGCCTGGGCCGTACTAGAGCGTCCTTCAATCATTGTTTCGACTCCTGCTCTCCAACGCGTGCCGGCTTAAGAATTGGCGACAGTGGACTTTCGTCATACGAAATTGGGTAAGATGGAGGAGAAGATGCATGGATGTTGAGATTCATCCCAACGCTAAAAAGCACCTGACGGAAAAGCAGGTGCTTAGCGCTTGGCTTGCGGTTACTGAGTGCATTCGTCGCGAGTCGAAGGACGAGCCGCCCAGATGGCTTGCCATTGGATGGCTTCCAGATGGTCAAAGTGTGGAACTTGTTGCGGTCGAACTAATTCGTGGATGGCTCATTATTCATGCCTTGTCTCCGGTTCAGAAGAAATTCTGGCAAGAGATCGAGCGAGCTCGGCAGAGGGGTCGATGATGGGCAAGACATATACGGCCGCTAATGGTCAGGTTGTAACGGATGAAATGATTGACGCGTGGTGCGAGTCGTACGAGCGCGGAGAGTTACCGGATGGCGAACACACCGTTGGTGGGATCGTGCATGGACGGCCCCCGCTCTCAGGTGAGGGGACGGCAACGCTGTCGGTCAAGATTCCTCTGGGAATGAAGGAGGCCATTCGTCGACGGGCGGCTGCCGAGGGGATGACGCCAAGTGAGTTTGCCCGTGCGGCTCTGAGTGAAAAACTTCTTGCTGCCGGCTGATGCCTCTGACGTGCCGATTTATAGAACCGAGGCTGTGCTCAAAAACTTTTTTAAAATTCTCGGTTGACCGGAACGCATCCTTGGTTATACTAATCAAGCCTTGAAACAAGGCACACCTCAAATGGCTGGGTAGCTCAGTTGGTAGAGCAGAGGACTGAAAATCCTCGTGTCAGGGGTTCGATTCCCTTCCCCGCCACCTTGAACTGACTAGGACCTCTGCAAAGGGGTCCTTTTCTTTTATGTAGGGTTCTGCGGAAAATGCGCCCCATTATTGAGCGATAGAACGGGACGCGCTTTCCGGTGCCTGCCTCCGGCGCGCGTACACACCTCGTCGCACCATTCCGAGTCCGCCCGCCCCAGACATTCCTCCCACTTTCGCGTCACTTTACAGACCGTTCGGTCGCCTGTCCGCACACGCGGGTATACTCAAAACGATACTTATCCTATGCAATACGATGCGGGTTCGACCTGCATGATCCGAAGGGGGCAGTGATGGAGAGGATACTCGGCGTTAATCTCTCTGGCTGGTTTATTCCCGAGCCTTGGGTGACCCCGTCGCTGTACGCGGCGACCGGTGCATCCAACGCGGCCGAGCTACAGGAGGCCATGGGTACCGCCGCCTATAACGAGCGCATGCGCCGCCATTACGAGACGTTTGTGAGCGAGGACGATTTTCGCCGCATGGCGCAGATCGGTCTCAATGCCGTGCGTCTGCCGGTGCCCTGGTATGCCTTTGGCTCACAGGAGTCCGATGCCTCCTACATATCGGTTGTCGATTACATCGACCGCGCGATTGAGTGGGCTGCCAAGTACGACATCCGCGTGCTGCTCGATCTGGCAACTGTGCCCGGTGGCCAGGGCGATTCCAACGATTCACCCACCACGCCGGAGGCTGTCGCCGAGTGGCATTCGTCCACCAACGGCCGTCATGTCGCACTCGACGTGCTCGAGCGCTTGGCCGATCGCTATGGCGAGGCCGAGAGCCTGCTGGGCATTGAGCTGCTGGACACGCCGCAGATGAGCGTTCGCAAGAGCCTCTTCACCATGACGGATGGCATTCCTGCTCACTACCTGCGCAATTTCTATCGCGATGCCTACGAGCTCGTCCGTTCGTATATGCCCGAGGATAAAATCGTCGTCTTCTCGTCGTCGGGGCATCCCAGCGAGTGGAAGCATTTTATGCGCGGCGCCAAGTACAAGAACGTCTACATGGACCTTCACCTGTACCATTACCGCGACGAGTATGCGCTCGACATCACGAGCCCCCGCGGGCTGACGACGGCGATTTCGCGTAACAAGCGCGAGCTTAAAGAAGCGATTTCGACAGGGTTCCCCGTGCTAGTGGGCGAATGGTCGGGCGCGGCGATCTTTGCCAACTCGTCGGTTACGCCCGAGGGCCGCAATGCCTACGAGCGCGTGTTTATCGCCAATCAGCTGGCTTCGTTTGCGCCGGCTGCCGGTTGGTTCTTCCAAACGTGGAAGACCGAGAAGCGCATTGCAGCATGGGACGCCCGCGCGGCGCTCGGTACGCTCGAGCGCGGCATGATTGAATAGGTTGATATGACGCAAAACAGCGCCCATACGGGCAAACTCTATGTGGTCGGCACGCCCATCGGCAACCTGGGCGACCTGTCCCCGCGCGTTGGCGAGACCTTTGCCGCTGCCGATGCCATTTGCTGCGAAGACACGCGCGTGACGTCAAAGCTGCTGATGCACCTGGGCATTTCCAAGCCGCTTGTCCGTTGCGACGAGAATGTGATCGCCAACCGCGCCGCCGGCCTGGTCGACCGTCTGCTGGCGGGGGAGACCCTCGCCTTTGCCTCGGACGCCGGCATGCCGAGCGTGTCCGATCCCGGCCAGGCGCTGGTCGAGGCGGCGCGTGAGGCCGATGTGCCCGTCGAAGTTATTCCCGGGCCCTCTGCTTGCGTCACGGCGCTCGTTTCGTCCGGCATTCCCTGCGAGCATTTTTTCTTCGAGGGCTTTTTGGGCCGAAAGCACGGCGACCGCGTGCGCCGTTTGCAGCGCCTTGCCGTGGTGCCCGGCGCGCTCATCTTCTACGAGTCTCCACATCGTATCGTGGCGACGCTCGAGGCCGTGGTGGAGGTCTTTCCCCAGCGTGAGGTTGCCGTCTGCCGCGAACTCACCAAGCTGCACGAGGAGGTCTTGCGCGGGCCCGCTGCCCAGCTTGCCGAGGAGCTGTGTGCTCGCGGCGAGGTAAAGGGCGAGATTGCGCTGGTCATCGCGCCGCCGAGCGAGGACGAAGAGGCCGGTATCGCGCCGGTTGGCGCCGCGGCAGCGGATCCCGACGAGGCCCTGCGCGAGGATATCCGCGCCGCGCTCGAGGAGGGGGAGCCCGCGTCTGCGGTGGCCAAGCGCCTGTCTCAGAAGTATTCGCGCCGCAAGCGCGATGTCTATGCCATGGTGCTCGATATGCAATAGATGGAGGATATCCAGCCCTTGCGCTAGAATTATCCTCTGTATGCAACGTTTTTCTGGAGGACAAACCCCATGGATCAAAGCAAGCCTTCGTTCTTTATCACGACGCCCATCTACTACGTCAACGCCGATCCGCACCTGGGCACGGCTTATTCCACCATCATCGCCGACGTTCAGGCTCGCTATCGCCGCTCCGCCGGCTATAACGTCAAGTTCCTGACCGGCATGGACGAGCACGGCGAGAAGGTCGCCGAGGCCGCAGCCAAGCACAACATGACGCCGCAGGAGTGGACCGACAGCCAGGCTCCGCACTTCAAGGAGCTTTGGAGCAAGCTCGAGATTTCCAACGACGACTTCATCCGCACCACCGAGCCGCGCCAGCATCATGCCGTGCAGTACCTGTGGGAGCGCATGAAGGAGTCCGGCTACCTGTATAAGGGCAGCTACGACGGTTGGTATTGCGTGCCTGACGAGACCTACTTCACTGATACGCAGGTCCAAAAGGGCGACGAGGAGTACGGCAGCGTCGGCCAGCATCTGTGCCCCGACTGCCACCGTCCGCTTGAGCGCGTGCAGGAGGAGTCCTACTTCTTTAAGCTTTCCGCCTTCCAGGACAAGCTGCTCAAGCTCTATGACGAGCACCCCGACTTTGTCGAGCCTGCGTTCCGCATGAACGAGGTTCGCAGCTTTGTCGAGGGCGGCCTCAACGACCTTTCCGTGAGCCGTACGAGCTTTGACTGGGGCATTCAGGTCCCGTTTGACGAGGGTCATGTGACCTACGTGTGGTTCGATGCGCTGCTCAACTATATGACGGCCGTCGGCTACGGTGTCGACACCGACGAGGCGCGTGCCGAGCTGGCCTATCGCTGGCCCGCGCAGTTCCACATCGTGGGTAAGGACATCATCCGCTTCCACTGCGTCATTTGGCCCGCCATGCTCATGGCCATCGGCGAGGCCCTGCCCGAGCACGTCTTTGCCCACGGCTTCCTGACCGTGCGCAATGCCGAGACCGGCAAGGCCGAGAAGATGTCCAAGAGCCGCGGCAACGCCATCGCTCCGCAGGACGTTATCGACATGCTGGGCGTCGAGGGCTATCGCTACTACTTTATGACCGACGTCGTCCCCGGCACCGACGGTGCCATCAGCTTCGACCGCATGGAGCAGGTCTACAACGCCGACCTGGCCAACAGCTGGGGCAACCTCATTTCGCGTTCGCTCAACATGAGCGGCAAGTATTTTGACGGTTGCGCGCCCGCCAAGCCCGCATCGTTCGACGCGTTCGACAACCCGCTGGCAAAGATCGCCGATGGCCTGGTCGACCGCTACATGGCCAAGATGGACGTGCTCGATTACGGCGGAGCCAAGGATGAGGTCATGGAGCTCATCCACGCCGCCAACCACTACATCGAGGACTCCGAGCCTTGGGCACTTGCCAAGGACGAGGCCAAGGCTGACGAGCTGGCGTTTGTGATCTACAACCTGCTCGAGGCCATCCGCATTGCCGCTCACCTGCTGATGCCGCTCATGCCCCAGACTTCTGCCGAGGCTCTGCGCCGCCTGTCCTGCGAGGACGAGGCCGCGAGCGACGACCTCAAGGGCATTTGCGCTTGGGGCCTGCTTGCCGGCGGTCAGCCCGTCGAGAAGGGCGATCCGCTGTTCCCGCGTCTGGCGTAGAGACCGCGCGAGCGCCATATCGGCAATTTGCTGTTTAGCTGTAAGGGCATGGCCACCACGGTCCATGCCCTTTTGTTTCAAGACGCCGCCATCATGCTAAGGAGGCAACCATGACAACTTCGCCTTTGGCAAACCCCACGGCCACCAGGGAGCTGCTAGAGGAGTTTGGCCTTGCGACCAAGCATCGCCTGGGCCAGAACTTTCTAATCGACAATCATGTGATCGAGCGTATCTGCGAGCTTGCCGAGCTTGCAGGTGACGAGCGCGTACTCGAGGTGGGTCCGGGTTGCGGTACGTTGACACTTGCGTTGCTGCAGGAGGCGGCGTGCGTTACGTCCATTGAGGCCGATCCTGAGCTCGAACCGGTGCTCGACGCCCACGCTGCCGACTATGCCAACTTCCGCTTTATCATGGGCGACGCGCTTAAGGTGGGCCCGGAGCAGATTGAGCAGGCTGCCGGCGGCGAGCCCACGGTATTTGTCGCGAACTTGCCCTATAACGTGGCAGCGACGATCATTTTGCAATTTTTCCAGACGATGCCGGCGCTCAAGCGTGCCGTCGTCATGGTGCAAAATGAGGTTGCCGATCGCATTGCCGCAACGCCCGGTAACAAGACCTATGGCGGCTACACGGCAAAACTCGGCCTGTACGCGCAGGTGACGGGTCGCTTTGAGGTGCCGCCGCGTTGCTTTATGCCGGCGCCGCACGTGGACTCGGCCGTCGTGCGTATCGACCGTGTTGACGGCGTGGTGCCCGAGGGGCTCGATCGCGAATTTGTGGCCCGCGTGATTGATGCTGCATTTGCTCAGCGTCGCAAGACCATCCGCAATTCCATGAGCGCCAACGGCTTTGCCAAGGACGTGCTCGATGCTGCCTTTGAGGCTTGCGGTATTGCACCCACCACGCGCGCCGAGACGCTTGATGTTGCTGACTTTGTCCGTCTGGCCCAGGAGCTAATCCATGACGCTTAATGCCGAACGCGTGACGTTTACCAAGAAAAAGAAGACGGTTGCTTGTCCCGTGCCCTTGGCGCCGCTTGCCGACACGCATGCACATCTGCTTTCGTTCTGGGGCAAGGATGTGCCCGAGACGCTCCTGCGTGCCAAAGCCGCGGGCGTCGACCTGTTGGTGACGATGCTCGACCCCATCGCCGACAAGCGCAGCGTGACGGACTATAGCGACTGGCTGACGCGCGAGATTCTGCCGATGCAGGATATCCCGCAGATCAAGTATCTTGCCGGCGTGCATCCGTATGGCGCGCCGGACTATGCCGACGACGTTCACGCACAGGTCGTTGCCGCACTCGATGATCCCTTATGCGCCGGTATTGGCGAAATCGGTCTGGACTACCACATGGACTATGACGACGATATCGCGCCGGCACCCCATAACGTGCAGATTGACTGCATGGCGCGCCAGCTCGAGCTTGCCGTGTGCCGTAACGTGCCGGTGGAGCTGCATCTGCGTCACGAGGACACGGACCAGGAGCGCACCTCGCACGTGGACGCCTACAACGTGCTTCGAGAGGTGGGCGTGCCCCAGGCCGGTTGTGTGCTGCACTGCTTTGGCGAGGACCGCGCCACGATGGAGCGCTTTGTGGAGCTGGGTTGCTATATCGCCTATGGTGGCGCGGCCACCTTTAAGCGCAACGACGACGTGCGCGAGGCATTTGCGGCAACCCCACTCGATCGAATTTTGTTCGAGACGGATTGCCCGTATATGGCACCGGAGCCCATTCGCGGTCTTGAGTGCGAGCCGGCAATGATTTCTATCACGGCAAACACGCTGGTCAACGACCGTGTCGATCGTACCGGCGAGGATGCTGAGGCAATCGCGCGAGCAGCTTGGGAAAATGCCTGCAAACTTTTTAAAAAATAGTTCTTGCGTTCGCGGTAGCGCTCCGTTATTCTAATTCCTGCACGCGGGCGTGGCGGAATTGGCAGACGCGTACGGTTCAGGTCCGTATGGGGGCAACCCCATGAAGGTTCAAGTCCTTTCGCCCGCACCATTAGATGAAAGAGCTCCCAGCAATGGGAGCTTTTTTGTTATGGGCCCTTCGCAGGGACTTGAACCTGCGAAGGAGCGAGCGTAAAGAAAACGCGGAGCGTTTTTAGCGAGCTGGCGAGGACGCCGGCAGGCGGCCGAAGCCGGTGCGGATCCGCGAAGCGGATACGCGGACGTCCTTTCGCCCACACCATTAAATGAAAGAGCCCCCAGCAATGGGGGCTTTTTTGTTATGGGCCTCCTGTTGGTGTCACGTGGCGGCTTCGTGCGGGTATCCTAATGCCAACGTGTGCCTATCAGAGGAGAGACCATGCTGTTTTCCGGTATCATCGCCGCCCTTACCAGCCTTTTGATTCCCATCATCATCCTGTTGCTGCTGCTTCCCAGCGCCTGCTATGTCGTTGAACAGCAGCATGCCGTGATCATCGAGCGTCTGGGCAAGTTTAACCGCATCGTCAACGCGGGCTTCCACATGAAGGTGCCCGTGATCGACCGCAAAGCCGCCACGGTGAGTCTACGCACCATGAAAAACGGTTTTGGTATCGACGTTAAGACTCAGGACAACGTGACCATCGGCCTTGAGGTCTCTGCTCAGTACCACGTGAGCTATGACATGGGTGCTGGCCCGGCGGATTCGGGCATCTACAAGAGCTACTATATGCTGCAGGAGCCCGTCGACCAGATGCGTGACTTCATCACCGACGCCCTGCGCTCTTCGATTCCCGTCTACACTCTCGATGAGGTCTTTGCCAAGAAGGATGACATCGCCAAGGATGTCAACGCTACCGTTTCCGAGCAGATGGCCGCCTACGGCTTCACCCTCGTGTCGACGCTCATCACCAAAATCGCACTGCCGACCGAGGTCGAGAACTCCATGAAC
>JBKTBE010000051.1:0-15641 GCA_046883645.1 Collinsella sp. | reverse complement strand
CAACGCCTTCCTGGGCCTCAACCACTCCATGGCCCACAAGCTCGGCGCCTTCCATCACCTGCCCCACGGCATCGCCAACGCCGTCATCCTGACTCGCGTCATGCGCTACAACGCCGCTGAGGCCCCCGTCAAGATGGGCACGTTCTCTCAGTATCCTTACCCCAACGCGCTGCACAACTACGCCGAGATGGCCAAGTACTGCGGCATCGAGGGCAAGGACGACAAGGAGGTCTTCGAGAACTTCATCACGAAGCTCGAGGAGCTCAAGGACTTCATCGGTGTCAAGAAGACCATCGCCGACTACGGTGTCGACGAGCAGTACTTCCTCGACACCCTCGACGAGATGACCGAGCAGGCATTCAACGACCAGTGCACCGGCGCCAACCCGCGCTACCCGCTCATGAGCGAGATCAAGGAGCTCTACCTGGACGCCTACTACGGCCGCGAGCCCCAGGACTACGCCGTCTGCTAGTTTTTAGCACGGTTTTTTGCGGCGGGGGTGCACGGGTGTTTCACACACCCCCGCCGTCGCTTCTATCGCATCGTTGAAAGGATGCAACCATGCTGCTACCCGATTCCAAGACCGAGCTCGTCCGCCGTGGCAACAAGGTCGTTTACGACCTGGGCGACAAGATCGTCAAGGTCTTTAACGAGACCAAGCCTGTCTCCGACGTGTTCAACGAGGCTTTGAATCTTGCCCGCATCAATGAGTGCGGCATCCGCAGCCCCAAGGCTCTCGAGGTTTCCCAGCTCGAGAACGCCAACGGCTGGGCGCTCGTGACCGAGAAGGTTCCGGGCACCACCCTTGCCGAGAAGATGACTGCCGAGCCCCAGCGCTTTGGTGAGTACCTCGAGATGTTCGTCGACCTCCAGATCGAGATCCACGGCTACACCTCCCCGCTGCTCAACCGTCAGCGCGACAAGTTCGCCCGCATGTTCGACAGCCTTGATCAGCTCAATGCCACCACGCGCTACAACCTTCAGGAGCGTCTGGACGGCATGACCAAGGAGTTCAAGGTCTGCCACGGCGACTTCAACCCCTCCAACGTCATCGTCGGCGACGACGGCCAGCTCTATGTGTGCGACTGGGCACACGCCACCCAGGGCTCCCCTGCTGCCGACGTTGCCACCACCTACCTGCTCTTTGCCCTCAACAGCAAGGACCAGGCCGAGGCCTACCTGGAGCTCTACTGCGACCGTGCCGACATGCCCATGCAGGTCGTGCGTCAGTGGACGAGCATCGTCGCCGCTTCCGAGCTCGCTCGTAAGCGCAACGTGAACGATGAGTTCCTGAAGAACTGGATCGACGTCGTCGATTATCAGTAATATCTGAGCGATTTATTTCGCATCGGAGGCATAATGGAAAACCCCGCAGCTCGCATGGGCTGTGGGGTTTTCCTTTTAGATATCGAGGATGCTACAAGATAATAGGACGGCCCCGCATCTCCCCGATTGGAGAAATGCGGGGCCGTCCCACATATCGAACTACAAGCGAAATCGTCGATTAACGGCGGGCTGCCTTAACAAGCTCGGCAACCTTGGCAACGACCTCGTCGATCGCCACGTCCTCGCGCTCGCCCGTAGCACGGTCCTTGAGCTCAACGGTGCCATTCTTAAGGCCGCGCTTGCCCAGAACCACCTGATACGGGAAGCCCATGAGGTCGTTATCGGCAAACTTAAAGCCCGGACGCTCATCGCGATCGTCGACGACGACCTCGATACCCTCGGCACACAGGCCATCAACAATCTGCTCGCAGACGGTAGTGCACTCTTCCTTCTTGGGATCAAGCGGAATCACCGCGACCTCGTACGGGGCAACGGAGACCGGCCAGACGATACCGTGCTCGTCGTTGTGCTGCTCCACGACGGCAGCAAGCGAGCGGGACACGCCCACGCCGTAGCAACCCATGATGAGCGGCTTCTCCTTGCCGTCCTCATCCATAAAGGTGGCACCCATGGCCTCGGAGTACTTGGTGCCCAGCTGGAAGACCTGAGAAACCTCGATGCCGCGGGCAGCGGAGAGCGGCTTGCCGCAGTGCGGGCAGGGGTCGCCGGCGACAACGGTGACCAGATCGGCCCACTCATCGACGGTAAAGTCGCGCTCGGGGCAGGCACCGGTAAAGTGATAATCGACCTCGTTGGCACCGCAGGCCCACTGTTTGGACTCGCGCAGGCTCTCGTCGCAGACCAGACGAATGCCATCGGGCAGGTTAACCGGTCCGATAAAGCCCTTGTGCAGACCGTTCGCCTGAAGCTCCTCGTCGGTCATCATGCGATAGCCCTTGCCAAAGACGTGCTCGGCCTTGCAATCGTTGAGCTCGTGATCGCCCGGAACAATGGCCACGACCGGCTTGCCCTCGGCGTCGATGAGTGCCAGCGACTTGCGCGTGCCGTTCTCGGGGAACCCAAAGAACTTAGCAACAGCCTCAATGGTGCCCATGCCCGGAGTCTCAACCTTGGTGAGCGTACCGTCACCAGGACCCTCGGTCACGACGACCTTGGTGCTTGCAGCCTCGTCATCGGCAGCGAAGCCGCAATCGTCGCAGTAGACGAGCGAAGCCTCGCCGGCGTCAGCCAAAGCCATGTACTCGACGGAGGTATCGCCACCGATCTCGCCAGAATCGGCGACGACGGGCAGAGCCTTGATGTAGCAGCGCTCGCAGATATTGGCGTACGCCTGCTTCATCTTGTCGTACTCCTCCTGCAGGCTCTCCTGCGTGGCGGAGAAGCTGTAGGCGTCCTTCATGATGAACTCGCGGCCGCGCATCAGGCCAAAGCGGGGACGGAACTCGTCGCGGAACTTGTCCTGAATGTGATACAGGTTGACGGGCAGCTGCTTATAGGAGCGTAGCTCGTTGCGCACCAGGGCCGTGACGGTCTCCTCGTGCGTGGGGCCCAGGACGAACTCGCGACCATGACGGTCGTCAAAGCGCACAAGCTCCTTGCCATAGGCGTCGATGCGGCCGGACTCGCGCCACAACTCGGCGTCGACCATGATAGGCATCATAAGCTCCTGGGCGCCGGCAGCGTCCATCTCGTCGCGCACGATGTTCTCGATCTTACGGATCGAGCGCCAGGCAAGCGGCAGGTAGGAATACAGGCCGGCGGCCTCCTTGCGGATCATGCCGGCACGGAGCAGCAGGCGGTGACTGGCGAGCTCAGCGTCCGCCGGATCCTCTTTAAGCGTCGGCGCATAGAGCTTAGACATATACATTGCTCGGGTCATTTATTTCTCCTCAATAAGCTTGTCGACCTCTGCCATAAGCGCGTCGACAATTTGGTCCTCAGCTACTTTACCAATGATCTGGCCATGCGAAAAGAGCAAGGCCTGACCACGTCCGCAAGCAACGCCCAGGTCGGCATCAGAAGCCTCGCCGGGGCCATTAACGGCACATCCCATAACGGCAATCGAAAGCGGCGCGGTATAGTTCTTAAGCCGCTCGGTTACTTCCTCGGCAATGGGAATAAGGTTAACCTGGCAGCGGGCGCACGTGGGGCACGAGACAATCTCGGGGCCACGGCGACGCAGGCCCAACGACTGCAGAATACCCCAGGCAACCGGCGGCTCCTCAACCGGATCGGCTGTGAGCGACACACGCATGGTGTCGCCAATGCCTTCGGAAAGCAAGATACCCAAGCCTACAGAGCTCTTGATGGTGCCCTGGAGCTTGGTCCCCGCCTCCGTCACGCCCAGGTGAAGCGGAACGTGGGGAATCTCACGCGACAGGGCTCGATAGGTATCGAGCGTCGTTTGCACGCTATGGGCCTTGGCCGAAAGCACAATGTTCGTAAAGCCGCGGTCCTCAAAGTGCTTGACGAAGCGCTCGCTCGACATCACGAGCTTTTCGGGCTGCGTGAGGTCGTCGCGCTCGGCGATATCCTGCTCAAGCGAACCAGCGTTGACACCGATGCGAATTGCGCAGCCCGCAGCACCCGCGGCATCGATGACAGCATCGACCTTGGCCCAATCGCCGATATTACCGGGATTGATGCGGAGCTTGGCGGCACCGGCCTCCACAGCGCCAATGGCCAGCTTGTGGTTAAAGTGGATATCGGCAACGATTGGCACCGGAGACTCGGCACAGATGGTACGGAAACCCTCAAGCGCGGCCTCGGTGGGCACGCTCACACGCACGATATCGCAGCCAGCCTGCGCCAACGCGCACACTTGCGCAAGCGTTGCCTGGGCATCAGCGGTATCGGTGCAGGTCATGGATTGGACCACCACCGGCGCGCCGCCACCGATCTGCACACCGCCCACATGCACGGGGCGCGTCAACTCGCGAGGCAAAGGATGGGATAAAGACAATCCAAACACTCCCCTACAGAATAAATCGAAGGATGTCGGAACGAAGCATATAGACAAACAGCAGCGCAAAGAGCGCGATGCCCACATAGCTCACAATCGTCTGGACCTTGAGAGGTAGCTCGCGGCCCGCAATCTTTTGAATGATCTCGATGACCAGCTTGCCGCCATCGAGTGGTGGGATGGGCAGCAGGTTCATAAAGCCAAGCGAGAACGAAATGAGGGCGGCAAACGAAAGGAACGTGGCAGGGCCGGCAGCAGCAGCCTGTGAGGACATAACGCTAATACCCACGATCGACGAGGACTGGTCGAGAATCTCCATCGTATGCTGCGGCTGGAGTAGGCGCGTCACGCCCTCCGCTGTCTGCACGACATAGGAGAAAGACAGGCGAGCCGACGTGATGAGGTCTAAACGGACCACCTGCGTAGAGGCGTACACACCTAGGCGCTCATCCTCTTTGAGCGCAACCGTGGTCGAATGCTGCTTGCCGTCACGCTCGTACTCGATGGCGATATCGTCCTTACCGGCAGCCTTGCCGATGGCATCGTAAACGTCCATCCAGGTAGAGCACGATACTCCGTCAACCGAAAGGATCGCGTCGCCGCCCTCGATACCCGCCTTGGCGGCAATAGACCCCTCGTCAACCTGACCGATCACGTTGGTATCCATCGGCACGGTGACACCCGTAATGGAATAGATGCTCATAAGGAGCAAAAAACCCGTCAGGATATTGACGAGAATGCCCGCGAGCAGCATAAAGGCGCGCTTGAGAAAGCCCTGGCCAAGATAAGTGTGCGAGCGCTCTTGCGCCAAGAAATCAGCCTCGCCGCACGGCAGCTCCCACACATCGCCCTCGGCAGTCGCATGCTCTCGATCGAACCGGCGGCCGTCAAAGGTGGTGTAACCCGCCGCGTCTCGCGGCAGCGTCTGATACTTGGTGGGATAGTAGCTCGGCGAGGGTTTCTCCCCTTCCTCATACCAGGGAGCGATGGAGCCCCAGCCCAGCAACAGAGCACAAGCCTCGAGCACATCCTCCTCGGAAAGCTCGAGCTCGACAGCAAGGTCGGCCACGGTCACGCGACCATGACGGTAGATAGCCGCGAGCACGCGATCGGCGCAGGAGACATCGGTCGGATCCATACCGCAGATGGCAGCGTAGCCACCCAGCAGCAGCGGGGTCACGCCAAACTTGGTTCCAATGCGACGCGACGTGTAATGGATGTCAAAGCGGCACGGCAGGCCCAAAAAGAACTCGGTCACACGGACGCCGCAGGCACGCGCCGCCAAAAAGTGGCCACCCTCGTGCAAAAACACGAGGACGGAAAGCATCAGCAGGCCCCAAAAGACCGATGAGAGAACGCTCAGAACATTATCCATAAAACGAAAAAGCAATCCTTATGGGTTAGGAACGGGTTGCGGCGAGTACCTGCGCAGCCTTTTCACGCGCCCATGCATCGATGTCGCGAAGCTGCTCAAACGAATCGACCGCCTGCATATCGTGGGCATCCATGCAGGATTCCACAATGCGATCGATATCGGTAAAGCTGCAGCCATCGTGCAGGAAGGCATCGACGGCGACCTCGTTGGCGGCATTAAGCACGCACGGCATGGTGCCACCCGTCTTGCCGGCACGCTCGGCCAGCGCCAGACAGCGGAAGGTATCCATGTCGGCAGCATCAAACGTGAGCTGCCCCAGCTCGCGGAAATCGATACGAGGCGCCGGGGTATCCCAACGCTCGGGATACGAGAACGCGAACTGGATGGGAATACGCATGTCGGATGCACCGAGATGCGCCATCACGGAGCCGTCGGCAAACTCGACCATAGAGTGAATCTTGGACTGACGCTGCACGACCACGTTAATGAAATCGAGGTCGCAGTTAAACAGATGCATGGCCTCAATGCGCTCCAGGCCCTTGTTCATGAGGGTGGCGGAGTCGATGGTGATCTTGGCGCCCATGGCCCACGTGGGATGTGCGAGGGCATCGGCACGCGTCACGCGATTGAGCTCGTCGCGCGTGCGGCCAAAGAACGGACCGCCCGAGCAGGTGAGCCAAATACAATGAGCCTCGCGCGAGTCCTCCCCCAGATAGCACTGGTAGATGGCGGAGTGCTCAGAGTCGACTGGAATAAGCTGGCCCGGTTGTGCCAACGGCATAAGCAAGTCGCCACCGACGACGAGGGACTCCTTGTTGGCAAGAGCAAGGCGCTTATTTGAGGTCAAGGCCGCATGGCTCGCCTCGAGACCAGCGGCGCCCACAATAGCAACGAGCACGCAGTCGACATCGTCGCGACGCGCGAGCTCGCAAACCGCCTGCGCGCCAAGGCCAAGCTTCGTTCCCTCGGGCAACTCCTGCAGCACGGCGTCATCGCCATGAGCGACATCGGCCACGGCAACCGCCGGAACCGAGAACTCGCGGGCAGCGGCAACAAGCTCGGAGGTGCTGGAGTTAACGGACAGCGCCGTCACCTGCAGGCGATCGGCATGCTGGCGGCACACATCGAGCGCCTGGGTGCCGATAGAGCCCGTACAACCCAGGATGGCAACACGGAGGCGTCCATCGGGGCCATACGTCGTCTGGAATGACATTACAGCACGCCTCCGATCATCAGCATCAACTGCGCGGTGATGCAGCCGAAGATAAGCGAATCGCTACGATCGAGCATGCCGCCATGGCCCGGGATAAGGTTGCCGGAATCCTTGACGCCCACACCGCGCTTGATGCGCGACTCGATGAGGTCGCCGATAACGCCCAGAACGGACACGACCACGCCGCACAGCAGCGCATAGGGCAGGCTGAGCTTGTAGAAGTGCGTCGCCCACAGGATGAGCCAAATCAAAACCGAGCCCAGGATGCCGCCGACAAACCCCTCCCAGCTCTTTTTGGGAGAGATCTTGGGAACCATCTTGTGCTGGCCGATACGGCTACCCACGATGTAGGCAAACGAATCGGAGACCCAAAGGGACGCGCAAACGCCCACCGAAAGCAGGGCGCCGGCAAAACCGGGCACGGCATCGCGCAGCAGCACGATAGCCGACAGCATAAAGCCAGTGTAGATGGGACCCATGAGCGTCACGGCCACATCAGAGATGCGGGTACGCGGCGACCAGACATACCAAATGCCCACAGCGAGCATCAGGGCAAAAAGCAGGGCATTCAGCAACATCGAATCGCCCAACGCCGACAGCGGAAAGAGTACGGCGGCAGCGATACCCATGCGCTCGTTAGCCATCTTGCCATCGAGCCTCGTCATACGGAAAAACTCATAACAGCACAGACCGCTCATGACGGAAACAAAGATGGTCGTGGGCACGATACCCAAAACCAGGCACAGGATAAAGACAACGGCGTAGACGATACCGGCGGCGGCACGGGTAATAAAGCCCGCCAGCCACGAACCGGAACCGCTCTTCGCTGCAGGCGCTCCCGCAGTGGCAGCTTTACGCGCAGGCGTCTTGGGAGCAGATGCCTTGG
Source organism: Collinsella sp. (assembly GCA_046883645.1). Lineage (GTDB taxonomy): Bacteria > Actinomycetota > Coriobacteriia > Coriobacteriales > Coriobacteriaceae > Collinsella. The sequence goes on along the minus strand of JBKTBE010000051.1, from coordinate 7,858 downwards.
GACGATCGGACACGATTAAGCCTCCTCGGTCTTGCTCAGTCCACCAAACCTACGGTCACGGCCCTGATAGGCCAAAATGGCGTCGACAAGGCCCCAACGATCAAAGTCGGGCCAATAGGTATCGGTGACGTAGAACTCGGAATAAGCTACCTGCCACAGCAGATAGTTCGAAAGGCGCAGCTCACCAGAGGTGCGAATCACAAGCTCAGGATCGGGAAGACCGGCGGTATAGAGGTGGGAAGCCACCATGTCGTCATCAATTGCGGCAGGATCGATCTTACCGGCGGCAACGTCGAGTGCGATCTGACGGACAGCGCGGGTAATCTCGGCACGCGCGCCGTAGTTGACGGCAAGCGCCAGCGTCATACCGGTGTGATCGGCGCACTCGGCAAGACCGCGTTCAAAAACGTCGCGGGTCTTCTTGGGCAGCGCGGAAATATCACCCAAAAAGACAACACGCACGTTTTCGCGCTTCAGAAGCGGCAGCTCGTCGATGAACGTCTTGGCAAACAGGTGCATCAAGACGTTGACCTCATGCTGCGGGCGGTTCCAGTTTTCGGTAGAAAACGCATAGGCCGAAAGCACGTCGACGCCCAGACGCACGCAGGCGGTAATAATCTCACGAAGGGAGACGATACCCGCCTTGTGGCCCTCGGTGCGTGCAAGACCGCGCGACGTGGCCCAACGACCGTTGCCGTCCATGATGCACGAGATATGGTGCGGAATGTTACTGAGGTCAAGGTCGGAAAAACCGACGCCCGCAGGGGCGTCGGCAAAGTACTCGACCAGTTTATGCTCGTCGTATTGCACCTTAGATCTCCATGACCTCGGCTTCTTTTTCCTTCAGAAGCTCTTCGACCTTGGCGACATACTCATCGGTGTGCTTCTGGACCTTGGCCTGCTCGCGACGGACATCGTCCTCGGTGAGCTCTTCATCGCGCTCGAGCTTGTTGTTGAAATCGCGACGGATGTTACGAATAGACACCTTGGCCTGCTCGGCGTACTCGCGGCACTCCTTGACGAGCTCGCGACGGCGCTCCTCGGTGGGAGCCGGGAACGGCAGACGAACGACGGTGCCATCGGAGTTGGGGGTAATACCCAGATCGGAAGCGCCGATGGCCTTGACGATAGCGTTGATGAGTGCCTTGTCCCACGGCTCGATGAGCAGCATGTGGGCCTCGGGGGTCTTGACGGCGGCAACCTGCGTGACCGGCGTGGGAACACCGTAATAATCGACGGTGATGTCGGACAGAATGTTGGCATTGGCGCGGCCGGTACGGACCTTGGAGAAGTTATGCTTGAGGGACTCGAGCGACTTGTCCATATGGGCGGTGATGTTCTCTGCCATGCTTAATCCTCCTGATAGACGAGCGTGCCGACGGGCTCACCCGCGAGCGCGCGCTTGACGGTGTCCTCGCCATCGATGTTGAGGACCAAAATCGGCATACGGTTGTCCTGGCACAGTGCCGTAGCCGTGGAATCCATAACCTGCAGACCGCGGACGAGCACCTCATGGTAGGTGATCTTGTCAAAGCGGACGGCATCGGCGCACTTGACGGGATCCTTGTCATAGATGCCGTCGACCTTGGTGGCCTTGATCAGAATCTCGGCGCCGATCTCGCACGCACGAAGAGCCGCGGCGGTGTCGGTCGTAAAGTACGGATTGCCCGAACCGGCGGCAAAAATAACGACGTTGCCCTTGGAAAGGTGGTTGATGGCGCGACGGCGAATATAGGGCTCGCAGATCTCGTTCATCTGGATAGCGCTCATCACGCGGCAGGGAACATCGTTATGTTCGAAGGCATCCTGCAGGGCGAGCGCGTTCATAACGGTTGCCAGCATGCCCATGTAGTCGGCCTGAGCACGCTCCATGCCACCGGCAGCGCCGGCCATGCCGCGGAAAATATTGCCGCCGCCGACAACGACGCCGACCTCATGGCCAACGGCGAGTAGCTCCTTGACCTGCTTGGCAAGATGGTCGGTAACCTTGGGGTCGATGCCATATTGGCCGTCGCCCATCAGTGCTTCGCCGGAAAGCTTAAGAAGCACGCGTTTATATCGGATGTCGGACAAAGCGATCCTCCTTTAGATTGAACTCTCAACATTCTATCAAAGGCTCTAAGAAGAGCCATGAAAAAGCAGGCTGTGAGTAAAACCCACAGCCTGCTCATTACCAGCTACAAGAGCTTATTTACTCGCCACGGACCAGACGGTCAAAGGCAACGACGGTAATGGTGTCGCCGAGCTCCTTGGAGACCTGCTCAGCGTACTTCTTGATGGTGAGGGAGCTGTCCTTGATGAACTCCTGCTCGGTGAGCACGGACTGCTTGTAGAACTTCTCCAGACGGCCGACAGCCATCTTCTCCTGGATAGCCTCGGGCTTACCGGACTCGGCAGCCTGAGCCATGTAGATCTGCTTCTCGTGCTCGACGGTCTCGGCCGGAACCTGATCGCGGGTAGCGCAGATCGGGGCGACGGCGGCAACCTGAAGGGCAACGTCGTGAGCGAAGGTCTTGAAGGATTCAGCCTGAGCGGTCTCAGCCTTCTCGAAGGCGAACTCGACGAGGACGCCGATCTTACCACCCATGTGGATGTAAGAAGCGAGCGCGCCGTTCTCAGCCTTGCGGGCAGCGAAGCGGGAGATCTTCATGTTCTCGCCCATGATGTGAATCATCTCGGTGAGCTCGGAGGAAACGGTCTCCTCGCCCATCGGCTTCTCGAGCAGAGCGTCGACGTCAGCAGGCTCGGTGGTAGCGACAACCTCAGCGACCTTGGAAGCAAAGCCGGTGAACTTGGCGTTAGAGCCAACGAAGTCGGTCTCGCAGGAGAGCTCGAGCAGAGCGCCGGTCTTGCCATCCTCAGAGACGAACGCGGCGACAGCGCCCTCGTTGGTCTCACGGCCAGCCTTCTTGGCAGCCTTGGCAAGGCCGTTCTTACGCAGGACGTCGACAGCGGCGTCCATGTCGCCGTCAGCCTCGACGAGAGCCTTCTTGCACTCCATCATCGGGGAGTCGGTCATCTCGCGGAGCTGCTTGACCATAGCGGCGGTAATCTGGGCCATTGTGGTTCCTTTCAAAGAGATGAAAAAGAATTAACTAAGACTGATTTACTCGGCCTTGGGCTCAGCGGCCATCTCGGCCTCGGAGACCTGCTCCTTGCCGGAGCCAGCGAGGCAGGCGTCAGCCATGAGCTCGCACATAAGGGTGACAGCGGAGATAGCGTCATCGTTGCAGGGGATGCCGTACTCGACCTCGTCGGGATCGGAGTTGGTGTCGATCAGGGCGACGACGGGGATGTTCAGGCGCTGGGCCTCCTTAATGGCGTTCTCCTCGCGCTTGGTGTCGATGACGAAGAGAGCCTGGGGCAGACCCTTCATGTCGCGGGCGCCACCGAGGTTGGTCTGGAGCTTGGTGAGCTCCTTGCCGAGCACAGCCTGCTCCTTCTTGGGGAGCACTGCCATGCGGCCGTCCTCGACCATGGCCTCGAGCTCCTCCATGCGGTTGATGCGGGAGCGGATGGTGACGAAGTTGGTCAGCATACCGCCGAGCCAACGCTGGTTGATGTAAGGCATGTTGGCGCGCTCAGCGGCGTTCTTGACGGCCTCCTGAGCCTGCTTCTTAGTACCGACGAACAGCACGTTGCCACCCTTGGCGACGTTCTTGACGAAAGTGTAGGCCTGGTCGGCGTCGAGGATGGTCTGCTTGAGGTCGAGGATGTAGATGCCGTTGCGCTCACCGAAGATGAACGGCTTCATCTTGGGGTTCCAGCGACGGGTCTGGTGACCGAAGTGGCAGCCGGCCTCGAGCAGGGTGCGGATATTAATCTTGGTAGCCATGTTAAACCTCCTGTGGTTTGCCTCCGCGCGGGGTCATCCTCCAAAACCAACCCGGACATGTGCTACCAAAGCCCGGGCACCACGGTATGAAGTAGCCGCGCGTGCGTGATAAAAACATGTTGCCGTGAAGCAACCCGATGAATGATAGCAGGAATGCATCTTCCTGCCAACCCGCAATCAAAACCACACACCTGAGTGCGGCGCGGGACGTCCCAGCCACTATTCGCCGCGGGGATGGGCTTGAGCCACGGCACGTTTGAGCCGATCGGGCGTGAGGTGCGTGTAAATCTGCGTCGTGGACAGGCTCGCATGACCCAGCAGCTCTTGAACCGAGCGCAGGTCCGCACCGCCCTCGAGCAAGTCGGTCGCAAAGGTATGGCGCATCGCATGCGGGGCAATGTCGGCCGGAATGCCGGCGAGCGTCGCCAGCATATGGAACCGCCGCCTGAGCATGGCGGCACTCATGCGATTGCCGCGCGCCGATATAAGCAGCGGATGCGGCCCGGTAGCGGGGTCACGGCGCTTTGCCTGAGCGAGCAACTCCGGCCTCCCCTCCTCAATATAGAGACGCGTCGCCTCGAGCGCACGACGATACAGAGGGACGATACGCTCCTTGCTCCCCTTGCCCCAAAGTCGCAGCGTTCGCTCGGACCAACCAATAGACTCCACGTTGAGCGCCGCGAGCTCCGAGATTCGCGCGCCGGAGGCATAGAGTAACTCAAGCATCGCCGCATCGCGCAGTCCCGCGGGCGTCGAGGTATCAGGCGTCTTGAGCAGCGCCTCAACCTGCTGGGTCGTAAGGACGCCCGGCAGGTCACGCGGCAGCTTGGGCGATGCGATCGCCGAGACCGCATCGCCCTCGACAATCCCCTCGGCAGCCATCCAGCGATAGAGTGAGCGAATGGCAGACAGGTGTGCCGCAAGGGTCCGAGCCGCCGCCTGGCCACGCGACAGCTCGGCCAAATAGGAACGAACGGTCCGTACGTCGGCGGCGCGAGCGTCGATGCCCTCGCGCTCGCACCAGGCAGCAAAGCGCTCCAGCCTCGAGCCATAGGCCGTCACCGTGTTGGGAGAAAGACCCTCGACGCGTGCGATATAGGCGATAAACGAGTCGACGGTGTCGTACAGGTCAAAGACTATGACCGGTCGCCTCCAAACAAGTCGGAACGCGTGGCCAAGTAGGCATCGAGGGCCTCGAGCGCACGGTCCGCATAGGCCTGGTAGCGGTCGCGCTTGCTGCGGCGCTTACCATCCTCGAGTGGCGGCACCAGGCCAAAGTTGACATGCATGGGCTGATAGCCCACGGTGGCAGGATCGGTCGCATAGCCCACGAGCGCACCCAGGGCACCCACACGCGGCAACTCGACGCCCGCGGCACCGATAGCCTCGGCATAGGTGTTGAGCGCCGCGAGCAGACCTGTCGCCACGGCTTCCATGTATCCCTCGGTACCGGTGATCTGACCGGCCAGACGCACGCCGGTACCGGGCACGGCAAAGGTGCCATCGAGCACGTGCGGGGCGTCGACAAAGGTATTGCGGTGCATGACACCGTAGCGGAAGAACTCAGCGTTCTCCAGGCCCGGCACCATATGGAAGACGCGCTTCTGCTCGCCAAAGGTCAAGTTGGTCTGGAAGCCCACCAGGTTATAGGCGGTCTTCTCCTTGTTCTCGGCACGCAGCTGAATCGCCGCCCAGGGGCGACGTCCGGTACGCGGGTCGGTGAGGCCGACGGGCTTCATGGCGCCAAAGCGAATGGCGTCCTTGCCGGTGCGCGCAACTTCCTCGGCAGGCTGGCAAGCCTGGAACAGATCGCCGCCCTCAAAGTCTTTGAGCACCACGCGGTCGGCCGTGGTAAGCGCCTCGATAAAGGCGTCGTACTCCTCCTTATTGAGCGGAGCGTTGAGATAGTCGCCGCCCCCCTGCTCCTCGTAGCGCGACTGCGAGAACAGCACGTCCATATCGAGCGTGGAGGCATCGACGATCGGCGCCGCCGCATCAAAGAATGCCAGGGCATCGCCACCGACGAGCTTCATAACCTCTTCGCTCAGCGCCGGTGAACACAGCGGGCCCGCGGCAATGACCACGTGACCCTCGGGAATCTGCGTGACCTCGCCGTGCACGACCTCGATATTGGGACGAGCGGCAACCTCGGCCTCGACAAGCTCGGAAAACTTGACGCGGTCGACCGCCAGGGCACCGCCGGCGGGAACAGCCGCGCGATGGGCGCAATCGAGCAGGACTGAACCCATGCGCTCAAGCTCGGCCTTCAGCAAACCAGCCGCGGAATCCGGACGGGTCGACTTAAACGAATTCGAGCAGACGAGCTCTGCCAGGTGATCGGTATGGTGAGCCGGGGAGCTCACCTGGGGGCGCATCTCGCACAGCTTTACGGCAAAACCGCGATCTGCCAGCTGGATCGCGCACTCCGAACCCGCCAGACCGCCACCGATAACTGTCACCTGATCGAACTGCATCTGCAAACACCTTTCTAATTGACACGTTTTCCATTGTGACCGAAGGGTGTCTGGGCGTGAAGGGCAAACTTGGAGGGCGCATACCTTCCATCCATCATGCGCTCGATAAGACCCTCGAGTTCAAGCGAACCCAAGAGTTTGAGTACGCCGACAGCATCGAGCGAGACGAGCGCCGCGATGTCGTCGACCTTGAGCGGAGAGGCGATGAGCGCATGCATCACGGTCTGCTGCGTTGGATCCAGGTCGGCAATGCCGGGAGCATCGGGGCGCGAGTAGCGCAGGGTTCCGTAGATGCGTGAGATAGCCATCTCGATAGATTCCTCGTCGATGATGCAGCAGGCACCGTTCGCAATGAGGTAATTCGTGCCACGCGACTCGGGCGATAGGATCGACCCCGGCACGGCAAGAAGTTCGCGCCCCAAATCCATAGCAGCCTCGGCTGTAGAAAACGTCCCAGAAGGCATACCCGCCTCGGATACAAAGAGGGCTTGCGACAGGGCCGCGATCACGCGATTGCGGCGCGGAAAGGCGAACTTGCGCGGACCCATGCCCCACGGAGAGATCGACACGACCGCGCCACCCGTATCGAGCGTGCGAGTAATAAGCCCCGCGCTCGAACGCGGGTAGACCACGTCGGCGCCCGTCCCCAGCACCACGACGTGTTTGCCGCCGGCGTTGACCGCAGCCCAACCCGAGGCCTGGTCACAACCGACCGCGCCGCCCGAAACTACCGTCACTCCCGCCTCGACCGCCACCTTTGCCGCAAGCTCTGCCACGGCAAGACCATACGGCGAGGCCTTACGCGCGCCGATGATGGAGAGCGCGGGCGTCGAAAGCACCTTGGGGTTGCCGCGCACATAAAGCGTCTGGGGTACATCAGAAAGCTCCAAAACGGTCTCGGGATACAACGCATCACCTGGATGCAGCTCAAAGGTCCCCTCGGCCATCATTGGTCCCTCCTTCCCTGGTACATCGCCGCCTCGAGCACGTGGTCCTGCGTCACTTGCTCGCTCTCGGCGACATCTGCGATCGTACGCGCAATGCGAACCAGGCGCACGATGCCACGCCCTGTGAGATGTGTGCGTTTGGACAGGCCGAGTACGCATTTCTCGGCAGCATCATCAAGCTCAAAGGTCGAAACGACGCCGTCAATGGACCGCGTCTCGTCATCCTCGGCCTCAGCATCCGCATCGTCCATACGGGATTCGCGCCAAGCGCGAAAAGCGCGACCGCGCGCAACGTAGTCACGCAACTCAGTCGACGACATACCCTCCGCACCCTCGATAATCACTTGGGGGTCGGGACGGGTCACATCGATCATCATGTCGATACGGTCGGCCAAAGGACCGCGCAGTTTAGACCGATAGCGCTCGACCATCGCCGCCGAGCAGCGACACGGCACCTCGCGATCGCCCAAAAAGCCGCAGGGGCAGGGATTGCTCGCAGCCAGCAGCTGAAAGCGCGACGGGAAGGTAAAGGCCCCGTCGACGCGTACGATCCTCACGTAGCCGCGTTCGATGGGCTGACGCAGCGTCTGCAGCACACCCGT
>JBKTBE010000050.1:0-15643 GCA_046883645.1 Collinsella sp. | reverse complement strand
CGCCACATGCTCGCTGTTCCCTGTCGCGCTAAAGTACAGGGTCATCTCGTGCCCCTCTGGAGTTGACTCGCGATTAACCGTGCTACTTGCGCAGCGGCTTGGGCAGCGGAATGCCGGCGGCGATAACGGCGGCGATGATCATGCAGACGATACCCTTGAGCGGGAAGCACATGAGCAGCAGGCCCACGACCATGACCGGCTGACGCATGACCGCACCCATCGTCGATGCCGTGCAGACGGCGACGCAAAAGACCGGATCGGCGCCGGTGAGGATGGCCAGTCCGTAGCCCAGGCTTACGCCCGAGAAGATAACCGGGAAGAAGTGACCGCCGCGCCAACCAAGGTTGATGAGGGCGGGGGTCAGCATGGCCTTGACCAGACCGGTCGCGATAAGCACGCCGGCGGGAATGGTCAAGTAGGTTTCCATGAGCACGTCGGCCTGGGTCTCGCCGGCAAACATGGTGTAGGGCAGGACCGTGCCGCAGATGGCGAGCGCCAGACCGGCTAGCATGGCCTTGACGACAGGACGCTCCCCTATTGCATGGGCAAGCGCTTCGCTCGCGTGCTCAGAGACAAAGTACAGCCAGCCGCAGATTGTTCCGATCAACGACAGAGGGACGAGCCAGGTAAGCTCTAGGTTGCCCACCTCGGCGGACTCGAACCTGGGCATGCCCATGCCGCCGCCCACAAGCTGGCCAAGCAGCAGGTAGGCACCCAGACCGCCGGCAATCGCAATACCGTAGACCACCGTCTTTTGCGCCTTGGGCAGCTTGATGGTGATCTCGCCGGACGCGGAGCCCTCGTCGCCGTCGGCACTACCGGCAAGCGGCGCCACAAAGCCAAAGACGGGCGCAGTAAAGAGCGCCGTCAGGGCAGCCTGGGTACCCAGCAGCGTGAGCTCCCTAAACTCGGCGCCAAAGCGACGCATACGGTCGCCGACCCAGCTGCACAGACCCGCGATAACGCCGGTCAGGCCGGCCTCCGGTCCAATGCTTCCGCCAAACAGCAGCGGCAGCAATGCCGCGAGCGAAAGCTTGCCCAGGTTGTCGTACGGGTAGCGCCCGTCTTGCTTAACCTTAGCCATCACCTGGTTGAGGTCATCGGTCTTGGTGCCTGTCATCTTTTCGTACAGACCGATTAACAGGCCGCCCAGCAGGCAGACAAAAAACGGGTACGGCAAAAAGCCAAACGGGCCGCTGGCAAGCTCGGGCGAAGAGACGCCCAGCGCGTGCGGAATCTCGGTCCATAGATAGTCGATACCGTGCTCCATCGCAAAAAAGAACAGCCAGACCGCGGCACCTGCGAACGCACCGGTCACGGCAACGCTAAGTAAAAACAGCGCGCGGTTTTTGGGTTTGGCAAGGTTATCCATCGGGTCCTCCCGCGGTCAAAGTCGACATAGTTACGTTTTATTGTAGAGTGAGCGTTGCCCGAACGAGCCAACCGTCTGCGCCGCGAACGGCACCATTGGGAGCCATAGTGGGGCAAGCTCAAGACTTATCCGTTGATAATCGAGGCAATCTCGCGCAAATCGTCGGCAAAGTAGATACCTTGCTGGCGCTGCGGGCTCGATAGGCCCTTATCAATCATGTGCCCAAGCAGCGCCTTGAGGTCGTTGTAGTAACCGTCCAGGTTATACAGGATGCACGGAGCACTCAGGTGCCCCAACGACACAGCGGACATGACCTCGGCAATCTCCTCGAGCGTGCCCGTCCCGCCGGGAAAGGCGATGAACACATCGCCGAGCTCAATCATCTTGGCTTTGCGCTCGGCCATATCGCTCGTCACGATAAGGTCGTCGATGCCGTCATGTTGAAACTCGGCCTCGATAAAAAAGCTCGGCTCAACACCCGTCACGTGTCCGCCGGCATCGAGCACGCTATCGGCGAGCGCGCCCATCAGGCCCGATTTGGACCCGCCGTATACCAGCGCGTGTCCGTTGGCGCCAATCCAGTTGCCCAGCTCCTGTACCGCGGGCAGAAATGCCGGGTCATTGCCAGTGTTGGCACCCAGGTACACGGTGATGTTCATATTTGTCCCCCTGTTGTGGCGCACGACGTTCGTCTTAGCGCTGGCGTCGACGATACTCGCGCACGCGGCGTGACAGATCGGCGAGCTCGTCACGATCGAGCTCTTCCAAATGCTCAAGATCGTCCATAAAACGAGCCATGGTGTCCTTTTGACGCATCTTGATAAGCGTATTGCAGTAGTTCACCGCCACGCCCGTGAGCATGGCGATGTAGAAGATGCTGATGACGCTCAAGACGACGGTAATAGCGCGGGCAACCGGTGTCTCGGCCGGGATGTCGCCAAAGCCGATCGTCGAGACCGTCTCAAAGCTAAACCAGAGCCCATCGCCAAACGTGAGGGTCGTAGGCTCGGACAACCAGACGGCCGTCGAGCACAGCAGGTAAAAGACGAGGAACAGCTCCGTAATGCGCACGAAGCCCGCCTGGCGTAACACGTCAGCAAGCGTCTTGAGCTTTTTCATCGCGACCCCTTTTCCCAGACGCCCAATCACGTTCGCTCGGTATTGTCCCACGCCTCCCCCGCAAACGGAACTAGTCATTGGGGACGTTCTTAAATGACTAGTCAAACAAGAACGTCCCCGATGACTAGTCGTTTAAGAACGTCCCCAATGACTGCCGGGCGGGAGCGTTTAGCGGTGCAGCTGCCGACTGGGCGGGCTGAGCTGGTATCCTTATGCGGTAATGTCTCGATTCGTTAGGATTGCATGTGAGAGCTGCCACTGTCCTTCGTTCAGTTATATGTCGCACCCTGGCCATTGTGCTCGCCGCGCTTGCCGTGCTGAGTTCTATCGCGCCTGTCCAGGCTTTTGCCGCTGACTCTAGCCAGCCAGTCAAGACGGTCCGCGTTGGTTGGCTCGTCAACAACGAGGGCTTCCAGGACGGCACCCCCGGCGAGCGTCTCTCGGGATGGGGTTACGAGTACCTCCAGACCCTGTCGTACTACACGCCCGGCTGGCGGTACGAATACATCTCCGGCACCTTCACCGAGCTTATGGACATGCTCGAGGCAGGCGAAATCGACCTCATGCCCAACATCTCCTACTCCGAGGAACGCGCCCAAAAGCTGCTCTTTTCCTCGAACCCCGAGGGCACCGAGCGCTACTACATCTACGCCAAGCCCGATCGCGACGATCTGGCCAAGGGTGACCCCCAAGCGCTCCAGGGTCTCACTATCGGTTGCAACTCCGGCGTCATGCAAACCTTCGTTGGCCAGCAGTGGCTCGCCAACGAAGGCATTACCTGCACCTATAAAGAAATCGACACTGGCAGTGCCCTCTTTGACGCGCTCGCAAACAACGAGGTCGATGCCATCATCATGAACGACACGACCTCGTCGCCCAGCGCCTCCCCCATGTTCTACATTGGTTCGAGCGACTACTATTTTGCCGTCCCCAAAAGCCGCCCCGACCTGATGGACGACATCAATGCCGCCATGTCGGCAATCGCCCGCGTCAACCCACGCTATATCGACGAAGTCAAATCTAACTACTCGGCCCAAAGCAGCGGTTCATCATCGCTCAACGGCCCCGAACGTTCCCGGCTCAAAGCAAATGGCAACACCATCACGCTCGGCTACATTACGGGCAAACTCCCCTACTGCAACGAAGACGAAAACGGCGAAATGGAAGGCTCGCTCGCATCGCTTGCGACGACGCTGCACGATAAATTTGGCATTACGGTCAAAACCGTCCCCTTTGATAGCTACAAGATGATGTCAAAGGCCCTGTCAAAGGGAAGCATAGACGTTGCGCTGCGGTATACCGAGATTACTGGTTTGCCGAGCAATCAGGCGTTGTGCAGTCGGTATCGTTGGGGACCGTGTCCCTCACCGCCATCCACACCGACGGCAATCTGAACAAAGACCTTCAGAACATCGCCTGCACCAAATCATCGTTTGTCAACCAAAATGTACTTGAAAGTCTGTTCCCCACAGCGACCGTGACCGAATACCAATCCGACGATGAAGCGTTCGACGCCCTCAGGAAGGGAACGGCGCACTGCATCGTCGCTCCCAGCTCACGCATAAAAACCATCGGCGATCGTCATGATCTCGAAGGCTACGAGACGGTCGAGCTCCCTGACACCTGTGAGCTCTCGTGCTGGATTTCGCGCGGAAAGCCCGAGCTGCTGGGAATCATCAACAAGGGCATCATCAATGCCGGAGAATCGCTCTCCGCAAGCAATTACTCCTCCACGTCGTACACGGCCCAGGAATCAAACACGCTTCAATTCCTTTATCGCAACCGTGCCGCCGTTGCAGCTACCCTCATCGGTATGTTGTCGGTCGGCATCGTCCTGCTCATCTGGGCGCTCGCACGCGCTCGAACCGAGCGCAAAAAAGCCGATGCTGCCAACGCCGCTAAGACGGCATTCCTCACGCGCATGAGCCACGACATCCGAACGCCGCTCAACGGTATCCTGGGCCTTATCGAGACCGAGGAATTGAAGGAAGGCGATATCCAGGTCGCCCGCGAGAGCCGTGCCAAGGCGCGCGTTGCCGCCAATCACCTGCTCTCGCTGATCAACGACATCCTCGAGATGGGCAAAATCGAAGACCGCAAGCTAACACTGGAGCATACGCCTTTTAACCTCAAAGAGCTCTGTGACAATACGCTGGTGCTGTGCAAGCTCCGCGCGTCCAGTAACGGCATCACCATGCAGGACAATAGTCTGCCGTACGCCACGGGGCCATACATGATCGGCAGTCCCACCCATATCCGACAGATCATGATCAACCTGTTAGACAACAGCATTAAGTACAACAAGCACGGCGGCTCCGTCACCTTTAGTTCAAAGACCAAGCCACTCGATAACGGGCGCGCGCTCTTTTGCTTTAGCGTTTCGGATACCGGCATTGGCATGACTCCCAAGTTTTTAAAGCATATCTATGAGCCGTTTGCCCAAGAAGGCGACGATGCGCGCAGCAGGTTCCAAGGAACCGGCATGGGCATGCCAATCGTCAAGTCGCTTATTGAACTGATGGGCGGTACGATTGAGATTTCGAGTGAGGTTGACGTGGGAAGTACGTTCAACGTCCAGATTCCGCTCGATATCGACAAGAACCCTCAGACGCGGGCAGATACGGTCGAGAGGGCGCTCGACTGCTCGCTCGCCGACATGAACGTGCTGCTCGCCGAAGACAACGAATTGAATGCCGAGATTGCCCAGGCGCTGCTCGAAAGCGAAGGCATTGTCGTAACTCGCGCCGCCGATGGCAACGAAGCGGTCGACCTATACGTTGGCCGTCCCGCCGGCAGCTTCGATGCGATTCTGATGGACATCATGATGCCGGGAATGGATGGTTACGAGGCGACCCGCGCGATTCGTCTGAGCGAGAAGATCGATGCAGCCGATATCCCCATCATCGCGCTCACCGCCAATGCCTTTGCCGAGGACGCCAAGGCGGCACACGACGCCGGTATGAACGCCCATCTGTCCAAACCGCTCGACTTTAACAAGCTCAAAAACATGCTCGCCCGCATCAAGAAAAACGGATCCGTTTCGCTATAGTTTGTGCTCAACCACCACGCACGACCAGAAAGGAAGCCAACGATGTTTAGGCCCTTACGTCGAAAGAAGCGCTCCATCACCGACGAAGAAGCGCGCGAACTGCTCGCTACCTGCAAGCGCGGCGTCTTTGCCGTCAACGGCGACGATGGCTACCCGTACGCCATTCCCGTCAACTACTTCTTTGACGCCGAGCACGACAAGATTTATTTCCATGGCGCCAAGGCCGGCCACAAGGTCGACGCACTCAAGCGCGATGACAAGGTCTGCTTTACCGTTTACGGCAACGAGTGGTACCAGGACGGTGACTGGGCTCCCTACGTTATGAGCACCGTGGTCTTTGGCCGCTGTCGCCTGGCGAATGACACCCCCGCGTTTATCGAGGACAAAGTCCGCCAGCTCGCGCTTAAGTACTACCCTTCTGCCGAAGAAGTCGAGGAGGAAATCGCCAAAGACATCAAGGGCGTCCAACTCTACGAGATTTCGATTGAGCATCTTTGCGGCAAGCAAATTCAGGAAAAATAAACCTCCGCAGCAGGTCTGCGCCCAATGGTTACAGATGCCTTACCACACGGGGCCTTCCAGCCGACTTGGCAGAAGACCCCGCATGCAGTGCTCACTTACCGTGCATTAAAAACGTAGCGGTCCAGGCGGTCGCACGCTTCCCTTACGCGCGAAAGCGGCAGCGCCAGATTCACGCGAATGTGGCAGGGCCCGTGGAACGGGCGGCCGTCCTGATATCCCACGCCTACGCGCGCCCCCTCGTCAAGCAGCCACTGAATATCGCGGCCATGCTCGCGGCACCACTCGGTGCAGTCCAGAAACACCATGTACGTGCCCTGCGGACGCGAATAGGACACGCCCTCAAAATGCTCGTCCACGTAATTGCAGAAGTACTCGATATTGCCGGCAAGCACCTGGTTGAGCTCGTCCACCCACTCGTAGCCCTGCGGCTGGTAGGCACCGATAAGCGCATGCATAGAGAGGACGTTCATCTCGTTGTAGTGGGTCTTGTCGGACACGGCGCACACGCGGTCGCGCAGCGTCTCGTTATAGATGATGTGGTAGCTGCCGACCAGGCCCGCCAGGTTGAACGTCTTGCTGGGCGCATAGAGGGCAACCGTGCGCATGCGGGCGTCCTCGCTTACCGACTGCGTCGGAATATGCTTGTGTCCCGGCAGGATGATATCGGACCAAATCTCGTCCGAGATCACCACGCAATCGTGCTGGCGGTAGATGTCCATGGCGCGCTCGATCTCGTCACGCTCCCATACGCGGCCGCAGGGATTGTGCGGTGAGCAGAACACCGCGGCATGGATGTGGTTTTGGGCGAGTTTGCACTCCATGTCCTCAAAGTCCATGCGCCACACGCCCTGGTCGTCGAGTTTAAGCGGGCTGTGGACAATGCGATAGCCCGCAGCTTCGATGGACTTGGTAAAACCAATGTAGGTGGGGCTATGGACCAGCACTGCATCGCCCGGCTGGACATACGCGCGCAGCGTCGACACGACACCGCCCAGCACGCCGTTTTCGTAGCCGATATGTTCAGGGCGCAGGCCCTCGACGCCATTGCGGCGGCTCTGCCATTCGATGATGCGGTCGAAGTACTCGGCGCGCGGGTTAAAGTAGCCAAACATGGGATGCTGAGCGCGCTGAATGATGTGCTCCTGGACCGTGGGCACCGTGGCGAAATTCATGTCGGCCACCCACATGGGAATGCGGTCGAAGCCCTCGTCGGGTGCGTTCGGAGCCATGCCGGGGATCTCGCCCCAAGAGTCAACGGCGATGGAGTCCATGCCGTGGCGGTCGATAAGCGAGCTAAAGTCGTATTTCATGCTGAACTCCCGTGCAAAGTGATTGTTTTGGTAGGCGTTATTGTCCACCAGCACGGGCGATTTTGGCATGGGGTTTGGCGCTTAATTTGACGGGTGCGGACGAATGGCTGGTTAGTCTTGCGCGTCGTTGACGGCGACCACGGTTAGCTGGGTTTTATCGACCGTAAAAGATATGTCAAGCCCGGCGAAGGCCAGATGATAGACGCGGTTTGGCTCGTGCTTGCTGCCCGCGCGGCGCGGATCTTGGCGAAGAACCTCGACCAGACCGGGGAGCTTTGCGGGCGGGACCATGTCTTGAAGAGCCTGCGGGAACTCAACATCGAGCTCTTGCCACGGAGCATCCTCAATCCAGCCGCCCGTTGCATCCGGGTGACAGTCCGCAAACGGAATGTAGGGCTTAATGTCGTAGATGGGCGTGCCGTCGCGCAGGTCGGCCCCCAGCACATGAATGATGGGGCCATCATCGGTGAACTCGACACGATCGAGCTTGACGCAGGTGAGACCGATGGGATTAGGGCGAAACGGACTGCGCGTGGCAAACACGCCCACGCGCTCGGCTCCACCCAAACGCGGCGGGCGCACGGTTTTCGACCACTTGACGTTGGTGCCGGACCTGTCCTGCGACTTGGCATCGGCAGCTATGTCCTTAGCCGTGCCGCCGGGCGTTCCGTTTTCGAAGCGCCACAGCAGCCATAAGTGAGAGAAGGAATCCAGGCCCTCAACTGCTGCGTTGGAGGCAAATTCCGGTTCAAAGACGATGCGTCCCTGCAGATGGGGTGCCAAAAAGCTGTTGCGCGGAATGCCGAACTTCTGCGGCAGGTCGGTATGTATGTGTGCAATAGGTTCCATGCCGGCCATTGTACGGCATGGAGGCGTGGGGCGTTGCGCGCAATTCTTCGCCGCGGTTTCCCGTCGTGCAACCAACGGTTGCTTGGAAGGGTGCCTGCTGCCGCGTATGCTTAAGCCATCAACCAGCAGAAAGGAGCCGCTATGGCCTTTGCAGAAAAGCTCATTGCTGCCCGTCGCGCCCATCACCTTACCCAAGAGCAGCTTGCCGCTAAGCTCTTCGTCACACGCCAGGCCATCAGCCGCTGGGAGCGCGGCGAGGTCACCCCGGGCATCGACATGATGAAGCTCATCGCCGCCGTAACCGGAGAACCGCTGTCCCACCTGCTCGAAATGCCCGAGCACTATTGCCAGAGCTGCGGCATGATACTCACGCCCGACGACTGCGGCACCGATGCCACGGGCACCGCGACCAATCATTACTGCAAGTGGTGCTACGACCACGGCAAGTACACCTACGAGACCACCATGGAGGCAATGATTGAGGATTGTGCCCCGCGCCTGGCACAAAACACCGGTATGTCGCTCGACGAAGCTGTCTCGCTCATGGGCGCCGTCCTGCCGCAACTGGAGCGCTGGCGCACCGTGCAGGAAAACGAGGAGCGCTACGGCGCCGAAGCGCGGGCGCGCTATGGCGATGAGGCCATCGATGCGGCAAACGAAACGCTGCTGGACATGGACCCCGAGACATGGAACGACATGAAGGAACTTGAACGCGCTGTTCTGGGCCAGCTTTCGATTGCCATGGGCATTGGCGACCCAGAGAGCAACGAGGCTCGTAAGCTTGTCGCGATGCATCGTCGCTGGATTGCTCTCAACTGGGGATGCGAGCCCCAAGACGAGGCGTACCTGGGCCTCGCCCACGGCTATCTTGCCGACCAGCGCTTTGTTGACTACTACGACAAGCCCTGCGGCACCGGAGCCACGGCGTTTCTGGTGCAGGCCATCGAGTCGTCGTTGACGCGCGCATAGACCGCGGCAGCTTTGGGTATTTCAATCAAAACCTCAACCGATTGGAGACCTATGGCTACTGATCACGAGCTCGCTCTGTACGTTATGACCGGCTGCCCGTATTGCATAAAGGTCAAGCGCTTTTTGGCCGATAACGGCGTGACCATCCCTGAGCGCAACATCTCGACCGACCCCGATGCCGAGCAGACGCTCATCGCCGTCGGCGGAAAACGCCAGGTTCCCTGCCTGTTCATCGACGGCAAGCCGCTCTACGAATCGAGTGACATCATCACGTGGGTACAGGAGAACCTGCTCTAGTGCAGCATAGTCATCGGGGACGTTCTTAAATGACTAGTCGTTAAAGAACGTCCCCGACGACTAACTAGCCGTGGAAGCGGGCTATGGGTGCAAGTGGCTGCTCGCGAAAGACGCGCTCGACGGCGGCGCGGTATTCGTCAACCTTTTTGGTCTTGCGCACGATCTTGTGGACGGTAGCGGGATCAGCGAAAGCGCACTTGGCGTAGAACCACCACTCCTTCATGCGGAAGACCGCATTGCCGCCAATCTCTTCTGCATATGCCGCAAACAGCGTGTCGTGGAAGCGCTGCAGCTCAGCAGCCGTTGCAGCTGGACCGCCCTTGACCATGCGAGCCAGCGCGGGGTTCGCGAGCAGGCCACGCCCCAACATCACATGGCGCGTGCCGGGATAAGCCTCCACCAGCGCGTCCATATCCTCAAGATCAAAAATGTCACCGTTATAGGCGACCGGAAACGGCGCGCGCTCCAGCGTTTCGCCATAGAACTCCTTGCGCGGCGTGCCCGTATAGCGGTCCTTTTGCACGCGCGGGTGCACGATCAGCTCTGCCAACGGTATGCGGCAATACAGATCGAGCACGCGCTCATACTCGTCATCGCTCTCCAGCCCCAGCCTGGTCTTGACCGATACCGGCAACGGCGAGCGTTCGCACACGTCGCTCAAGAACACCTCAAGTTCGTCGAGATTACGCAAGAAACCCGAGCCCTTGCCCTTGGCGACAACCGTCCCCGAGGGGCAACCCAAGTTGAGATTGACCTCGCGATAGCCCATGTCGGCGAGCACCTGTGCCGCCCACACAAACTCGTCCGCGTTCTTGGACATCAGCTGAGGCACTACGTTAAGCCCCTGGTTATTGGCAGGATCGATCTCCTTAAACGCCTTGCCGCCAAAGCGGTTGCCCACCCGCGGCGGCGGCAAAAACGGCGTGTAATAGCAATCGAGTGCGCCGAAGCACTCCGCATGCACGCGACGGAACACATGCCCGGTAATCCCCTCCATGGGGGCCAACGATAGAATCATCAACATCTACTCTCAGATCAATGCGGCAAAGGGACTGCCCCTTTGTCACATGCATTATGCCTTGTCCTTGAGGCGGCCCACAAGGCGGAGGCGGTTACTTGACGCCAACCAGCCAACCAGTCGTCGCTGTGCAACGAAGGTGAATGGCGCCCACGATCAAGCGAGCACCAACAGCACGCTGTTGACCGCCATGTATGAACAACAGACATCCTCCACTCATCTATACTCAAGAGCGTGTGCGCATCGCCCCCGAAAAACGATGAGAGTCGAGGCCCCATGCAGCAGCTCACCGAGCAAGAAAAGAAACGCATCCAGCGGTACTGCACATACCCCAAAATCGCAGCGACCGCACTCGTCATGTCGTTCGTAGCATGCCTATTGATGTTGCCGCTCCAAATGATCAACGATATCGCGTTCCATCAAAAGGAATTCCAACCCGCGGGCATATATACCGCCATCGCACTCACCGCAATCGAACTCGCCATCTTTTGCTATTGCGCTCTTGCGCCGCGCTTTGGAATGCAGGGCAAACAGTGGAAGGAGCTGCAGGGCAGGCTTGCGGTGGCCCAGACCAACAAAGACCGCTCCGCGGAGGTCGCCGGTGTGCTCGCCACGCAAGCTGCCGGCCACCTGCTCAAGAACAGTGATAACGATCTCGCGCGCAACCTGGGCGGCGCCGCGGAGGTCGCCGGCGCCGTAGGGGCAGTCGCCACGGCGGCAGACGTGCTGGCCGAAACCTCGAGCAATGCCGAGGCCATGGCGGCCGCATACGGCGTTGTGATTCCGAGCGCCAAGAAACAGATTATCGTGCTCATCGCAGTGCCCGCCATTGTGCTGCTTGGCGTCTACATCCCGCAGTTTGTCCAGGGAAATAACGAGCTTCAGGTAAGAAAGGCTGCAGCCGCCGAGCAGCTCGCCATCGCGCAAGATGCCTTGGAGCCCGTGTGCGAACGCGTCGCGGCAGACGACCCATACGAGTCGTATCACGACTACGGCTACCGCATAATCGGCTATCTACGCGACAATGACCTCGGCGCTCAAGCAGCCTATGTCTACCTTTCTTTTGATGCAGACGGCATGCTCACGGACGTCGATTACATCAGTCAGATCGACCCCGAGGCAAGCCTTGCAGACGACCTCGCCCGCGCCGAGCAGGATATCGCGACGCTCTGTGCCCCGCTCAATGGGCTGGACGTTTCCGTTGCCACACCGGGCCTCCTCACGCCGTGCAGCCTGTCGGATGAATTTAAGCAGACATTTTTAGCCGGCTCCCTATATGAAGAAATCAGCATCAAGACGGAGGGCGAATCCATCAGGTCGTACTACACCTTTGACACCGAGCCCAAAGAAGAGTTCGACGAATACACCCATCCGGAAATTAGGCTCATGCTCTCTGCAAAGAAGAACTAAAGGCTTACGCTCTTATTGCCGCTCGCGAACATCGTCTATATCTCGAGGTCTAATACTTTTCCAAGAAGTGAACGACCGTTTTTGAACCCCCGAAGCATCGACATTTTCTGACGCCAAAACCGCAGGATTCAACGATCAAAACCGCAGGAAATTGCATCTCAAAAGTGTCGATACTTCGGGGGTCCATTTTGACTCGTTCACTTGTCGGAAAAGTATTAGACCTCGAATTCACAAGCCGCTCAATGTGACAAAGGAACTGTCCCTTTGTCACATTATTCGGAGCGCAGGGCTTCGACGGGGTCCTTCTTGGATGCGCTACGGGCCGGCAGCAGGCCGGCAACAACCGTCAGCAGCACCGAAATTGCAATGAGCACCAGCGCATCCTGCACGGGCAGACTCATCAGGTTGGGGACCTGTTTGGCCGCAAGCGCCCAGGCATTGACCGGGAAACTCACGAGCACCACGACGACAATGGCAAAGACGCCGGCGATGAGGCCCTCGATAAAGGTCTCGGCATTGAATACGTTGGCCACGTTGCGCTTCGACGCACCGATTGCGCGTAGGATGCCGATCTCCTTCTTGCGCTCCAATACGCTGATGTAGGTGATGATGCCGATCATGATGGAGCTCACCACCAGGCTGATACTCACGAATGCGATGAGCACCAAGCTGATGGTGTTCACGATGTCGGTCACCGAGCCCATGATGATGCCCATGTAGTCGGTGTACGAAATTGCCCGATCATCGTGGCCAGCGGCTTTGACCTGCTTGTTGTACGCATCGATGTGATCGAGTACGCGCTCCTTGGCCTCAAAGTCGCGCGGGAAAATCTTAACCGAGATGGGATCGGCCTCGTCCGCATAGCCCAGTGTGGCCAGATTGTTATCATAGGTGAGCTTCGACGCCTTGGCATAGCTCATCATGAGCGAACTCAGGTCCTCGGCGTCCATGTTGAAATGGATGGCATGAGCAAAGGCACTCGCATCCACGCGCATGGCGCTCGCTAGGTTGGCAAAACTCGACGACATCTGCGTCGCCATCTGGTCCATAAGCCCTGCCGCGCCCGCCTTGAGCTGGGATGATACCGTCGACGCTATCTGCTCGCTGATCGACTTCATCACCTGATCCATAGCCTGCTGCAGATACGGAGCCAGCTGCTTTTGCACATAGTCGGTCATCGCCTGCTGCAGGCGCTCGGCCAGGGCATCGCCGCCGAGCGCTTTGAGCTGGGCTAGGATTTGCTGGGCTGTGTCATCATTCTCAAGATACGTCGAGAATGCGGCAGAGAGCTTTGACGCGTCCTTAAGATCATCGGGCGACAGCGCCTTAAACTGATCAGACTGCAAAAAGCCCTCAAACAGCTGGTTGGCTAGTGTTCCCACGTGCTGCATTTGCTCGGGCGTGAGTTCCAGACCGTCAAAGATACCCGAGAAATCTGGGGTTGGCGCTTTTGCCATGATGTCGCTGAAGTCGATGTCCTTGCCAACGTCCGAAAGGTCAATGTCCAGACCGGACAGATCGACGTCCGAGAGATCAATGCCGCCGCCGGCAACACCCGAGAGTGCAGACGAATCGAACGAGAACGCGCTCTTAAGTGCTGCCTCGTCCACACTGAACATGCTGCCCAGATCCACTCCTTGTTTGGCCTCGCCTTGTAGTTCGTCGAAGGTTTTGCCCGTAAAGACATCCGTCTCGGGGTGGTCGAGTTGCTCCTGCACAATCTGCGAATCGGCGGCGCGCTCCATAAGCTGGCGAGTCAGCGCATGCGTATAGGCAATGCCCGGAGACAACGCACTCGCATTGGCCGTCTCGTTAGGTCGCACCACGCCCACAATGTGCACGTCAATACCGTCGGCAACCTTAGCAGCCATAAAGTCGGCGTCGTCAGACATGTCGGTCCACATGCCGGTCTCTTCGTTTTTGCGATAGGCATCGGCCGGCGACAGCACCTTAAACGTCGTGGACAACGCATCATCGTAGGTAAAGTCGGCGCCGGTCTCGGGCGTCTCGATCTTACCGTCGGCCGTCATGGCACTGTTTACCAGATCGTTGAGCTCATCGATATCCAGCGCACCGATGCTGTAGAGCGTATAGTCGCCCACCGTGCCACGACTCGAAAGCACCATCACGGCTTCGTTGGCAGACGTGGGCCAATGACCGGCGACGACATCGTACTGGCTGTCGAGCAGACTCTGGTCGTCGATCATCTCGTTAAAGACCGAGGTTCCCATGGATTCCATGCTCACCGTTGCCGCCGAGCTCGCGCCTCCGCTCATGGCCTCGGTCATGGCGTTGGGCACCAGCCGGACAGGCTTCTCATCGCCCTTGCCGGCACGATAGACAACCGGCGATACACCGTAGCCGTACTGAATGGCGTTGACCTCTTTATCGATGCCGTCGCCACCGGCATCGAGCCATGCCTTAAAGCTTGTCATGTCGTTAGACTTAACGCTCGCAAACATATCCTTTACGGCCGTGACCACAGGAATCTTATCGGTTCCCTTAGCCTTGCCGCCGGCACTGTCGTCGGACGAGCCCTCGTTCTTGGACATATCGTCGTCCGTGGCCCCCTGTCCGCCCATCATGGACGACAGGTCGTAATCCTGCTTGGAAATGGTGAGCGGGTAGCTCGAGAGCGTATCCTCCTCGACCTTTTTGATGTAGCCGTTTACGCCATTGGACAGCGCCAGAATCGCCGCGATACCGATAATGCCAATCGAGCCCGCAAAGGCAGTCATGGCCGTACGGCCCTTCTTGGTCATGAGGTTTCGGGCAGAAAGCCCCAGCGCCGTCACAAAGCTCATCGAAGTTTTGCGCGTGGGCTTGGCCTCGCGACGCGCGGCCTTTGCTACATCAAAGGGGTCGGAATCGTCGGTGATCTTGCCGTCCGCCAGGTTGACAATGCGCGTGGCATATTGGTACGCCAGCTCGGGATTGTGCGTGACCATGATGACCAGGCGGTCGCGCGCCACGTCCTTGAGCAGGTCCATGACCTGTACGGATGTCGTTGAATCCAAAGCGCCGGTCGGCTCGTCTGCCAGCACAATCTCGGGATCGTTGATCAGGGCGCGGGCAATGGCCACGCGCTGCATCTGTCCACCCGAAAGCTGGCTCGGGCGCTTGTTCACGTGCTCGCCCAAACCAACTGCCTCGAGCGCCTTGCGTGCACGCTGGCGGCGCTCGGCATGGCCCACACCCGTAAGCGTCAGCGCTAGCTCAACGTTTTCCAAAATGGTCTGATGCGGAATGAGGTTATAGCTCTGGAACACAAAGCCGATGCGGTTGTTGCGGTAGGCATCCCAATCGCGATCGTGAAAGTCTTTGGTCGAAATACCGTCGATCAGCAGGTCGCCAGAATCGAAATGATCGAGCCCACCGATAACGTTGAGCATCGTGGTTTTACCCGACCCCGAAGGTCCCAGAATGGCCACGAACTCGTTGTCGCGAAAAGCCAGGCTCACGCTGTCGAGCGCCACCTGCGTAAACGACTGCGTGACGTACCTTTTGCAAATACCTTTGAGCTCCAGCATGGACGGCAACCTCTCCCACGCGGGCGCACTTGCCCGCTCTTCCCCGCCGTTCGTATTCGACGCGTTTGTCCTACTCTATCCCCATTTTTTGCCGGAGCCAGTGAGGAATGTAACGAACGGCGCCAAAAAACGAACGGGATGGCAATCAGAACCACCCTTAAAAAGGGTGGTTTGCTCTTAGGGTATAACCCACGGGCT
>JBKTBE010000049.1:0-15848 GCA_046883645.1 Collinsella sp. | reverse complement strand
GTGGATGGCTGCGAGGCCGTGCTCGATACGTTGTTCGACCTGGCGGCGGCGGTCAAGGCCGTGCGCTAGAAAATTGCGGCGTTGAAACGAGCGATTGCTCACGTTTGCGCTTAAGCAAAAGGGGTCCGGCAATAGTCGGGCCCCTTTTGCTTAAGCGGCGACTTAGCATACTCGCGGGCGTGCTATAGATACGCACCGAGGTTGATGGCCGTGGCGTCGGTCTGGCTGCTTGCCTGGGTGCTGGCGCGTTCCAGTAGGAACGGACGTACCAGTTCTTGGCGGTTGATATCCTCGGCGGCGACTGCGGTGACGGTACGCGCTGCGGAGCCGACACGGATAGGCTTGATCTTTGCCGGGGCCTTGTTCTCGATTTGCTCCATCAGCAGTTGGACACCCTTGCGGCCAATCTCGTAGCCCGGGGGCGCTACCGTAGTGAGCGGGACCGATCCGCTCCAAGCGAGCGGGTTGCCGTCGCATCCGGCCACGCGTACTTGCCCGGGGACAGAGATGCCCTTGTCGACCAGTGCCGAAACGACGCCCGAGGCCAACACATCGGTCAGGCCGACGACAAAATCGGGACGTTCGTCCGCGGGGCGCTCGGCGATTTGGTTGCCGATACCATAGCCGTCGGCCGCCGTGTTCCACTCGCCGGCGTCGATGACTTCGATCTTGATATCGGGGTGCAGGGCGAGCGCCTTATGAATGCCAAGGACGCGCAGGGTGAGTTGCATAAATGCTGCTCGGCCGACGACGACAATATGGTGCGCGCCGCGGGCGATAGCAAGTTCGGCAATGATGCGACCCTGGGCCTCGTTGTCGGCCGCTACGTAGTAGCCGGGCTCGGAGCAATGGATGTCCAGATGGACGATCGGCACGGGCATCTTGGTCATGGCGGGGTGCCAGTCGGGGGATGCCATGGGCTGAACCATGACGCCGGACATCTGGGTGCCCATAAAGTAGCGCAGGTAATGGTCCTCGAGAATATCGTCGTTATCGGCGTTGGCGATGAGCAAGTCGTAGCCGTGCTTGCGGGCCTCGTTGTGGGCGCCGCTGGCGATTTGGAGCGAAAAGCCGTGATCGAGACGGGGGAGCACCAGGCCAAAGGACTTGGTGGCGCCGCCCGCGAGCTGACGGGCGCTTTGGTTGGGCAGGTAGCCAAGGCGACTGATGGTCTCGTTGATGAGCTTGAGGGTCTCGGGGCGCAACTTTTCGGGATGGTTGAGCGCGTTGGAAACCGTGCCCAGCGAAACCCCGGCCTCGCGCGCGACGTCGCTGATTTTTACCTTTGCCATAGCGGCCCCTTTGATGCGTTTCAAGTACAAGCCAGATTGTAGCATCCCAAACCTACCAAAGAGGGATAGGTTTATTTTGGCAGGTTTTATCTGGGGAAACGCTGTTGCCAGCTCAAACCACCACGAAGGGGACAGGTGCTTTTGTGGTGGTTTGGACCGGCTGGACGTGTGTGCATCGGGTGGTATCTAAGTTGAGATACCACTTCTGGTATATCAGCTTGCGTTTGCGTGAGTACAATACTCGAACGTTATACGTCTCAGCGCCCCCTGTGCGTGGACGTCTTGCAGTCACGCGGACGAAGGGATTTATCCTATGTGCGGAATCGTCGGCTACACCGGCTCTGATATTGCAAAGAACATCCTGGTCACGGGCCTCAAGCGTATGGAGTATCGCGGCTATGACTCCTCGGGCGTCGCGCTCGAGGTGGGCGAGGGCGCCGCGGCGCACCTCGACGTCATCCGCCGCGTGGGCAAGGTCGCGGGCCTGGAGAGCGAGCTTTCCAACATCGACAGCGACGCTACCTGCGGTATCGGCCACACCCGTTGGGCCACCCACGGCAAGCCCTCCGTCGTTAACGC
The DNA here is from genome assembly GCA_046883645.1 of Collinsella sp. Classification (GTDB taxonomy): domain Bacteria; phylum Actinomycetota; class Coriobacteriia; order Coriobacteriales; family Coriobacteriaceae; genus Collinsella. Next base: position 13,977 of record JBKTBE010000049.1, on the reverse strand, counting down.
TCACCCCCACACCAGCTGCGACGGTCGTATCGCCATCGTCCACAACGGCATCATCGAGAACTTCGCCGAGCTGCGCGAAGAGCTGGAGGGTCGCGGCCACCACTTTAAGAGCGAGACCGATACCGAGGTCTTCGCGCATCTGATCGAAGAGGCTTATGCCGAGACGCACGACCTGATGGCCTCCGTGCGCGAGGCGTGCACCCACGTGGTCGGTGCCTATGGTCTGGCCGCTGTGTGCGCTGACGAGCCCGGCGTGATCGCCGTGGCCCGCAAGGATTCCCCGATCGTGGTCGGTGTGGGCGAAACCGGCTCCTATGTTGCTTCCGATGTCATCGCGCTCATCGACGCCACCCGCGATGTCGTGGTGCTCGAGGACGGTCAGTTTGCCAAGCTCACGCCCGCAGGCGTCGAGTACACCGACGAGGCCGGCAATGTTATCGAGCCCAAGGTCACCCACATCGACTGGGACCTGGACATGGCAGAAAAGGGCGGTTATCCCGACTTTATGCTCAAGGAAATCCACGAGCAGCCGCGCGTCGTGCGCGACACGCTGGTTGGTCGTATGACGCCGGCCGGCGAGCTCGACATTGACGAGCTGGGCCTTTCGCTCGAGGAACTCAACGATATCGACCGCGTCTACGTGATCGCTTGCGGCACCAGCTATCACGCTGGCCTCATTGCCAAGAATCTCATTGAGGGCTGGGCTCGCATCCCCACCGAGGTGGAGGCGGCCAGCGAGTTCCGCTATCGCAACCCCATCATCACGCCGACGACGCTCGTCGTGGCCGTGTCCCAGTCGGGCGAGACGGCCGACACTCTCGCCGCCATCCGCGATGCGCGCATCAAGGGTGCCAAGGTCTTCGGCATCACCAACGTGGTGGGCAGCCCCGTGGCGCGTGAGAGCGACGGCGTCATCTACACCAAGGCCAACAAGGAGATCGCGGTCGCCTCGACCAAGAGCTTCATCGGCCAGGTTGTGAGCCTGACGCTGCTGGCCCTGCTGCTGGCGCAGGTCAAGTACCGCTTGACCACCAAGCAGGCGCGCATGCTGTTCCGCGAGCTTTCCGATACGGCCGAGCAGATCCAGTGGATTTTGGATACCCAAACCGAGGCCGTTCATGAGGCCGCCCTGCTGTGCAAGGACGCGCAGTCCGCACTGTTTGTGGGTCGCGGCATGGGTGCCGCTATTTCCTACGAGGGCGCGCTCAAGCTCAAAGAGGTCAGCTACCTGCACGCCGAGGCATATGCCGCCGGTGAGATGAAGCACGGCCCCATTGCCCTGATCGACCTGGGCTTCCCTGTCATCGCTGTGGCCACCAAGAGTGCCACCTACGACAAGACCGTGTCGAACCTTATGGAGTGCAAGGCGCGCGGTGCCAAGGTCATCGTCGTTGCCACCGAGGGCGACGAGGAGATCAACAAGATTGCCGACTGCATCATCCGCGTGCCGGCAGTCCGCGACGTGTTCAGCCCCATCACGGCGAGTGTCCCGCTGCAGCTGCTCGCCCGCGAGGTCGCCATCCTGCGCGGCTGCGACGTCGACCAGCCCCGCAACCTGGCGAAAAGCGTCACGGTCGAGTAGTTGGTTCCGCCGTTCTAGCGACTAAGGCCCGGCTCCGCATCAAGACGGAGCCGGGCCTTGTTGCATTTGCCCGGATAAAACCTGCCAAAATAAACCTGTCCCTTTTTGGCAGGTTAGCGGAGCTTGCTGGTCTCGAAGTACTCGGGGAACTGGTCCAGAACCTCGGTTTGGTTGCGGAACATCATGTGCAGGTGCTTGCTGACCAAAAAGCTCGCTTCGATGGGGTCGCGACCGGCGATAGCGCGGCGAATCTGCTTGTGCTCGTTCACGATGTCCTGATTGTCGAGAACCTGCGTGGCGGCGCGCAGCCAGCGGAAGCGCTCCAGGTCGGCATTGGTCTCTTCGAGCCACGACCACACGGTGCTGCGACATGCGATGCTAAAAATCATGTGATGCATGAGGTTGTCGCTCAAAAAGAAGCCGATGCGATCCTCTTCGGCCATGGCCTTTTCCTGCAGCGCGATGGCGCGGTCGAGCTGCTCGATGCCAGCCGACGTGGCGCGCGCGCAGCACTCCACGATCACCTGCTTTTCCAGATGCTCGCGGATGTAACAGGCACTCTCGGCAAGGGTGAGGTTGATGGGCGAGACATAGGTGCCGCTCTGGGGCACGGTGCGCACCAGGCCTTCCTGCGCCAAGCGAACCAAAGCCTCGCGCACGGGCGTGCGACCCATATCCAGGTCGTCGCAAAGTTGCTTGACGCCCAGCTTTTCGCCCGGCTTGTAGTCCAGGTAGACGATTTTGCGTCGAATGGTGTGATAGGACTGGTCCTGTAGGCTCGTTTCCTGCTCGCCGACGTGCATCGATTCTTCCATAGCGCCTCGCAACTGTTCTATCAAACTCATATGTCAGTTGTTAATTATGCCGCGAATCAGCTCTCCGCGGTGGGTAATTCGGCTGTCGCCCGAGAACTATTGCGGCATCTTAGTCTGTGTTTGCGCAAGGCTGCGCTCAATGTTGCCGTATCATAAGCCGTCGCAAACGTGAAATAGAAAGAAGGAATCCCATATGCAACTGGCAAATATCGTACGCGAGCGCTGGAAAGGCGTCTTGTTCTGCCTGATCATCGCTATCCCCGCGACGTTGCTCGGCAAACAGATTGAAGTGGTCGGCGGTCCGGTATTTGCCATCCTCTTTGGCATGGTCCTGGCGCTCGTCTTTCCCAAGAATCGTCGCGAACAGCTCGCCGCCGGCGTTACCTATACGTCCAAAAAAGTCTTGCAGTACGCGGTTATCCTGCTTGGCTTTGGCATGAACCTCTCCCAGATCCTGTCCAAGGGCGCCCAGTCGCTGCCCATTATCGTGGCGACAATCTCGACCTCGCTTGTCATCGCCTTTGTGCTCTGCCGCGTTATGAATGTGCCGGGTAAGATCGCGACGCTTGTGGGTGTGGGTTCGTCGATTTGCGGCGGTTCTGCTATCGCCGCGACTGCACCCGTCATCGATGCCGACGATCGCGAGATTGCCCAGGCCATTTCGGTCATCTTCCTGTTTAACGTTATCGCGGCGCTCGTGTTTCCGACGCTCGGCGGCATGCTCGGGCTGACCAACGAGGGCTTTGGCCTGTTTGCCGGCACCGCCATCAACGACACCTCGTCCGTAACGGCCGCGGCGAGCGCTTGGGACAGCATGCATCCCGGCGCCAATGTGCTCGAGAGCGCCACGGTGGTCAAGCTCACCAGGACGCTGGCCATTATTCCCATCACGTTGGCGCTTGCTTGCTGGCAGATGCATCTGGCGCGCAAGGCCGGCGGCGACGCCAAAAGCACGTTCTCGATTAAACGCGCGTTTCCCATGTTTGTGCTGTTCTTTGTGCTGGCGAGCGTGATCACCACGGTGCTTCAGCTTCCCGCGTCCTTTACGGCGCCCATCAAGGAGCTGTCGAAGTTCTTTATCGTGATGGCCATGGCGGCTATTGGTTTTAATACCGATATCGTCGAGCTGATCAAAAAGGGCGGCAAGCCCATCGCGCTGGGCTTTTGCTGCTGGATTGGCATTGCGTGCATGAGTTTGGGAATGCAGCACGTGCTGGGAATCTGGTAGAGAAGTAGCTTATTTGCGTGCTGCGTGCCGGTGAGCGCATTCTCACGGTGGAGCGATAGGAGCTCTTGCGGGTATGGCTTGTCCGCAGGTTTATAAGTCCCGAAGAGCTCTTATCGCCCCGCCAGGATGGCGATGCGGGGCAACACCTATACTCGCAGGACGGCGCTTTCTGCCCTATAGTGTTTGGTGAGCAATATCGTTCAATTTTGAAACACTTGGTCGTGCGACCGTCAGCGGTTGCACGTCGCTGCGGACAGGGGCAAATCATGGATAGCGATGCCAAGCTGAACATCTTGACTGGGGCCCTGGCTGCTGCCGGGGCCTCGGCATTGGCAATCGATGCGCGTGGGGACGTCGCGATCTCGACCATGAATGACGCGGCACTTGAGCGGGATGTGGCGGCTTTTGTTGCCGAACGCCTCGACCGTATAGGAGACGGTGCGCGCCTTGTTATGGGGCGTGCGGGTACGCGCCTGAGCCTGACCGTTCGCCCCACCGACAAAGAGGGCGGGGGCCTTTGGGTCGTCGTGGTCCGCGAGGTGCGCGGCGCCGCGGCGCATGCGGGCATCGAGTGGCTCAACGCCGACGAAGTTGAGGCCCGCTACGAATCGAGTGCGTACGGCATCGTTGAGGGGGCGGCCTCGGTGGCTGCGCCGGTTGCCGAGAGCTATGCGCGCGGCGTGCCCCTTATGCTCGAGGGCGAGCTTGGCGCTGGTCAGGTCGAGATTGCCAAGCGCCTCTATCTGGCTGGCCCTTTTGTCGATCAACCCTTTGTTTCCGTCGCGCTCGATGAACTCACCGATCGCGGTTGGCGCCATGTGCTCAAAAGCTCCGAATCGCCGCTGTTCCAAACGGGGCTGACACTTTGCATTGAGGGCTGGAACGCGGTTGGCCCCCAGCGCCTCCGCGAGCTTGTCTCCACGATGACCGACACCGCGTTGGCGACGCGCTGCCATGTGGTGCTGACGGCGAATGACATGCCGGGCGGCGGCGAAAGTGATCAAGCCGCCTTTGTGACCGAGCGCTTCGCCTGTGCGGTGAGCGTGGCGCCGGCAATCGCCGAGCAGGGAGCCGCGTCGACGAAGGCTGCGCGCTATTTGGAATATCTCGCTGATGCATTTGGGACGGCAGCGCCCACGCTGTCTGTCGCGGCGACGAAGACGCTCGATGCTTACCGCTGGCCGCGCAATTATCTGCAGCTCCGCGAGGTCTCGGAACGACTGTATATATTGGTGGGGGCGGGCACGGTGGACCGCGCTGTGGCGGAGGAAGTGCTCGCCCAAGAGGACGTGATTAAGACCGCAACCTTTGGCGCCCCGACGCTCGAAAGTGACCTGTATATCCTGCGACCGCTGGCCGATACCGAGCGAGATATCGCGCATCTGGTTGTAGACCATCTCCACGGCAACCGAACCCGTGCGGCGGAGGTGCTGGGCATAAGCCGTACAACGCTGTGGCGCTTGCTGAAGGACGATGACCGTTGAGCGAGGCGCCCGTGACCGCACGCGACGCGTGTGCTACAGTCCAAAGCGTTATTGTTTCGATTTGGTTACGGCGTGCGAGGGCATATGGCTGAGACTTCAAAACCGAGCCGCAGAAGGCGGAGTGCCGCGCCGGTCAACCGACGCACAACATCGGTGACGTGGGGCAAACACGCCTCGGGGTTTGATGGCTCGTTCAAGCGCACTAAATACGGCTATCCTTCGGCAAGCGCCCGCTTGGCAATGCAGGCCGAGTCCTCGCTGTGGGGCCGCAAACGCGTGGTGGGCTCAAAGCTCAAGCACGACGGAACGCTCGGTTATATTAGCCGCGGGGCGGCTCGCCGCAGCGGACTCAATCCGGCTGGTTGGCACCGTTATGTTCCGATCGCGGTCGCCGTTGCAGTGATCGTCATCGCACTCGCTGCGCTTGGCTACGCCGGCGGCGGCGCCAACTTGGACGCAGTGTTTAAATCGCCCGAGCTCGCGCATGCAGGCACAGAAATTGTTGAGGGCGCTCAGACCCAGACGGGCGTCGCGCCCCAGCGCGGTATCGTTGCGGCAGCCTCCACCATCGCCGACGCTCAAAAGGACGACGGCGAACAGGGCGACGGCGCCGAAACGACCCACACGAACGAAACGACGACAACTCCACCGGCAAGATAAGTTGCGAGCGGGTCCGCCGTTCGTTAGAACGGCGGAACTAATTACTTTACATACACCACGTTGTCGCGGCGGGATTTGGGCTCGGGTAGCGTGTCCTCGGCATAGCCCAGAATGCAGTGACCGACACCGCGCAGGTTGCCGTCGGCGGGCAGGCCCCAGCTGGCCAGCAGCTCCAGGCCCTCGGGCGAGTCAAAGACCTCGTGCGCGCGGTGAATCCAGCACGAATCGACACCCAGTGCATAGGCGGCGTTGAGCAAGTTGCCCATGGCGAGCGAGCCGTCTTCCAGATACGTGGGCACGCTGCGGTCGACCAGTACCACCACAACGGTCTTGGCGCCATAGAAGGGGTCGCTGTTGCTGCCCATGACCTGGGCGTTGAGCTGTGAGAGACGCTCGACGGTCGCGGGGTCGGTGACGGCGACAAACGTCACCGGTTGGCGGCCCATGCCGCTCGGTGCATATTGGCCGGCTTCGATAATACGTGCAAGTTTTTCGGCCTCGACGGGACGATCGCTGTATTTGCGGCAGCTGCGGCGGTGGATGAGCGCTTCGATAGTCTCCATGGTGTCTCCTTGTAGTGGCGTTGCAGATGCCCCGTTCATACCCGTCGGGCTCAAACGATAGACGGTCAATTGCCCGGCCAAAAGGATAGATTCCAATTGGGAAAGTAGGTTTGCATAAAAGTACCTTCAGAATGTGACAAACAAATGGGATGGTTAAACGTTTTATCCCGTCTACCCTGCGGTTTTTTACCACTTGCCTAAATGATGCGCGCATAAGCTCTGATAAAGGTTTTACTAGAGGAGTATCAACGTTTATCAACGCGCCATGGTGGCGCCGGGCCGGGAGGTAACATCATGTTCCAGGCTGGAGATGTCGTCGAGACCGACTTCGAAGGATTTCTGAAGCTGCTGCGTTCCAAGACGCGCGCTTTCGTGTCGATTAACGATCACGAGTACTACATCACGCACACCGATGGCTATTGGCGTGTTCAGGATTGCGAGGCCCTCAACGATAAGGGCCACTTTACTGACTGCTCCGAGCTGGTCAACACGGTCTGCGAGGTCGTCGAACTGCCGTGGATCTGCGGCAAGAGCCTGCACGACAGCTTCTCGGGCGCTACGGTCTACGAGGCCGTCGCTGCTTAACAGCCAACACTCGATATTCTCTCGCAACCGCCGGCGCCGCCCCCGCGCCGGCGGTCTTTTTTGTCGATATGCTTATGTAGAGCCGACCATAAACAACGAGCTTGTTGACGATAGTCAAAACTCGGACTAATGTAGAGATATTAATTGGTCAAAACTCGGACTATCGAATGGTGGGAGAGATGAATAGTGCAGTTAGCCCGGTCGATTTCGACCGGATGCTCAACGGGCTTGACCGTATCTATTCGGAGTTCGCGCGCGCCTGCGGTCTTTCGGACTGCGCCTACTGGATGCTCGTCGACACGAGTGCGGCGGGCGGAAGCGTTGCCGTGAGTCGGCTGACGAGTGAATGGTTCTACAGCAAACAGACCATCAATTCGGCGATCAAGACGCTTAGGGCGCGAGGGCTTGCGACGTTGGAGTTTGCCGAAGGTAGTCGTAAGAACAAGGTTGTGCGACTAACCGAAGAAGGCGTGCGGTTTGCCAAGCGCTACGCGTTGCCAGCGCAAAAAGCCGAGCAACAGGCATTCGAGGCGCTCGAGCCGTGGGAACAGCGCGAGATCATGCGCTTGGTCGGTAAGTTCTCCCATGTTCTTAACGAAGAGTGCGAGGCATTTAAACGGCAAGTGGCCGCTGAGAACGAGGCTGACGATAAGAGCGAAGGGGAGACATGCGACTCTTAATGAGGTTTATGAGGCCGTATCGCGGGCTGATTGCGGTGACGCTGTTTGCGGTGCTGATAGATAACGTCGGTACGCTGTTGGTTCCCACGATGCTGGCGAACATGGTCAACACCGGTATTACCACGGGCGATATCGACTATATTTTACGCAACGGCCTGTACATGCTTATCGCGACCGGCATGGCCAGCGGCGGCACGGTGCTGGGCTGCTATCTTTCGGCGCGCCTGGCCGCCAACGTGGCCTGCGATATCCGCAATGCCGTGTACGACAAGTCGCTCGAGCTGTCCGCCAGCGACTTTGAGCGCTTTGGCACGGGTTCGATGATTACGCGCTCGCTCAACGACATCAACGTGATTCAGCAGGCGATTCTGCAGACGATTCAGCTGGTGCTGCCCGTGCCGTTCTTGGCCGTGGCGGGCATCATCTTTGCCTGGTTTATCGACCCCGCCATGGGCACGCTGCTGGGCGTGGTCGTTGCGATCGTGCTGGTGGCGGCGGTCTTTACCGTGTCCAACGCCGCGCCGATCTTTATGCGCCTGCAGAGCTTTATCGACCGCATGAACGTGGTGCTGCGCGAGAACATCGTGGGCGTGCGCGTCATTCGAGCATTTAACAAGGAGCACCACGAGGAGCAGCGCCTGGACGAGGTGTTTAGCGATTACGCGGCCAATGCCATCAAGGTCAATCACCTGTTTGTGGGTCTCGACAGCTCCAGCTTCTTTTTGATGAACATCGCCGAGGTGGCGGTGCTGTGGGTGGGCGGCAACCGCGCGGGCGTCCATGCCATGCAAATCGGCAGCATTTCGGCCGTGTTGGAATACGCGATCCTGATCCTGTTCTTTGTGATGATTGCGCAGATGGTGATTCTGACGCTTCCGCGCGCTGCGGCGTGCCTCAACCGTGCGCAGCAGGTGCTCGAAATCGAGCCGAGCATCGTGGACGGCAAGGCAACGCTGGGCGACGGGGCGCCTGAGTCCGCAGATGGTGCCGACGCGGTTGCCGTGTTCGACCATATGTCGTTCCGTTTTGACGATGCCGACGAGGACACCCTGTGCGACCTGAGCTTTGCCTGTCGCCGTGGCCAGACCACGGCGATTGTAGGCTCAACGGGCTCGGGCAAGTCAACGGTGGCCAAGCTCTTGTTGCGTTTCCACGATGCCACGAAGGGCGCCATTCGCCTGAATGGCATCGATCTGCGCGACCTTTCGCAAGGTGAGATTCGCGGGCATATCGCTTACGTGCCGCAGAAGGCGTGGCTGTTCTCGGGTACGGTGGCGAGCAGCCTGCGCTTTGGCAACGAGGGCGCGACCGAGGCTGACATGCTCCATGCGCTGGAGGTTGCCCAGAGCACCTTTGTGCTCGATCAGCCCCAGGGGCTCGATACTCCGGTATCCCAGGGCGGCACGAACTTCTCGGGCGGTCAGCGCCAGCGCCTGGCGATCGCCCGCGCACTCATGAAGCATGCCGATCTATATATCTTCGATGACAGTTTTTCGGCCCTGGACTTTAAGACCGATGCCGCCCTGCGCCATGCGCTGCAGGACGAGACGCGCGATGCCGCGGTGCTCATCATCGCGCAACGTATCTCGACTATTTTGCATGCCGATCAGATCGTGGTGCTCAAAGACGGCGAGATCGTGGGCCTAGGCACGCACGACGAGCTCATGGAAACCTGCGAGGTGTACCGCGCTATCGCGGAATCGCAGATGAAGGGAGGTGAGTAGCATGACCGAGGAGCTCAAGAAGCAGGCCATCGCCGAGGATGCCGCGGTTGCAGAGACAGTTGAGGAGACGGGCGCCACACCCGGCCTGGACGAAGCCGCCAAGGCGGCGGAGCGCGAGGCTCGCCGCCAGGCACTCTACGAGGAAAACGAGCGCGCCGAGGACGAGCGCGCCCGCGCCGAGGCGGAACGCATGCGCGACGTTGACGACGAGGACGAGGACGAGACGCCCCGCGACACCTGGGCGACGGTGCGCCGCCTGTGGAGCGAAGCCGCCGGCGACCATTGGCGCTTCTATATCGTGTTCGCGAGCATCGTGTTCTATGTCATCTTTAACACCGCGGCGCCGGCTTACAGCGCCCGCGTGATCGATGAGCTGTGGGGGCACATGAAGCTGGCGTTTGCCAACAACACTACCTTCAGCATTACCTGGGAGAATTGCGGCAGGACCATCTTCATCTACTTTATGATCTGGACCGCCGCCGCCTCGTTCTACGCACTCCAGAGCTTTTTGATGTCGAGCGTTGCCGAGCGCCTCAACCTGCGCCTACGCAACCGCATCGCACAAAAGCTCAACCGTCTGCCGCTTGCCTACTTTGACGCGCATCGTCCCGGCGAGGTCGTCAGCCGTGCGACCAACGACTTGGACAAGATGTCCGAGAGCATGCAGCGCGGCTTGCTGCAGCTTCTGGTGTCGATCGGTACCGTGGTGGGCGCCGTGAGCGTGATGTTCGTGTTTAGTGTGCCGCTCACGCTTGTATTTTTGTTCTTTACGGCGCTTTCGCTGCTGGTGACGAAGGTCGTTTCGCGCCGCACGCACGATGTGACGGGCGAGCGCCAGGAGTGGGTGTCCAAGATTACGAGCGCGGTCGAGGAAGGCTACTCGGGCCGTCTGGTAATCCGTGCGTTTAACCGCGAGCGCCAGAGCTCTGCCGAGGTGCACGAGGCTTCGAAGGAGCTGGCGCGCGTGAGTACCAAGGCCGACTTCATGATCAATGCCGTCGGCCCCGCGGTGCGCTTTATCGGCCGTTTGGCGCAGATCGTGATCGCGCTTGTGGGCTGCAGCATGCTGGTTGCCGGTCACATGACCGTCGGCGTGTTCCAGGCGTTCTTCCAGTTTATCTACGAGGCGTCCGAGCCCATGACGCAGTTGTCGTTTACCTTCAACTCGCTGCAGAGCGCGCTGGCGAGTGCAGAGCGCGTGTTCGACCTGCTCGATGAGCCCGAGATGGAGGCCGATCCGCTGCCGGACAAGGCCGCCAAGCTGCCGGGTCGCGTGGAGGGCCGCGTCTCCTTTGAGCATGTGCGCTTTGGTTATTCGCCCGACAAGCCGCTTATGCGCGACGTGTCGTTTACCGCCGAGCCGGGCCAGAAGATTGCCGTGGTGGGAACCACGGGCGCAGGCAAGACGACGCTCATCAACTTGCTCATGCGCTTCTACGAGATTGACGGCGGGCGTATTACGCTCGACGGCGTGGATACGAGCCGCATGGATCGCGGCGAGCTACGTCAGCAGTTTGGCATGGTGCTGCAAGACGCCTGGCTGTTTGATGGCACGATTGCCGAAAACATCGCCTACGGCTGTCCCGAGGCGACGCGCGACGAAATTGTGGCCACCGCTCGTGCCGCGCAGGTCGACTTCTTTGTGCGCACCATGCCGCAGGGCTACGACACGCGCGTGGCCAACGATGCCGAGAGCATCAGCCAGGGCCAGCGTCAGCTGCTGACCATCGCACGCGTGCTGCTCAACAACCCGGCGATTCTCATCCTGGACGAGGCGACCTCAAGCGTGGATACGCGTACCGAGCTTGCCATCGGTCGTGCCATGGACGCGCTCATGCGCGGGCGTACGAGTTTTGTGATCGCGCACCGCCTGTCGACGATTGTGGATGCCGACCTGATCTTGGTCATGGATCACGGCAACATTATCGAGCAGGGCACGCATAAGGAGCTGCTGGCTGCCGAGGGTGCCTACGCCGACCTCTATCTGAGCCAGTTCGCATAATGTGACAAAGGGACAGTCCCACATGTCGCATCAACGCAAGGGCGCGCCGGGGATGAATTCCCTGGCGCGCCTTCTTGCGTTGATGCCGATGTCGTTTTGTGCCGCTTGCGTTCCTAGCGCTCGTCCACGAGCTTGGCGACGAGGGCCTTGAGCTCGGCCACCTCTCGCTCGAGCTCTTTAACGCGGCGGGCGTTCTCGGTGATGCCTTGGCGGTTGAGGGCACTCTGCTCGGCGGCGTCGTCGGGCATGTACTCGCGATGCTGCTTGGCATCGAAGCTCTCCTCGAACACGCGGCAGCCGTTGCGCTTGATGATGCGTCCCGGCACGCCCACGACGGTGCAGTTGTCGGGCACGTCCTTAACGACGACCGAGTTGCCGCCGATCTTGACGTTGTTGCCGATGTGAATGTTGCCGAGCACCTTGGCACCCGTGCCCACGGTGACGTTATCGCCGAGCGTTGGGTGGCGTTTGCCGGTCTCGTTGCCGGTGCCGCCGAGCGTAACGCCCTGGTAAAGCACACAGTTGTCGCCCACGACGGTGGTTTCGCCGATGACGACGCCCATGGCGTGGTCGATAAAGAAGTGCTTGCCGATCTGCGCGGCGGGATGAATCTCGACGCCGGTGATGTGGCGGGTGATTTGCGAGAGCACACGGGCGAGCGAGCGATGACCGTGCTCCCAGAGCCAGTGCTCGGGCACGTGGTTCCACTTGGCGTGCAGACCAGGATAGGAAAGGAAGATGACCAGGGCACTTTGCGCGGCGGGGTCTTGCGCTTGGACGGTCTTGATGTCCTCGCGAATGGTATTGATAAAGCTCACCGGCCGCCCTCCCTTAGCGCCATGGCAATGCGATTCAATAAAGTATAGCGATTCGCTAGGGATTAGGAAGAACAATCTTGGCGGCTTTGCACGACAAGTGTCAGTTATGAGTTATGCAAACTTGCTGGTAATGGAGTCATGCTTTTGTGGGGTTGCGCACGAGGGGGCGCCGCAACCGTATACTGGTCAACTTGGACGTATCCGCGCCCACAACTGAGAGGTTTTACTTCATGGGTTTCATCAATTTTATCGCCGAGCTGCTCAAAGACCCGCGCACCGCGATTGCCAGCTGGATCGCCGCCGGCCCGCTTATGGCTTACGGCTGCGTGTTCCTAATCATCTTTATCGAGACGGGTGTGGTGTTCTTCCCGTTCCTTCCCGGTGATTCGCTGCTGTTTGCTTCGGGCTTCTTTGCCCACAACGGTGGCTTTAACATCGTGGCGCTTCTGGCCACCGCATGGGCGGCTGCCATTTTGGGTGATCAGTGCAACTTTATGATCGGTCACTTCTTTGGCAAAAAGATCATCGCTTCGGGCAAGGTCAAGGCCATGACGCCCGAGCGCATCAAAAAGTCCGAGGATTTCTTGGACAAGTGGGGTCACCTGGCCATCTTCCTGGGTCGCTTCTTCCCGTTTATCCGCACCTTTGTGCCCTTTATCGCCGGCATGGGCGGCATGCACTGGCGCAACTTTGTCGTCTTTAACGTGCTGGGCGGCATTACCTGGTCGACGGTCTTTACACTGCTGGGCTACTTCTTTGGTGGCATTCCCTTTGTGCAGGAGCACTTTGAGCTGCTGATTATCGGCATCGTTGCCGTGTCGATCATCCCGACCGTGGTCGGTCTGGTTAAGGCTAAGCTGGGCAAAAAGAACGCGTAGCTCGAGCCAGCGCGCAAACCGTGCAGTTGAGGCCCGTCACCGCTTACGGTGGCGGGCCTCTTTAGTTTCGGTCAAATGAAAATACTTTACTTAGTTAAAGAATAACGTTTTATCCGACGCGCGTGCGGAGTACAATCTCGTGCATGCGAATCGACGTGCCATCGGCTTTGATGCCGTTCGCGTGTCCCGTCCGGCTCTACGCTCCGGGCGTGCGACGTTGCGACGCGGTCGGCCTCGGTCCTTGCGTGCGGGTTCGCGAGTTTGCAACTGTGTATGTAAGGAGCGACATATGACTGTCGAGAAGAAGGATATCGATTGGGGTAGCCTCGGCTTTGGCTACATGAAGACCGATTACAGCTACGAGGCCCATTGGAAGGATGGCGAGTGGGACGAGGGCGGCCTGACCACCGACCATACCCTGCATGTCTCCGAGTGCGGCGGCATCTTCCATTACTGCCAGGAGGTCTTTGAGGGCCTGAAGGCCTATACCGCCGAGGACGGCAGCATCGTCTGCTTCCGTCCCGACATGAACGCCGAGCGCATGTATAACTCCGCGCAGCGCCTCGAGATGCCCCCGTTCCCCAAGGACAAGTTCGTCGAGGCCGTCAAGCAGGTCGTCTCTGCCAACGCCGCCTGGGTTCCGCCCTTCGGTTCCGGCGCGACCCTGTACGTGCGTCCGTTTATGATCGGCTCCGGTGACGTGATCGGCGTGGCTCCCGCTCCTGAGTACACGTTCCGCATTCTCGTGACCCCGGTCGGTCCGTACTTTAAGGGTGGCCTTAAGCCCGTTAAGCTGCGCGTTTCCGAGTACGACCGCGCCGCACCGCACGGCACCGGCAACATCAAGGCCGGCCTGAACTACGCCATGTCCCTTAAGCCCACGATGGAGGCCCATCGCGAGGGCTATGCCGAGAACCTGTATCTCGACTCCGAGTCCCGCACCTATGTCGAGGAGACC
>JBKTBE010000048.1:0-16367 GCA_046883645.1 Collinsella sp. | reverse complement strand
GCGCGGGTGTTGCCATTCTTGAAGAGGAACTGGTCGGTGACGATGAAGGCGCGCTTCTTGCCCATGACGTTGCCCAGCTCGTCGAGGGCGACGGGCGTGGAACCCTTCTTGAAGTAGACCTTCTCGGGAGCGCGGAACCACAGCATGTTCTCACGGCGCTCGGCCACAGTCTTAACGTTGATCAAGTGCTTCACCCCAACGTTCTCGGAGACGGAGTTGCCGCCCCAGGAGCCGCAGCCCAGGGTCAGAGACGGCTTCATGCCAAAGTTGTACAGGTCACCGATGCCGCCGTGCGAGGACGGGGTGTTGATGACGATACGGCAGGCCTTCATGACGTGCTCGAACAGGCTGATCTTCTCGGCCTGGGCGGGGTGCACGTACAGAGAGGCGGTGTGGCCCGGGCCACCGGCGAGCACCAGGTGCTCGGCCTTGTCGACGGCCTCCTGGAAGTCCTTGGCGTGGTACATGGCCAGGACCGGGGAGAGCTTCTCGTGGGAGAACTCCTCCTTGGCGGGGTCGGTGGAGGTGACCTCGGCGATCAGGATCTTGGTCTTGGCGGGAACCTCGATGCCGGCGAGCTCGGCGATCTTGGCGGCAGCCATGCCGGGGATGCGGTGATCGAGGGCGCCGTTCTTGAACATAGCGGCACGCAGGGCCTCCATCTCGGCACCCTGCTTGACGAAGTAGCAGCCGCGCTTCTGGAACTCGGCCTTGACCTGGTCATAGATGCTGTCGATGACGGTCACGGACTGCTCGGAAGCGCAAATCATGCCGTTGTCGAAGGTCTTGGAGTGGATGATGGAGTTGACGGCGAGCAGCACGTCGGCGGTGTCGTCGATGATGACCGGGGTGTTACCGGCGCCAACGCCCAGGGCGGGCTTGCCCGAGGAGTAGGCGGCCTTGACCATACCCGGGCCACCGGTGGCGAGGATGATGTCGACGTCGCGCATGACCATGTTGGTCAGCTCGATGGAGGGGACATCGACCCAGCCGATGATGCCCTCGGGGGCGCCAGCCTTGACGGCGGCGTCAAGCACGAGCTTGGCGGCGGCGATGGTGCACTTGGCGGCTGCCGGGTGCGGGGAGATGATGATGCCGTTGCGGGTCTTCAGGCTGATCAGCGTCTTGAAGATCGCGGTGGAGGTGGGGTTGGTCGTCGGGATGACGGCGCCCACGATGCCGATGGGCTCGGCGATCTTGGTGATGCCGTAAGCCTCGTCGCGCTCCAGAACGCCACAGGTCTTGGTGTTCTTGTAAGCGTTGTAGATGTACTCTGCGGCGTAGTGGTTCTTGATGACCTTGTCCTCAAGAACGCCGCGGCCGGTCTCCTCGATGGCCATCTTCGCCAACGGGATACGAGCCTTGTTGGCGGCCATGGCGGCCTCGTAGAAGATCTTGTCGACCTGCTCCTGCGTGTACGTAGCAAAAAGCGCCTGGGCCTCTCGCATCTGAGCGAGCTTAGCCTCAAGCGCCTCTACGTTGTCCACAATTGCGGGAGTAGTGTTTTCCGGTGACTTTTTCACCATTTGTGTCTCCTTGCGATCGGAGATTTACCCTACGCCTTGCATGATAGCAAGAAATTATTCGGCGAACGGTAAGATTCCCGTAAAAGGCACACTAAAACGCTTCAACTAAATGAATCGTTTCAACTAAAACTATCCGCCTGCTGCATCGCCCTGCTCATTGGGGACAGACTTACATGAGTGTTTTCACTCATTTGGGACAGACATCGATTTGCCATTTTGCCGTTCTGGACCTGTTTTTGCCACTCATTGGATATAAATAGGTCACAGGCTCAGCATTTCGCGTTGCTTCTCTCCTTTTAGGTGTTGCCTGTACAGTTTTGGAAGGAGAGATTATGCCCCGATGCGCCCGCGCCGTTTCGATCACCGGCTATTACCATGTCTTTGACCGCGGTAACTCCAAACAGATTATTTTTGAAGATGACTCCGACCGTTATCGTTTCTTATCGGATATCTCGGATAGGTTCGCGCGCCATGAAGTGGCGGTGTTGGCTTGGTGCCTTATGGACAATCACTTCCATTTGATGGTTGATGACCCATGTGACAACCTTTCAAAGGCAATGCAGTGCGCACTGACGGCATATGCTAAATATTTCAATGGGAAAACGGGGAGAACGGGGCATCTGTTTGACAATCGCTATTCGCGGGTCGCGGTTGAGTCGGACACGCAGGCAGTGCAGCTGCTCGACTATATCCATCTCAATCCGGTGAAAGGCGCAATCAACTCACTCGAGGCGTACCGTTGGTCAAGCTACAAGGCATATCAGCTGGGCTATGATCCCTTTGACATCTGCGATGCGGCCCCTATGCTCGATATTGTCGGAGGCTCCCGTCGCTATTGCGAGCATCTCAAGGAAGTTGCCGGGCGCATCTGGTCAGTGGAGGTTCTTCCACGCCGGCGGATCCCCGATGAGGAGGCCTTTTCCGTTGCGCGCGAAGTCCTGCCGAGCATAGATCCTGCGCTGCTCAAGGCTCTGCCACGCCCCGAACGCGATGCCTGTCTTTTGAGGCTCAGGCGGGCGCATCTCACGGTCAAGCAAATTGCCCGTATCACCGGTATCGGCGCTACAAGCGTGACCAAGGCCACCATAGGCTGGAATGAGGCAGCGTGAGGCAGGGGCGAACCGCTGCCGGCACGCGTTATGTCTGTCCCAAATGTGTGAAAGCACTCATGTAAGTCTGTCCCCAATGAGTGCAAAAAGGCGCCCTCCACATGGGAGGGCGCCTTTGGTAAGTTCTATGTGAACGCGAGGTCTTTGACCCGGAGAGTCCGAGGTACTTGTTGATAAGACCTTATTTAGGAGCGCGCAACCTTGCCGGACTTGAGGCAGGTGGAGCAAACGTTCATCTTGCGACGGTGACCATCGACGACGACGTAGACGCGCTGGATGTTGGGGCGGAACTTACGGTTGGTGACGCGGTGAGAGTGGCTGATGGAGCGACCGGCAACGGGGTGCTTACCGCAAACTTCGCAAACTTTGGACATAACTGACCCTCCTTGGGCGACAAACGAACATGTCGCGTTAACAAACAAGCCTGAACTATAGCACAGAAGCATGTCTCTGTGCGCAATCTACACAGAGATATTTCTCTTTTGGCGATAGTGCCCACGCTACGGCCCTGGACGTAGATCCGATTTGCGTGCAGCAGAGGGGATTATGCCAGCTCGCAACAAGGTTTTCAAGCGCGTCCCACAAATATATAAAGGTTTATGGAGCGATTGGCTCCGTTTACGGATTGACTAGTATTTATACTCGCATTTGAGCCCGAGGTTGGCTACACTATGCCTTGGCCATTAAAGGGGTACGAGATACCCGCATGGAATTACATAGCTGTCAATGAGCAGTACTTCCTGTGGGTGTCTGGTTCCGCTTTGAGCGGTCGGGCATCTATTTTTTTTGACTGTGTCAGCAGTCAAGACATGTGAGGAAGGAGATCGATGGGCACGACTTCCCCCAAGGCGGTCATCATGGACGAGACCGCCGTCAACCGAGCGATGACCCGCATCGCGCACGAGATCCTCGAGCGCAACGAGGGCTGTGAAGACCTCGCTCTGGTTGGCATCGTCACGCGTGGCGACCTTCTGGCAAAGAAGCTCGCTGAGGCGATCAAGGAGATCGAGGGTGTCGACGTTCCGCTCGGCAGCCTGGACATCAGCTTCTATCGCGATGACTATGCGACCAATTTCGCTCCCGCGATCCACGCTACCAACATTCCCTTCAGCGTCGACGGCAAGCGCGTCGTGCTGGTGGACGACATCCTGTACACGGGTCGCACCATCCGCGCCGCTCTGGACGCCGTTATGGACCTGGGCCGTCCGAGCCGTGTCGAGCTGGCAGTTCTCGTTGACCGCGGTCACCGCGAGCTCCCTATCTCGCCGGACTTTGTCGGCAAGAACGTTCCCTCGTCGCACGAGGAGAACGTGCACCTATATATGAAGGAAGTCGACGGCCGTACCGCTGTCGAGATCAACGACGTCGCGCCGGGTTCCCACGTGGGCTCCGCGCCGCTGGGAGGTGAGTAGTACCGTGGCGTTCAACCATAAGCACCTGATTGACATTACCGAGTACTCCGAAGAGGACATCAAGCTCATCCTCGAGACCGCCAAGGCGTTCTCCGAGGTCAACGAGCGTGCCATCAAGAAGGTCCCCACGCTCAAGGGCAAGACCATTGTCAACATGTTCAACGAGCCTTCGACGCGTACCCGCAGCTCCTTCGAGCTCGCCGAGAAGCGTCTTTCGGCCGACAGCCTCAATTTCGGTGGCTCCTCGACCTCCACGGTCAAGGGCGAGAGCCTCGTCGATACCGTCGAGACCCTCAACGCCTACAAGATCGACTGCATCGTCGTGCGCGACAAGCATGCCGGTGCTCCCTACATCGTCACGCAGAATTCGCCCGCGAGTGTTATCTGCGCCGGTGACGGTAAGCACAACCACCCCACACAGGCTCTGCTCGACCTGTACACCATCTGGGAGCACAAGGGTGACTTCCACGGTCTGAAGGTCGCTGTCGTCGGCGACATCGCCCACTCCCGCGTTTGCGGCTCGCTGATCCCCGCGTTGAAGATCATGGGCTGCGAGACCTACGCCGTCGCCCCCGGCACGCTGCTGCCGCCGTCGCCCGAGGTCCTGGGCTGCGACCACGTGACGAGCGACCTCGATTCCGTCCTGCCCGAGCTGGACGTCGTCTACATGCTGCGCGTACAGCAGGAGCGCCTCGAGGGTGCCCCGTTCCCGACCATTCGCGAGTACCACAAGCTCTTCGGCCTTACCAAGGACCGCGAGAAGCTCATGAAGCCCGACGCGATCATTTGCCACCCGGGCCCCATCAACCGCGGCGTCGAGTTCGACTCCTATATGGCCGACCACCCGCAACGCTCCGTCATCCTGGAGCAGGTCTACGCCGGTATCTGCGTGCGTATGGCTATCCTGTATCTGCTGCTTGGAGGTGCCGATAATGGCCTTGCTTCTTAAGAATGCCCACGTCGTCGACCCGTCCGTCGAGCTTGACGGTGTCGTTGACGTCCTGATTGACGGCGACAAGATCGCCGAGGTCGGCGAGAACCTCGCCGCCGAGGGAGCCGAGGTCCGCGACCTTTCCGGCAAGTACCTCGTCCCTGGCCTGGTGGACATGCATGTCCACCTGCGTGAGCCCGGCTACGAGGTCAAAGAGGACATCGAGAGCGGCACCCGCGCAGCTGCCAAGGGCGGCTTCACCGGCGTGTGCGCCATGCCCAACACCGACCCCGTTACCGATAACGGTACCGTCGTTGAGTTCGTCAAGTCCCGCGCTGCCGAGGTCGGCCACTGCCGTGTCTATCCTTCTGGCGCCATGACCCGCGGTCTTAAGGGCGAGGCCATGTCCGAGATGGGCGATATGGTCGCCCACGGCGCCGTCGCCTTCACCGACGACGGTCGCGGCGTGCAGGGTGCTGGTATGCTCCGTCGCTGCATGGACTACGGCAAGATGTTCGGCAAGGTCTTTATGAGCCATTGCCAGGACGAGGACCTGGTCGGTCACGGCCAGATCAACGAGGGCAAAGTCTCTACTCGTCTGGCCCTCGAGGGCTGGCCGGCGGCAGGCGAGGAGCTGCAGATCGCTCGCGATATCGAGATCGCCAAGCTGACCGGTGCCAAGCTGCACATCCAACACATCTCCACTGCCCATGGCCTGGAGCTCGTGCGTGCCGGCAAGGAAGCTGGCGTGCAGGTCACCTGCGAGGCCACCCCGCACCACATGTTCCTGACCGAGAACGACCTGGACGAGACCTACAACACCTCGCTCAAGGTCAATCCGCCGCTGCGTACCGAGGAGGATGCCGAGGCTATCCGTCAGGGCGTCATCGACGGCACCGTAGACGTCATCGTCACCGACCACGCTCCCCACACCCCGTGGGAGAAGGCCCGTGAGTTCGAGCTTGCGCCCTTCGGCATGATCGGCCTCGAGACCTCGCTGGCGCTCGTGCTTACCGAGCTGGTCAACACCGGCAAGATGGGCATGGGACGCATGGTCGAGCTTATGGCCATCAAGCCGCGTGAGATCTTGGGCCTCGACCAGGTTCAGGTCAGGGCAGGCTCCGTTGCCGACCTGACCGTGTTCGATCCCACCGCCACCTGGACGGTCGGCGAGGGCGGCTACGAGTCGCGCGCCGAGAACTCCGGTTTTGCCGGCCGCACGCTCACCGGTCGTGCCACCGATGTGTTTGTCGGCGGTAAGCAGACGCTTGCCGACGGCTGCATCTGCTAGCATAGCCTTATCGCTTTTGTGCGCGGCGCCCTTGCGGTGCCGCGCTTTCTGTTCGCCTGAACCATGCAACCGCATGGGGGATTGGAGCGTCTATGCCCACACCTTCCACTGCACGCATGCACGACTTCGAGGTCGTCTCGAACCAGGAGATCGCCGACGGCATCTTCTCGCTCGTTATCTCGGCCCCCAAGCTTGCAAGTGCGCTCAAGCCCGGTCAGTTCGTGAATATCGCCGTGCCGGGCGATGCTTCCTCGCTGCTTCGCGTGCCCCTGAGCTTCTATCGTGCCGACGCCGAGGCCGGCACCGTCGAGCTGTGGTACGCCGTCGTGGGCGATGATACCCGTCGTCTGTCGCAGATGGCCCCTGGCTCCACCTCCAACCTGCTGGGCCCCGGCGGCCGCGGCTGGTTCGTGCCCGAGGGTACCAGGAAAGCACTGCTCGTCGCCGGCGGCATTGGCGTTCCGCCCGTGCTCTGCCTGGCTGGCATGCTTGCCGAGCAGGGCGTGGACGTTGACGTATGCCTGGGCTTTGGCACCGCTTCCAAGGCCGTGGGCGTCGATGAGTTTCGCGCGCTGGGAGCCACGGTCAACGTGTGCACCGATGACGGCTCGTTGGGCACGCACGGCTTCTGCACCGATCCTGCCGCCGAGCTGCTCGGCGAGGGCGGTTACGACTACGTCGCCAGCTGTGGTCCCGCCGTCATGATGAAGAAGGTTGCCGCCGCTGCCGCCGAGGCCGGCGCGTACTGCGAGGTGTCGCTCGAGCGCATGATGAGCTGCGGCTTTGGTGCCTGCAACACCTGCAATGTCGAGACGGTCGACGGTATGAAGGGCGCCTGCATGTGCGGCCCCGTGTTCGATGCTTCCAAGGTGGTGGTCTTCTAGTGGGTACCGTGAACATGGCCGTCGATTTCGGCGGCGTCAAGATGCAGAACCCCATCAACACCGCAGCCGGTACCTTTGGCTACGGTTGGCAGTTCCAGAACTTCTTCGATGTTTCCCAGCTGGGTGCCATCACCACCAAGGGTTGCGCTGCCGAGCCCTGGCCCGGCAATCCCGCACCCCGCATGGCCGAGATCCCCGGCGGCATGATCAATTCCGTGGGCCTGCAGAACCCTGGTGTGGCCGCTTTCGCCCGCGAGTCCGGTCCGTGGCTCGAGCAGCTCTCCAAGGACGGTTGCCAGGTCATCTGCCAGGTCGCCGGTCATTCCGTGGACGAGTTTGTTCGTGCGCTCGAGATGTATGTCGAGCTGTGCCCCTGGGCTGCCGGCTATGAGATCAACGTGAGCTGCCCCAACATTGCCGCCGGCGGTGCCGCCATGGGCTCCACGCCCGAGGGCGCCTCTGGCGTCATGGCCGCCTGCCGCAAGGTGACCGACAAGCCGCTGTTCGTAAAGATGGCCCCGGTCAACGTCGCCGAGATCGCCAAGGCCCTCGAGGCCGCGGGAGCCGATGGCCTTTCGGTCATCAACTCCATCCAGGGTATGGCCATTGACGTTCATACCCGCAAGTCCCGTGTGGCCAAGCCTAAGGGCGGCCTTTCGGGTCCGCTGTGCCACCACATCGCCGTTCGTATGGTCTGGGAGGTTGCCCAGGCCGTCGATATCCCCATCAACGGCGTCGGCGGCGTCATGACCGGTGAGGACGCGGCCGAGTTTATCCTGGCCGGCGCCACCTGCGTATCGGTCGGTATGGCCAATTTCGTCGATCCGTGCGCCTCGATTAAGATCGCGCGCGAGCTCGAGGCCTGGGCCGAGTCCCAGGGCGTGAAGGACATCAACGAGCTGGTAGGTGCTTTCGAATGCTAGAGACCGATGCCCGCGACCGCGTTATCGTCGCCCTCGACTGCGGCCGTGAGCGTGCGCTCGAGCTCGCCCATGAGCTTTCGGGCCATGCCGCTTGGCTTAAAGTGGGCATGACGCTCTATTACGCTGAGGGTCCCGAGATCGTCAAGACCTTTAAAGACCTGGGCTTTAAGGTCTTCCTCGACCTTAAGTTCCACGACATTCCGCATCAGGTGCGCGGTGCCGCTCGCTCGGCCTCGCTTGCCGGTGCCGACCTGCTTTCGGTTCACGGCTTGGGTTCGGGTGCTATGCTCGCCGCCTGCCGTGAGGGTGCCGAGGAGGCGCGCGAGGATCGAGCCAAGCTCGTCGCCATCACCGTGCTCACGAGCATGAATCAGGATGCGTTGAGCGAGATCGGCGTCGAGTCGCCCGTTGCCGAGGAGGCCGCCCGTCTGGCAAAGCTCGCCCAGGCCAACGGTATCGACGGCATCGTGTGCTCGCCGATGGAGGCTCATGACATGCGTGAGCTGCTGGGTCCCGATGCGCTGATTGTGACCCCGGGCGTGCGTCCGGTTGGTGCTGCGCTGGGCGATCAGTCCCGCGTTGCCACGCCTTCCCAGGCTATCGAGCGCGGCGCGAGCCATATCGTGGTTGGCCGCCCCATTACCGGAGCCGACGATCCGGTTGCCGCGTTTGACGCCATCGTTGCCGAGCTGGTCGAAAACGTCGCATAAAAGATTCCCTTAAGTCACCACTTTTGGGTCTCATTAGCACAAATTAGCCCCTGTGCCTGCGAAAACTTTCCCATCCTTTGTGTGGAATCGCAGGTCGGGGGCTCATCTTTTAGCGCGATATATTGCACTTTTTGCGGGTATCGTCTAACCTATGGAGCCGCGATTGGCCATTTTGTACGTTTTACGTGCTAAAATGCCAAATATTGAATCAGATATAACCCAACTATTTGGAGGTACGAATGGCACTCCCTCAGCTTACCGATGAGCAGCGCAAGCAGGCTCTTGAGAAGGCTGCCGCCGCGCGTCACGCTCGCGCAGAGCTCCGTGAGCAGATCAAGAAGGGCGAGAAGTCCCTCGAATCCGTGCTCAACTCCGATGACCCCATTGCTTCCCGCATGAAGGTTTCCACCCTCATCGAGTCTCTCCCCGGTTATGGCAAGGCCAAGGCCGCCAAGATCATGGAGGAGCTCGGCATCTCCGCTACCCGTCGCGTCCAGGGCCTTGGCGTCCGTCAGCGCGAGCAGCTCCTCGAGCAGCTGACCAAATAAGTGAGCGCTCAGGATTCAAAGCTCTTTGTGATTTCTGGACCGTCAGGCGCAGGCAAGGGCACGCTCGTCACTCGTGTGCGCGAGCGTCGCTCTAACCTGGGCCTGACGGTTTCGGCTACCACGCGAGTCCCACGCAAAGGTGAGGTCGACGGCGTCAATTACTTTTTCCTGACGCGCGAGGAGTTCGACCGCCGCGTGGCAAACGGTGAGTTTGTTGAGTGGGCCGAGGTCCACGGTAACTGCTACGGCACGTTGGTGAGCGAGGTCCAGTCCAAGCTCGCCTCTGGTTCGTCTCTCATCTTGGAGATCGATGTCCAGGGTGCCCTGCAGGTGAAGGAGCGTTTTCCCGAGGCCGTGCTGATCTTTATCAAGCCACCTTCGCTCGAGGTGCTCCGCGAGCGTCTGGTCGGTCGCGGTACCGAGACGCCCGAGACGATCGAGCTGCGTATGGCAAACGCCGCCCATGAGCTTGCCCTTGCCGACCGCTACGACGAAGTCGTGGTGAATGACGATCTCGACCGCGCGACCGATGAACTCGTTCGCGTTCTCGATATGCATGAAAGGATCTGAGGTCCGTGTCCGTTGTAAAGCCTTGCATTGACGATCTTCTGGAGAAGACCGATCACAACCGTTTCCTGCTCGCTTCGCTTGCCTCCAAGCGTGCCTGCGACATCAATAGCATGCTGCGTGGCCAGCATAACCGCGTGCTTGCCGTTCAGGATGTCGATGACATCACCATCGCGCTCTCCGGCGCCGACACCATCTCGATGGCTATGGACGAGATCGTCGACGGCGATATCTCCTACGACGAGGCCCGTTACGAGAAGGCACTCGGCCATAAGGTTGCTGAAGCCTAAATGGCAGCTCGCGTCTGCCTGGTCCACTATCACGAGGTTGGACTGAAGGGCAAGAACCGCGCACATTTTGAGCATATCCTCATGGATAACATTAAGGCGGCTTTGGCCGCCTTTTCCGTGAACGCCGTGTCTCGAATTTCCGGTTATATCCTCGTGACCTTTAACGAGCATCAGGCCGACGAGGCGGCGCGTGTCATCCGCACCGTCCCCGGCGTTGCCCGTGTGTCCCTGGCGTATCACACCAACCGCGACCCGCAGGAGTACTGCGCCGCCGCCGTCAAGGCGCTGCGCGAGTTTGGCCCCTTCGATTCGTTTAAGGTGCACGCCAAGCGCTCCAATACCGACTATGAGCTCACCTCGATTGATATTAATCGTCAGGTGGGCGAGGTGCTGTGCGAGGCCTTCCCCGATAAAAAGGTTCAAATGCACGACCCCGATGCGATGGTGCACGTACTGGTGGTCCAGGGTAGCGTTTACGTGTACGCGCGCTCCGAGCGCGGCGTGGGCGGCCTGCCGGTGGGTTCTGCCGGCAAGGTCGTGACGCTTCTGTCGTCGGGTATCGATTCTCCGGTGGCGACCTGGATGCTCGCGCGTCGCGGCGCGGTGTGCGTGCCGGTACATTTCTCCGGTCGTCCGCAGACGCCCGATACGAGCGAGTATTTGGTGCAGGACATCATCCGTGCGCTTGAGCCGGGTGTCCAGATCGGCCGCCTGTACGTGGTGCCGTTTGGCGATTGCCAGCGTGAGATTTCCGTCGCCTGCCCCAGCAACCTACGCGTGATCATGTATCGCCGCATCATGTATTCGGTTGCCGAGCGCATCGCGCATATCGAGGGTGCCAAGGCCATCGTGACCGGCGAGTCGCTCGGTCAGGTTGCCTCCCAGACGCTAGAGAACATCATGGCCGTCAACGAGGCCGTGAAGATTCCCGTGTTCCGTCCGCTCATCGGGTCTGACAAGCAGGAGATCATTGCGCGCGCTCAGGAGATCGGTACGTTCGATATTTCTACTGAGGCAGCGCCCGACTGCTGCACGCTGTTTATGCCGCGTCGTCCCGAGACGCACGCCAAACTCGATGCCGTGCACGAGGCCTGGGAGCTGTTCGACCACGAGGAGATGATTGAGCGCTTGCTTAAGCAGACCGAGTATATCGACTTCTCCAGCAACACGTATAAGGCCCCTAAGACCTTAAAACGCAAACATTCGGAGCTTGCTCCGCGTGAGATTTACCAAGATCACGAGTAATTGCCTGCATAGACCGACGATGCGCCTGTATCGTCGGCCTTTTGCTATCTGGGCAAATGATGCCAAGATGTTCATTCGCTGACGTGTGACTGAATAAATGGACATGTTCGCGCAAGGTTTTGGTCAGCTTTTGGTTTGACCGCGAAAACTGGTGTGGACGTGCGGAAGCTGCGGCGTTCGTTTCCTGACACGATGGTGTTGGGAGGTGTTTGCTATGGCGCAGCGCGAGCAACACGAACGGGTTAAACGTATGGACCGCTGGGCAGAAAAGCTGCTCGGCCATAAGGCGGTGGTCGTGGCGATCCTGGTTGTCATTGCCGCCGCGAGTGGCTTAGCGATGGCAAGTTTTAATAGCCGCTTTAGTGGCGTGTCGTTTGAGCGTAGTGATGAGGCGAGCGCTTCGGATGCGCGCGGGTCCGGGGATGCGTCTCCTGATGATGCCGATGAGTCGTCTGCCAAGAGTCCCTCTGCTGCCGAGGTGTACGTTGATGTGGATGGCGCCGTTGTGAGGCCTGGCGTGTATCGGCTCAAAGAAGGAGCACGGGTGTCCCAAGCGATCGATGCCGCCGGAGGGCTTACGGCCGAGGCGGACGTGACAGGGCTTAACCGTGCGTCCAAGATCACAGATGGCCAAAAGATTTATGTACCGACGGTGGGGGAGCAACAAGCGGCTGCGGCGGTCGGCGGGGCCGAAAGTAGTACTGCCACGACTCCTGGCGCGGGGTCTTCGTCGGGGCTCGTGAACATCAATACGGCGAGCGCGGCGGAACTGCAGACGCTCTCGGGCATTGGGCCTTCTATGGCTCAGTCGATTATCGATGAGCGGACAAAGAACGGTGCTTTTGCCTCAGTCGACGACCTGATACGCGTATCGGGAATCGGTGAGAAGAAGCTCGCCAAAATCAAAGATTGTATCTGCGTATGAGCGCGCCCAAGCGCGAGCATGTGATGCCACCTCGACCATTGATGCCGTGGACGATGGCACTTTGTGCCGGCTTGTGTGTGAGCTGTGGCTTGGTACTAAACATGGCGGCCGATTTGCTGCTGGGTGAGCGTGCAGTGCCCGTCACGTTGCTTGTGGCCATTCCCGTTGCGGCTGCGGCTTGCATCGTATTGGCTCGGTCCTGTATGCGCCTTGTGCGGTGGAGACGATGGCTCTTTGCCGCGGCCCTTGGCCTCGTGGCGGGGGCGGTCGTGTCCGCGGGTTGGGCGATCGGGGCGCTACGTGCTTCGAAGGCATTGGATAATCGGGCAGCGAGCAGTCTTGAATTTGTCGTGCGGGGTGACCCGTCCATCAAAGACGGTGCGTACTCCTATGCCTGCGATGCGTATGCGGGCGAAAAGCGTTTGGGTCAGGTGCGGCTGTCGTGTGATCGCGAGCTCGGCGCCGGTTCGCATGTTCGTACTATCGGTCGAATTTCGCGTTTTGAGAACGATTTGTATGGGCGCTCACGCGTGCTTCGGGGCGAGCTTCGAAAAGTGAAGGTCATCCGGTTGGTGTCGGTCGATGAGGGCTCTTCGGGGCCGCTGCTTCGATTGCGAAATGGGCTGCTTGCGTCCATCGCGCCTGCGACCGACCCGGCGCGTTCGCTCATAGCCGGTGTCGTCTGCGGTCGTTCGGCCGAGCTGCGCGCCCAGCCGGCGGGCGACTGGTTTTCAGTGACGGGCACCGCGCATCTTATCGCCGTCTCGGGCAGCCATTTGGCTATCGTGGGGTTTGTAATCGAGGGCGTCTTGCAAAAGACTCGGTGTTCACGTGGTCTTCAGCGGGCGATATTGGCGATAACGCTTGTGGGTTACGCTGCCTTTACGGGCGCGTCTCCCTCGGCCGTGCGCGCGTGCTGCATGGTGTTCGCGACGCTTGTCGTAAACGGCGCGGGGCGTCGCCGGCACGGCCTTTCGGCACTTTTCGTAACTATGTCCATCTTTGTGCTGCTGCGGCCGACGGTGCTGTTCGAGATGGGCTTTCAGCTTTCATGTGCCAGCGTCTTTGCCATTCTGTGCTTTTGCCCCTATGCGACCTACGCTTTGGGTAAGCTGGGTGTGCCATCGGGCGTTGCCAGCATGCTTTCCGTCACGCTTTGCTCGCAACTGGCGACACTTCCCATCACCATTCCTGCCTTTGGTACGTTCTCGCTCATTGCTCCGCTGGCGAATGCGGTCATCGGTCCGGTGGTGAGTCTCCTGCTTGCTGTGTCGATCGTGCTGGTTCCCTTTTCGCTCGTGGAGCCGTTGCAAGCTTGGGCGCTCGTTGTGCCCATGATTGCCGCCCGTTGCGCGCTGTTCTTCGAGCAGCTGTATGCCGCCGTGCCGGGTGCATCCGTGAGCGTGCCGCCCGATAGCATGTGGATTTATCTAGTGCCGTGTTTGCTGGCGGTTCTGCTGGTCTGTTGGCCGCGTCCCCGTGCACGTCCCATGGCGGTGGGGCTGCTGTGTTTGATGCTTGCAGCGGCCGTTCCGTATGTCTATTGGGATCGATTCGCTCCGCCTTCGGTGACGGTGCTCGATGTGGGGCAGGCCGATGCGATCCTGGTTCGTCAGGGTGGCGCTGTGGCGCTCGTGGACTGTGGGCTCGATGAGCGCGTGGTGTCGGCGTTGGTTCGCAATAACGTGCACCATATCGATGCCGTCGTTGTGACGCATTGGGATGAAGACCACTGGGGTGGTCTTCCCGATGTGCTCGATCAGTTTTCGGTTGGAGCCATTGTGGTTGCGGCCGATGCGCTTGACGGTGCGCCTGCTGAGGTCCTGAATCGCCCCGGCGTAACGTATCGGCAGGTGGCTTGTGGAGACACGGTCGATATCGGCGCGTTTCGGACACGTGTGATGTGGCCGTTTGACACGGTGGATGGCGAGGGCAATGAGGACTCTCTTGTTTTGCTGCTCTCCTATGCTCAGGAAGGCAAGAGCCTGCGCGTGCTCCTCACTGGTGATGCCGAGCTCGATCAAGAGCGCGAGTTTGTACAGGAGGTGGGTGATATCGATGTGCTCAAGCTAGGGCATCACGGCTCAAAAGTTTCCGTCGACACAGACCTGCTGGGCACGCTTAAGCCCGAGCTCTCTATCGCGAGTGCGGGCGAGGGCAACCGCTACGGCCATCCATCCGATGCCTGCATCGATGCGGTTCGCGATGCGGGCGGTGCGTTCGCATGCACCATCGAACACGGTGACATTACCGTCTCGCCGACCGCGAAGGGCTTTGCGATGCGATGCCAGAGACCGTGATGCTGTCGTTGGCGCGGGACCAACCCCTGGGATAAAATGGCACGGTACGAATTCGAGAGTCTGCGAGAGGGGAGCGCAATGTCCGAAACCGGTCTGCTGCCGGCATATCTGATCGTCGGTACCGATGGGGTCAAGCGCGACCACGCCGTCTCGCGTATGAAAGCTCGCTTGGAAAAGTCGGGTATGGTTGAGTTCAACCTCGATGAACGCGACATGACGAAAGATCCCGATATCGAGTCGATCATCGGCTCGCTCAATACCTTTCCCATGGGTAGCGAGTTTCGCCTGGTGATCCTCGACGGCTGCTCAAAACTTGCCAAGGCGGTCTCGGAACCCCTCGTCGAGTACCTTGCAAGTCCCAGCCCCACGACGGTCTGTCTCATTATCGCCGACTCACTTGCCAAGAATACGCGCCTGTATAAGGCAATCGCCAAGATTGACAAGAAGGCTGTCGTCGATTGCTCGGGTACCAAGCGCTGGGAACTGCCGCGTCGCGTTCAGCAGATGGCGACGCAGCACGGTAAGTCCATCTCGACGGCTGCTGCCGAGGAGCTCGTCTCGCGTTCGGGCGAAAACACGCGCATGCTCGATAACGACCTGGCAAAGCTCGTCCAGATGGTCGAGGCGCCTCAGATTGAGCTTGCCGACGTGGAGCGCTGGATTGTGCGTACGGCCGAGGTTCAGCCCTGGGACTTCCTCAACGCCGTCTCGGCTCGCGATATGCGGCGTTCGCTCGAGCTCTTTAAGCTTCTGCCCTCCAAGAGCTACGTGTGGACCTACACGCTGCTATGCGGTCGCATCCGTGAGCTGATTGTTGCTAAGGCGCTCGATGGGCGTGGGCAGGGGCGTGAGCTCGCCGCGACGCTCAAGCTTCAGGCCTGGCAGGTCAAGAATCACCTTACCTGGGCACGTCGCTTTTCGATGGCAGAGCTCGTCGCAGCGCTCGAGGGTGCCGTCGATGTGGAGCTCGCGCTCAAGGGCTCAGCCGATTCGGAGACCGCGCTTTTGCTCTGGATTACGAACATCTTGAGAAAATCGTGATGATACCTGCCTATTTGACAAATTCGTTCTATCCCTTTGAGGGGGAGCGTGCTATAGTAGGCGCTTGCATGACCTCACCGTGTCTCAGAGGTGTCATACATTTTTTGCAAGGAACTCGAAAGGAACTCCAGAAGTGGCAAACATCAAGTCTCAGAAGAAGCGTATCCGCACCAATGAGGCAGCTCGCATGCGTAACAAGGCTGTCAAGTCCGAGCTCAAGACGCTGACCAAGCACGTCCAGTCCGCCGTCGCCGAGGGCGACGCCGAGAAGGCCCAGGCTGCCCTCAAGACCGTCACCAAGCGTCTCGACATGGCTGCCGCTAAGCATGTCATCCACAAGAACCAGGCTTCTAACCGCAAGTCCGGTCTTGCCAAGCTCGTGAACAGCATCAACGCTTAAGTTGTAAATTTCACACCACACAGATTACGCGCATAAATGGAGCCTGTTTTATGGAACAGGCTCCATTTTTTGTACCGCTCGGGTAAGATAGTCCGCATGAATACTTCAATTGACATTTCCCACATCCGTAACTTTTCGATCGTTGCGCATATCGACCATGGCAAGTCCACGATCAGTGACCGCATCCTCGAGCTCACCCATGCCGTCGATGAGCGCGACATGGAGTCGCAGCTGCTCGACACCATGGACATCGAGCGCGAGCGCG
>JBKTBE010000047.1:0-16714 GCA_046883645.1 Collinsella sp. | reverse complement strand
GGGTTTGGGGGCTCGTTCGGCCAGACGCGCCGCCGCGACAGCCGATCCGCTTTCCTCCGACCCCTTCGGGTCACATGATCTGTTAGGGACGGAGGAAAACGGATCATTCGTAGGCCCGTGGCCGCCTTGAAAACCGAATGATGGTACGAGCATCCATTCGGCTTCCAGGGCAACCACGGACAGAACGGGGCGAACAGAAAAGAGCGACGGACGTCTACTCCCCCGCCACGCTCGCGCGCAGCTTGGCAGCGATGGGCTCGGACGCCAACAGGAACACAAGCATAACCACGGAGCACATCAGGCACACGATCCAGGTGCTCGCAAAGGAGCCCGTAGCGTCGAACAGCACACCCGAGACGATGGCGCCCATGGTACCGCCGACCATCTCGAGCGAGGTAATAGTGCCCGTGACCTTACCCAGGTCGGCCATGCCAAACTGCTTAGACGCAGCGATCGTGGGCGTAATGGTGCCCATGCACGTTCCGATACCAAAGCTCACGGCAGCCACGATGGGGCCGAGGTCGGTTGCGGGGAAGCACAAGGCGACGCAGGCGACGATGCACGCAACGGACCCCAACACATTGCCAAAACGCAGGCCAAATCGATCATAGATGGCGCCAAGGGAGATCTTAGCGATAACGACGGTAACCATGTAGGCCGAAAGCACGGTACCTGCCCACATGGGGTCGTGGCCGCCCGTGACGATCTTGGCGCCGTTGACGGTAACGCTCGTCATGTTGGTGACCTGGTTGGGCAAGACAGCGCCGTTAACGAGCCCCATAAAGAGGAAGGCGACGACAAGCAGCCAAAACGCCGGGCTCTTCTTGATGCGAGACCAGCCAACGTTAACCTCGGGCGCCGTGTGCTCGTCCTTGTCGCCGGCCGTCGAGACGGACGGATCGCCCGGGTTCTCGCCGAGCGGCTTAAGGCCGATCTCGGAAGGCTTGGTGCGGAAGGAATAGGCCGTGATGGGCAGCGCCGCCACCATGCAGATAGCCGAGAGCACCAGGAAGGCGGAACGCCAGCCAACGCTCACGATAAGCGAGCTCACGATGGGAGACAGAATAGCGCCGCCAAAGCCCGAGCCCGAAAGTGCGATGGAAATGGCAAGGCCTCGCTTGGCCGTAAACCAGTTAGCAGTGACGAGACTAATGAGCAGGCGGGTCGAGGCAACGGCAAAGCAGCCCGAGACGGCAAAGAGCACGTAGACCTGCCACAGCTCACCGACAAAGCTCATGCCGGCGAGAACGGCAGAGGTGGCGACAACAGTGAGGGAACCCAAAACGCGACCGCTCACTTTATCGGCCGCATGACCGATCACAAGTGAGCCGATAACGCTCACCACGGTGGAGATGGCGTTGGAGATGTTGTACTGCGCAAGAGAAATGCCCAAGTCGCTGACGATGAGCGGCTGGAACAGGCTCATGCAGTTAACGAAAATCGTGTAGCACGTGGCCATGATGACAAAGCCGGAGGCCACGACGAGCCAACCGGGGAAGAATTTATGCTGCCGGGACATACTGCTCCTTTTAAACAAACGAATAGCCTGCGCCGGGCGCCGGTAGTGCCCAAGATTGCCTTGAAAGACAAGGGCATAGGCCTTATGGCCATGCCCGCAGGCTTGAAAGGCAAGGTTGGGTGCTACCGGTGGTCGGCGATATAGCCCAAAGCGACGGCGGTATAAGCCGCAGCACCGAGCGGCAGCTCGGCATCGTTAAAACGTGCCTTGGGATGGTGCTGGGCAAAGTGTTCGTCCGTGTCGGTTACGGCCGCGCCCACCGTAAAGTACGCACTTGGAATCTCGCTCGAGATAAGTGCGAAATCCTCGCTCGCCATGGCGTGGAATAGCGGCAGGAAGGCAGCCTTGGGCAGCACCGCGCCCACGTAGCCAAGCGAGGCCTGGGTCATATCGCTGTCGAGCACGAGCGGCGGAACGTCCGAAAGCGTCTCGATGGTTGCCGGCGTACGATATGTTGCGGCAACGCCGTTGACGACCTCCGCGATGCGGGTCTTAAGGTGAGCCATGAGCTCGACATCGAAGCCGCGCAACGTCCCCTCGAGCACGCAGGTGTCGGGGATAACGTTGGCCGCCAAGCCGCCAGCGAACTTACCCACGGTAAGCGCGACCTCCTTGGCCGCCGGCACCTCGCGGGAGATAAGCTCCTGAAGCGCCAGGTGCACATGCACGCCGGCCGTGATGGGGTCGATGCAAATCTCGGGGCTGGAACCGTGGCCACCCTTGCCCTGCAGCGTGATGCGGAAACCGTACACGCCCGAGAGCGCCGGACTCCCATAGAGCACTAGGCCGAGCGGCGACTGGCTGTTGACGTGCATGGCAAAAGCCGCCTGAGGACGCGGGTTCTCGAGCAAGCCGTCGGCGATGGCAGCGCGTGCCCCCTCAAAGGTCTCCTCACCCGGCTGGAACAGCAGTTTGACGGTGGCATTGGCGTCGACGAGCTCGGCCTCGCAGGCCTTGAGCAGGCGCGCCGCACCAAGCAGCGCCGTCGCGTGCATATCGTGACCGCAAGCATGCATGCAGCCATTGGTGGATGCAAAGGGCTCGCCGGATTCCTCGACAACGGGCAGGGCATCCATATCGCCTCGGAGCATGACGACCGTTCCGGCCTGCTCGTCCTTGCGCGTGCCATTGCCCTGAGCGGCCGCGGCCGCACCGGCACCGATCAGGCCAACGACGCAGGAACCGTCGACGAGCGTGGTATGGGGGATGTCCATCTCGTCCAGACGTGCCTGGATATAGGCAGACGTCTGCGGAAGATTGTTACCGAGCTCGGGCATCTGGTGTAGATCGTGTCGCCACGCAGCGAGCTCGTCTGCAAAAGCCTGAGCTTCTGCGACAAGACCGTCACCGATAGCGGTCTGCGCCGCTGTGGTAGCCTGAGGCGCTGGTTGCGGTTGAAAATCGGACAGAGCTGGTACCATAGATGCCCTCCAGTAACGTTTTTGCAGCACGCACTTTGATAGCGTAAAGTGCAAGGCACAACTGTAAGGGCATGACATAAAAAATGCCGCCCTGGGAGGGCGGCGCAACAAGTTGTTTACAATTGCGGGTGTGATTTTCGGCGCAAGAAATCGAAATGCGTCTCGCTCAAAATAATCGACAGGAAGATGAGCGCAAAGCCGGCAAGCAGGCGCGAGGTGAGCGCCTCCCCCATCAGCAGCACCGAGAACAGCACGCCCGAGGGGGACTCCATCGAAAGAAGCAGTGAGCCCGTCGAGGCCGGGACGTGCGCCAAGCCGACGTTTTGGACGAGCAGCGCCACGCACGTGCAGCCCACCGAGAGGAAGGCCATCACGCCGATAAAGCTCGGCGTCCACACGGACGCGGGCGCTTGGGTCTCGAACAACAGCGACGAGATCAGGCTCAAGACGCCATTGCCCACAAACATCCAAAACGTGATGACGTTGATGTCCATCTTGCGACCGTACTTGGCGGTCACCGCCATCTGGATGGCAAAGAAGACCGCGCCGCCCAGCGTAATGGCATCGCCGGCATTGAACTCGACGCTATCGAGCGCCACCAAGCCAATGCCCGCCAGGCACAGCAACGCGGCGCCCAAGTTGTAACGGGTAAGCTTTTCGCCGCTTAGGACGTAGCTCGCAAACGGAACCAAGATGCAGTACGTGCCCGTCAAAAACGCGCTTTTGCCTGCCGTGGTCTGCGCCAGGCCGATCGTCTGCAGTCCGTATGCTCCCCACATGAGCGCACCCATGCCCAGTCCGACGATCAGGTTGCGGGCATTGAAATGAGCGATGATGCGCTTATGGAAAATGGCAAACATAACCAGTGATGCCGGAAGAAAGCGAACGTAGACCAGCTCGAACACCGGAATGGTGTCGAGCGCGCCCTTCATAGTGGTAAAGGAGTAGCCCCAGATGACCGCCACCGAAAATAGCAGAACTTTCCAGAACAGCGGCGAGCGTGCGCCGGCACCCCGGGGAATACCGCCCGCGCCCAAATCCTCACGGGCCACAGGGCTATCGGGCATGTTTTCGATTTCGTTGGCAGCGTATTGGGCCATGGAACATCCTCGCACTCAATCTGGGCGTGGTGTCCGCACGCGTATGGCTGCGTGCCGCCTCATGGTCAAATAAAAACAGGGCGTACCGGACCCCCGGTACGCCCCGCTACTGTAGCAACAACCAGCGTTGCATCGCAATCCAGCCCGCTAAAGCGTTTTGTTCCGCCGTTCTACCGAACGGCGGACCGGCCGACGCTGCATCAGCGTTAACGCTGCCGCATTAAATTAGCTTTGTCGACTCCAGCTTTTCGATAATCCAGTCGTTGGCTTTGATGACCGGACGGCGGAAGACGACGCCCAGGGCCAGCGACGGAATCAGATAGCTCGCCAGAATACCCAGCTCAACCCAGTACTCCATATGGTAGGCGCCAGCCATGGCGGCATGCATGGCGTTGATGCCATGGGTAAACGGCAGGAACGGATATATCGCCTGGAACACGGGGCCGGTCATCTCGATGGGGAACGTGCCGCCCGAACCGCCGACCTGCATGACCAACAGCACGACAGCGAGCGCCTTGCCGATATCGCCAAACGAAACCGTAAGCGTGTAGACGATATTGGAGAACACGAGACTCGCGACCCAGCCCGCCAGCACAAACTGCAGCGGGTTGTCGCACTGAATGCCAAAGAACAGGATGTCGCCCGCGCACACGAGCGTTGCCTGCAGCAGGGCCAAACCGCCAAAGAACAGGTAGCGACCCAGGTAGATCTCGTGCAGGCGCACGGGGATGAGCTCGTTGATAAGCTCATCGTCAACCGAGACCTTCATCATGGCCGCCAGTACAATCGAGCCGACCCAGAGCGACAGAATCGTGTAGAACGGCGCCATGGCTGAACCGTAGTTGCGGATCGGATAGACCGGCTTGCGGTCGAGTGCGACGGGACCGGAAAGCGACACGGCAAGGCCCTCGGGGTCGTTGCCAATCATCGTCTTGATCGTGGCAAGGTCGTCCGACATCAGGGCGCCATCGAGCTCGTCCTTAAACGCGCTGATCTTGTCCGACGCCTCGCCCAGCTGATCGGAAGCCTTGTTGACCAGCTTTGCAGCCTTGGAGAGGCCCTTTGCCAGCGAACCGGATGCGTCGGTCAGGCCGTCTACGGCGCTATCCAGATCGCCCGAGATGCCATCGAGCGAGTCCAGGATGCCCGAAACCGTCTTCTTGAGCTCCTTGGCCTTAACCGAGAACGTGGAATCGTAGTCGGACTTGGCGCCCGAAATGCCCGCCTTGGCATCGGCGATGGCCTGATCGACCTCGGCACGCGTGCTGTTGACCTCTGCCATGCTGTCATAAAGGGACTTAGCAGTTGCCGTCAAGTCCTTGGCGTTGTTGCGATACTCCACCGCGATCCTGCCCAGCGATGTTGCCACAGATTTAAGGCTCTCCTGGAGCTTTTCGTCACTGACCTGCTCGGCAAAGCCGCGGAGCTGGTCGGCCGTGGCGTCGATATCGTCGGCACGTGTATTGAGCGCCGCCGCGGCATCGTTGAGCTGAGACACCGTAAGGTAGACATGCTGATTCGCGGCATCGAATGCCTTCGCAAGCTCGGCGGACACGTTGTCGAACGAGCCCGCGCTTCCGTCAATCGCGGCGTTGATGGCGTCGTTGGCGGCCTTCAGCGCTTCTTTGGAATCGCTCATGCCGCTCTTGGCATGCTCCATCAACTGCTTGGTCGACTCATCGACCGTACCCGTCTGCTGGAGCATACCGCTCGCCGACGTCAACGAATCGGACGTAGAGCTCAAAATGCCCGCCAGCGACGAAGCATTAGCCTGAACGTCTTGCAGGTCCCCAATCGAATCGCCGAGCGTCGAGGACAGGTTGGCGATAAAGTTGCTGACCTGGTCGGTGCTCATGTAATCGAGCAGGCTGGACACCGTCTTAAGACCGATGCTCGTAATGGTCTCGGTAAAAGATTCGTTAACCTGGTTCTGAACGGCGCTCGAACCCTTCTCGGTCACGATCTGCGCAATGGCGTTGGCCTTCTGATTCTCGTAGAACTCGATATCGGCATGCTTCACGTCGGTCGAGAAAAGCGTCATCATGTCAGCGCTAAACGTTTTGGGGATAACGACGGCAGCATAGTACGCGCCCGACTTAACGCCCTCGATAGCCTTTTCGCGATTGTTGAGCACAACCCAATCGAAGCTCTCGTTGCCGCGTAGGGTGGCGGTCACGTTTTCGCCCACGTTAACCTCGACGGGGATCAAATCGCTCTCGTAACCCTCATCGGTGTTGACCACGGCGATCTTAAGATTGCCGGTGTTGCCGTACGGATCCCAGCTGCCGGCGATGTTAAACCACGCGTACAGACACGGTACGATAATGAGGCCCATCACGACAACCAAGCCGATCACGGAGCGAGACACGTTTTGGACATCGCGCTTAAACAGATGCAGGATGTTCTTCATTTATGCCTCACCTCCTTTGGAGTGCTTGCCAAGCGCGGTGGTATCTCCATCATTTGTGGCTGTGCTGTCGCTGCCCTGAGATTTATGGTGCGAGCCGATATGCGGCAAGCGGCCCGTGGACTGATCGCCGCCCTTGGCACCACGCTCGCTGGCGTTGAGGCCAAACATGTGGCGGGCGGCAGGAATGGCGGCCGTGTGTTCGCGCATCTCGCGACGCAGGTCCTCATCCGAAAGCGCCGAGATGCGCATCTGGGTATTGAGGCTCGCGCGGATATATTCGATATTGATAAGCCAGCCGCAGATGGCAATAACCGAGATGATCCAAATAACAAGCAGGATGATCTTGCCGTTATTGTCGATATCGAGAACCGTCGACAGGACAAAGAGCAGGACCTGAACGCCCACCACGGCGGCAAAACCGCCCTTGATGTAGTACGGGTAGCGATGTTCAAAGGCGACCGCATGATCGAGCAGTTCGCGACGGTACGAATCGGAATCGAGCATGACACGCATGGCCGTGCGCAGCGAGTAGCGCTGGCGCGGCAGGTCGTTGGACTCGCAAATCATCATACCGGTCGTGGAGAGCTGTTTATCAAAGAGCAGGTTAAGGTTGAGCAGCAGCGGACGCAGCTGCAGGCCGATAAAGAGCGCCACGATCAAGAACACGCCCAGAATGCACAGGTTAAACAGGTAGTTGAACGAATACATGCCGCCGACCGTCTCGCGCAGCAGATTGATGCCGTAGGTAAAGGGCAGCAGCGGGTGCAGCCACTGGAAGAAGCCGGGCATCATCTCGATGGGGTACATGCCCGACGAACCCGGGATCTGCACGATGACGAGAATGACGCCGATAGCCTTGCCGATATGCTTAAACGTGGTGGACAGCGCATAGATGATATTGACGTAGGTGAACGAAATGGCGATGCCGCCCAGCACGAACAGCAGCGGGCTGACGCACTGCACGCCAATCACCAGATCGCCTACCGTAACGATGATGGCCTGCAACGCGCCCAGGATCACCATGAGCAACCAGCGGCCAAAGTAGCCCTGACGCGCCGTAAAGCTGCCAACACCTTCACGGTCGACCTCGAGCTTGTAAATGGCGATGAGCACATAGCCGCCCACCCAAAGCGCCAGATTGGTGTAGAAGGGAGCGATGCCCGAGCCAAAGCTCTTGACCGGATAGATTGACTTGGACGTCAACTCAACCGGAGACGCCATGAAATCTGCCACGTCATTGACATCGACGCCCATCAGATCGGCCAGCTCGCCCATGGACTCGGAGGTCTGCAGCGCCGCGATGTCATTGGCGGCGGTTGCAAGCTTGTCCTGGACCTTGGCAAGCGAGGAATCGGTCTGGGACAGCGTGGTCTTGGCCTGGCCGAGCGTAGCGCTAAGCTGCGCCAACGTGCCGCGCGCATTTGCAAGTGTAGGTGTCATACCCGAGACGATACCGGTCAGGTCGCCCGAAACGGCAGCAAAAGAGTCGAGCGCGCTCGAGGCCTTCGGCAGCGCGTTTTGGCCCAAGTCCGTCTGGGCTTGGCCAAGGTTGGTCGCACCGGTATGAATTGCGTTATTGATAGCGTCACTGGCACCCGAAACAGCCGCTGCGTCATTCGCCATGGCGCTCGACTGCGCGGACAGACCGTCCTTGATGCTCTGAAGCTTTTCATTCTGCTCTCGAAGCAAATCGATGGTCGATACAATGCGCGCGTCAATTTCCTCGGAACCTGTCGACGTGTCATTGGCGAGAATCTCCAAGTGCCCGATAACGGCCTTATTGTGGTCGATCGTCGCTTGAAGAGACTCGAGCGAGTTGTCGATACGGGTGGTCGTAGATGTGACCGCGCCCGTCAGCTTGCCGATGGCAGCGTTCGCAGAGGCCGACGTCTTGGTGAGCGCAAGGCTGCCTTCCGAGAGCGCCTTGGAGAGCGAGGTGATGGAGTTGCCCGCCGTGGTGCGAGCTTCGCTCAGCAGGTCGTTGCCCTGGGAGATCGCCTGCGTCAGCGACGGTGCCTGGCCTTGCAAGCCGGCAAGTGCCGCATCAGCCGAGGCGATAGCGCCACTCGTCTTATCGATGGCGGCATTCATATCGCCAATCGAATCGCGCACCTCGCCCAAGGTGTCGGACGCCTCGGACACCGAACTTGCCAGCGAGTCCTGAGTCTGGGTTGCCTTGTCCTTTAAATCGACACCGGCATCCTTGGCGATACCGGCAACAGTCTTGCCTACCGTAGAGACAAATTCCGAGTTGATCTGCTCCTCGATGGTGTTTGCACCGGTATCGGTAACCTTGGGCGCAATGGCGCTCTTCTTCTCATTGACGTAGTACGTGAGCTTGGGCTGATGGTAGTTGCCGTCGAGCATCGAAACCAGGTTATCCGAGAAGTTCTTGGGAATCACGATAGCGGCATAGTACTCGCCGCTCTCGACGCCCTCCTTGGCATCGGCCGTCGAGTCGACGAACGTCCAGCCCAACTGATGATTCTCCTTGAGCTGGTCGACCACTTTGTCGCCAGCGTTGAGCTCACCCACCAAGTCGTTTTGGGTGCCTCGATCGTTGTTGGCGATAGCAATCTTGATGCCTTGGGTGTTTCCATACGGATCCCAGTTTGCCACGATGTTATACCAGGCATACAGCGAGGGAATAACGCACACGCCTAGGGTAACCACCAGGGCGACGGGGTTCACAAGCAGTCGCTTAATGTCGCGCTTAAATATCGCAAAGGACACCTTTGCATTGGATAGTTTGCTGCCGAGACTCACGCTTGGACCATCCATCCTGTCGTTAAATCGAATCGTACTATCGACAACCATTGTAGTAGGCGCTTTAACGTCTCAAAGCACAATGGTGTTGAGTTTTGCGGGTAGCAATATACTACGAAGATGAGTTAACGTACAGATGTACAGTATCCTAAATTTCAGCAGGTCACAAAACCACAACCCGCACAAATAAATGATCCCTTGGGGACGAAGGGATCATTCAAAAGGAAACGAGAGTGGAAAATCTCCCACTTCAAGCCCGCATTCGAGCCAAAAGTGGGAGATTATCCACTCTCGTTCTAATCTAGTTACGGTGCCGTATCCCCGAACTACATCAAGTTGCAAACAGCCGCCGCGAAGGCCACGGGGTCCTCGGGGAGGATGCCCTCGACCAGCAGGGCCTGATCGTAGAGCAAGCCTGAGTACTGCTTGATCTTGTCAGTGTCGCCCGCCTTCTGAGCAGCGACGAGCTTGGCAAAGACCGGGTGCTTGGCGTTGAGCTCGAGCACGCGCTGGCTCTTGGGCATACCGTCGGGCGCGCCCTCGGGTCCCTTCTGGAGCACCTTCTCCATCTCAAGCGAAAGCGGGCCCTCGGTGGTGATGCAAGCGGGGGCATCGGTCAGGCGCGCGGAGACGGCAACTTTCTCGACCTTGTCACCGAGCGCCTCCTTCATAGCGCTAAAGAGGTCCTCGTTTTCCTTGGTGGCGTCCTCGGCCTCCTTCTTCTCGTCCTCGGTCGCCAGATCAAGATCGCCAGTCGCAACGTTCTTGAGCTCTAGATGACGATCCTCGACCTCGGGCTCGGCACCGTCGGCCACAGCCTTCTCGGCAGCCTCGCGGGCAGCATCGTCCTCGTAGATCTTGGGCATATCGGCGGCAACGTACTCACGCATAGCCTGGAACGTGAACTCGTCCACATCCTGCGTCAGCAGCAGCACGTCATAGCCGCGGTCGAGCACGCCCTTTACCACGGGCATCTTGGCCAAGCGCTCACGCGAGTCACCGGCGGCGTAGTAGATGGCCTTCTGATCCTCGGGCATGCCCTTGGCATACTCGGCCAGGGTAATCATCTTCTGTTCCTTGGCAGACCAGAACAGCAACAGGTCGGCGAGCTCATCGGCCTTCATGCCATAGCTCGAGTAGATGCCGTACTTAAGACCGCGGCCAAAGTTCTCAAAGAACTTCTCGTAGGCCTCGCGGTCGTTGTCACGCATATCCTCAAGGTCGGCGGTAATCTTCTTTTCCACACGCTTGGCGATGGCCTTGAGCTGACGGTTCTGCTGCAGCGTCTCGCGCGAGATGTTAAGCGACACGTCGGCGGAATCCACGACGCCGCGGACAAAGTTGTAGTAGTCGGGCAGCAGGTCGTCGCACTTCTCCATGATCAGGACATTGGAGCTGTAGAGCGACAGGCCCTTCTCCAATCTTGCTGTAAGATCGAACGGCGCGCTCGGCACAAAAGCAGTGCGTCGTACTCGAGCGTACCCTCGGCGTGGAAGCTGATGGTGCGCGCCGGATCGTCAAAGTCGTGGAACGTGGACTTGTAGAACTCGTCGTAGTCCTTCTGCTCGACATCGGAGCTGCGCTTTTTCCAGATCGGCGTCATGGAGTTGACGGTCTCAAGCTCCTGGTAGTCCTCGTACTCGGGCTTGTAATCGTCGCCGGCGTCCTCGGGCTTGGGTTTCTGGCGGCTCTTGGACACCATCATCTGAATCGGGTAGCGCACATAGTTGCTGTACTGCTGAATCAGGCTCTTGAGGCCCCACTCGGTCAGGAAGCGATCGTAGGTCTCGGCCTCGCCGTCGGCGTCGAGCTTCTCGTTCTCGCGCAGCGTCAGGATGACATCGGTACCGTGCTCGGCGCGCTCGCCGTCCTCGATGGTGTAGCCCTCAAGACCGTCGGATTCCCACACATGGGCGACATCCTCGCCGTAGGCGCGGCTGACGACCTTCACATGGCTGGCGACCATAAAAGCCGAGTAGAAGCCCACGCCAAACTGGCCGATGATGTCGACATCCGAACCCTGCTGCTCGGCGTTCTCGGTCTTAAACTCCTCGGAGCCGGAATGAGCGATAGTGCCTAGGTTGCGCTCGAGCTCCTCGGCGGTCATGCCAATGCCGTTATCCGAGATGGTAATGGTGCGGGCGTCTTTATCAAAGGAGACGCGAATGGCCAGGTCGCCCTGGTCGATCTTGACGCTCGGGTCCTGCAGACTCTTAAAGTTGAGCTTGTCGACGGCGTCGCTCGCGTTAGAGATAAGCTCGCGCAGGAAGATTTCCTTATTGGTGTAGATGGAGTTGATCATGAGGTCGAGCAGTTTTTTGCTCTCGGTCTTAAATTGACGCATGTGCAGTCCTTTCGCGCTACCCCCGTCCGCAAAAACGGCCCGGTCGCCCGAGCCGAATCGCAGACCTGCTATGTTCAGACTTAGATTTTATAACCCATTAGCGCGCATATATACATACGGAATCGAAAAACTGTATGTCTAAGCGCTCCGATGCGCCAATTGCCAAGGAGCGTCCCCAACTGCCGGCAGAAAAGGAACGTCCCTATCTGCCATCTACGCGCTTGGCCATCCAGACATGGGGCTGGCCCTCGTCTTCGTAATCTACCGGGGCGATTTGCGTGTAGCCCGCCTTTGCATAGAGCGGCAACACGTATTCCTGCGCATGCAGCTTAATAAGCTTAGCGCCGGCATCGCGTGCACACGAAGCACTGGCCTCGACGATCGCACTCGCCAGTCCGCGACGACGCATAGCCGGCAGCACGGCGACGCGCCCCATAATGTAGGTCTCCCCCGCCGCAACGCCTTCGTCCATGTCGCATGCCGGCAACACCGGGGCCTCTGCGTCAGCCACGCGCTCAAGCTCTTCGGGAAACACGCGCGAGCAACCGGCAAGCTCGCCGTCTGCATAGAGCGTCACATGAATGCAGTTCGGATCCTCGTCGATAGCGTCGAACTCATTCTCGTAGCCCTGCTCGTCCATAAAAACGACGCGGCGCACCAGCGCCGCGTCATCAAAGCATCCCGTCTTAAGTTGGATATCCATGGCTGCCCCTTCATTCAATGCGAACGTTAGGGACAGATTTTAGCGAAAATGGGCTCCACGCACGCTAAACTTCGCGCGAGCCTTCGCCAGGCAGTCGTAATGACCCACGTTATGGGCATCGCTCGCGATGAAGCTGTACAGGTTCTGATCGAACAGGCGCTGTGCCGGCTTTTTCTCGCGACCAAAGCGACCGCCGGCAATAAAGTCCGCCGAAGCCTGCAGCTTGCAGCCCATATCGACCAGGCGCTCCGCCACGCTTACATCCTTTTGAACCGCACGATAGCGCTCAGGATGAGCGATAATCACCTGGTAACCACGGCACTGCAAATCGTAAATCGTGTTCTCGTACTCTCTAAACGCATACGCATCGGCATGCGTCGAAAGCTCGAGCAGAAACTCGTTGGTTCCATCGAAATGCAAGTGCTCCGCAGCATCGATACCAAGCTCAACAAGCTTTCGATGGTTGACCTCGAAGCCCATCTGGAGCGGAAAACCGTCAGCGTTATCACGCAGCAGCTCAAAGGCATCCCACA
This sequence comes from Collinsella sp., assembly GCA_046883645.1. GTDB lineage: Bacteria > Actinomycetota > Coriobacteriia > Coriobacteriales > Coriobacteriaceae > Collinsella. The sequence goes on along the minus strand of JBKTBE010000047.1, from coordinate 3,918 downwards.
TCTTGTCGTAATCAAAATAGGGATCACGGCAGTGAGGAGTGCAAACGATTCTGGTTACACCGGCCCGCTTGGCAGCCTCGAGCATCGCCAAGCTCTCATCGAGATCGGCGGCGCCGTCGTCTACACCCGGCAAGATATGGCAATGAATGTCACGCATAGGTCAGCCTTAATCAACTAAACGTTTGCTCGGTTGGTGAAGATGCCCTTTTTGGAAGTCCCCTGATCGTCGGAGCCCTTCTTCACCTTCTTACCGTCCTTGGTGTAGTAGGAGTAGTAGTACTCGCTGGTCTCGGTCTCGCAGTAGTTCATAACGGTACCGATGAGCTTGACCTTCTCGGACTTCTTAAGCTGACCGATGGCGTTGAGCGCCTCCTCGCGCTTGGTGAAATCCTCACGCACGACAAAAAGCGCACCGTCGGTCAGACTTGCGATCTCGGCAGCATCGATGAAAGTGCCGACCGGGGGAGCATCAAAGATGACGTACTGGAACTTGGCGGACAGTGCCTTTACCAGCTTGGCAAAGCGGTGAGAGACGATGATGTCGGCAGGATTGGGAATATGCGGCTCGGCATCGAGAAAGTAGAAGTTCTTCTGACCCGTCTCGACAATTGCCTGGTCAATGGAGATCTGCTCGGAAAGAACCGCATAGAGTCCGCCGCGCGAACGAACGCCGAGCATATCGGAAAGGGACCTGCGGCGCATATCGGCCTCGACCAGGAGCACGGACTTGCCGCTCGTGGCGATTGCCTGAGCAAGGTTAATGGAAACCGTAGACTTGCCCTCGTTGGGAATCGAGGAGGTAACGGTGATGGTGCGAATGGGGTCGTCCACACTCGCAAAGCGGATGTTGGCCAGAAGGGTCTTGGCGGCATTCTGTACAACGAGCTTATCGGTGTTCTTTGCCTTAGCCATGCCTATTTACCACCTTTCATAGCCGGAATTCGGCCAACAACGGGAATGCCCAGGAGCTCTTCTGCCTCTTCGGCACCGCGGATGCGGGTGTTGAGCATGTCTGCCAAAACGACATAGGCAACTGCGATAAAGATGCCCGCGAGGAACGCGACAGCAACGTACAGCATACGCTTGGGGCCGCTGGGGGCTTCGGGGGTCTTAGCCTCGTCGATAACGTTGATGCTCTGGGCAGCGCCGACGTTCTGAGCGACCGTACTCACCGAGCTAGCTATGGCCTTTGCGACCTTAGCCGTCTCCTTGGCATCGGTGCCGGTAACCGAAAGCGTAATGACACGCGTGGTGGTCTCGGAGGAAACAGACACCTTGTAGTCATCCAGATCGGTGAGGCCCAGTTCATTGGCTGCGCCGCTCTTAACGCTATCGCTATCCAGCAGCGTGGCGATATCGTTGGAAAGCATCTGACTCGCCGAGAGATCGTTGTAGCTCATCTGACCGCCATCGTCGGTCTTGGCGAGAATGTACATGCTCGTCGTCGCGGTATAGGTGTTGTCCATCGCAACGAAGGACACGATGCCCATGGCGATCGCGCAGACCACCGGAAGGGTGATGACCAGCTGAAGGTGCTTCTTCAGCAGCTGGAACAGTTCGAGAAGGGTCATGCAGCTTGCCTTTCATTTCCCCAGTTCGGATTGACAAAACTGTCCGTATGTTATCGCATCTTTTTACCGAGACCAAACTCTATACATAAGAAACAGGCTCTCCTGTAAAAATGTCGGAAGCAATCGTAAAATTGCACAACAACGCCGCACCCGAAAGTCAAATGCGGCGTCTACATCAATATCTATGTTGTATCGCTATGCGAATGGCTCGTCCTGCTGTATGGGAAACGTCACCGTAATGGTGGTTCCCACGCCCAACTCGCTCGACAGATCGAGCGTGGCGTGATGATACAGGGCCGCATGCTTGACAATGGCAAGCCCCAGACCGGTTCCGCCGCGTGCCTTGGACCTACTCTTGTCCACGCGATAGAACCGCTCAAATACCTTGCCCTGTTCTTCAGGCGCGATACCGATTCCCGTGTCGGCGACCGCAAGGAACGGATGGCCTTCGTCGTTGGTGCCGCACTGCAGCGTAACCGTACCGCCGGGTCGATTGTAGCGGATGGCGTTGCTTGCCAGATTATAGATGAGCTCGTCGATCAGGCGCGACACGCCCTCGATGACCACAGGCTTGGTCTCATGACTTATCGTCACATTCGCCTGACGGGCGACCTGTTCAAGACGCTGCTCGACCGCGTAGATGGCACGCGAGAGCTCAATAGGCTCCGTGGACCCAATGGGCACCGCCTCGCCCTCAGCTGCACGCTCGGCCTCGTCCAAGTTAGACAGCGTAAGGATATCGTTGACAAGCGCTGCCAAGCGGCCCGCCTCACGATAGATGCGACCGCCAAAGTTGCGCAGGTCGCCCTCGCCCTCGACCATGCCGTTTGCGATGAGCTCGGCATAGCCCGAAATCGCCGTAAGCGGCGTCTTGAGCTCATGGGTGATATTCGCCGTGAACTCGCGGCGCATACGGTCGTTGTCCGCTAGCACCGCCATTTGGCGCTTGAGTTCCTGGCGCTGCGACTCGATACGCTCAAGCATGGGGACCATCTCGGCATAGGCGTGCTCATAGCTACGGCGTGGGTGGTCCAAATCCACCTCTTGCAACGGCGCGATGATGGCACGGGACTCGCGGCGCGCCATAAAAAACGAGAGTACCGCACCCGCTGCTGCGATAAGCAGCATCGGCGCCACCATCGACAGCAAAATCGCCGCAACGCCAGGCTGGGCCTGCGCCAAGCGGACAACCTGGCCGTTATCAAGGGCGACGGCGCGATACAGCATAATCTCGTCGAGCGTAGAGCTTGCGCGCTCCGCGGAACCCAAACCACTCTCAAAGGCCTCGATGACCTCGGGGCGATCGCCATGGTTGGGCAGTGTGGAAGGCGACGCCTCGTTGTCGTAGGCAACCGATCCATCCTTGTTAATCAGCGTGATGCGCAAGTCCTCGCGATCGAGACTACGCAAGAACGGGATGGGCTCCTGCTGTTCGTCGAGAGCGGCAGCAATGAGCTCGGTTTCCTGCGCCAGATTGGCACTCGTGGCATCCGCCAAGGTGTTTTGCACAAAGAACGCACCCAGCACCGTAAACGCCACGATAACCGCCATGGCGCAGACAAAGATCGTCACAAAAACGCGGTGCGACAGCGTATGTTTTCCCTGGGGGGCGAAGACCACGGGTTACTCCTCCGATGCGGTGGCCGCGGTGTCGTCGCCTTTGGCACCATCGCCGGCAGAAGGCTCGGCCAAGCGGTAGCCCACGCCGCGCACGGTCTCGATGGCGCTGGCATGCTCGCCCAGTTTTTGGCGAAGCGTCTGCACGTGCACGTCAACGGTGCGCGAACCGCCGTCGAAGTCCCAGCCCCACACGCTCTGCAGCAACGACTCGCGGGTAAAAACCACGCCGGGCTTGCGCATGAGGTACTCGAGCAGGTCGAACTCGCGCAGGGTGAGCTTAAGCGGCTCGCCGGCAACGGTCACCTCGCGATGGCTGGGCGAGAGCACGATGTCGCCCACGCTGAGCACATCGCTCGCCTGCTTGACCATGCCGCCGCGACGCAGCAGTGCGCGGCAGCGGCTCGCAAGCTCCATGAGCGAAAACGGCTTAGTCAGGTAATCGTCGGCACCGCCATCGAGCGCCATCACCTTGTCGAGCTCGGTATCCTTGGCGGTAAGCATCATGATGGGCACCGTCGCCGTCAGGCGATCGGCACGCAGTCGACGCATAATCGCCAAGCCATCGGTATCGGGCAGCATGATGTCGAGCAGGACGGCATCGGGTACCCGTCGCGCCACGGCAGCCTTAAACTCACCGTCGCACGAAAAGCCTTCGGCCTCAATCCCCTGCTTGCGCAGCGCATAGACCGTCAAATCCCTGATGTTGTCATCGTCCTCGACGTAATAT